>JANMVV010000375.1:0-7046 GCA_031392925.1 Vicinamibacteria bacterium
CGCGGCCGGAAATGCGGCAATGTCTCGCAGGCTCACGAATCGCGCGCCCGGGAGATGCGAGGCCTCGTACTCCGCCTTGTCGCCCACGTGGAGCAGAACGAGCTCCGGATCCTTCAGGTGCTGAGCGAGCCAGGCCGTCGAGACGACCAGGGTGTCGCGTGGCGTGGCGGCGCCCGAAGGGGCGGGCAGCGCAAGGGCGAGGGTTGCGGCAAAAGCGAATGGCAGACGCATGGGGCCTCCTGGGGCGAGGATGAACCCATGGAGCATAGGGCCTTACCCTGACTGTCTTCCAGGACATTGATCCGACACTTCGGGACGCGTTCAATCTTGCGAATCCGTCGGTCCGCGTGCGAGCATCTCGGACCATGAAACCGCGGCGTGTGGCCTTCATCGGATTCGACGGTGTCAACGCCCTCGACCTATCGCCGGCGGTTTGGCAGCCGCGGCGGAGGAGCCTCGACCTAGACCCACCCCTTATGCTTCCAAAATGAAGCAAACAACGTCTCTTGCCGCGCGCCGCAACCCCGCCAAAGCCGGGGGGGGGCGTTGGAAGGCGCTCGGGGGTCTTCTCGCGAGCCTGCTCCTGGTCGCGGCCGCCGCCGGACCTGGCGAAGCCTCGGGCTTCGAGCTGGCCGTTTTCACCGGCCCCACCATCGCGACCTACAAGCAGACGTTCGCCTTCACCGGCGGATCGCCCCAGGTCCAGTTCGCGCGGCTGACCGTGAAGGACGCGCCGTCGCTCGAAGCGAATGGCGGTCTCGCCTATGGCGCATCGGTCACATTCTTTCTCTCCAATTCCTTCGGCCTGGAGGGCCGCCTGGACAGTGTCGACATGGACATTCAGTCGTTCGGGGGCAACTACACACTCGAGCTCGGACCTCCGGGATCGCCCGTCTCCACGCTGCCAGTAACCCTCGGCGACGGCCAGACCGACCTGCAACGCGTGAAGCCGCGGTCCCTGAATCTCCGTTTCCAGTCACAGGGGCGAGTGGGGATCGGTCTCTCCGGCGGCATCAGCTACATGCCGTCCGTGGATATCAACGCGGCTCCGACCCTGACCGTCGCCAATCTCAAAGCGTCGTTTCCGATCTCCCTGACCGCGACTCCCGTCAATCCGGATCAAACCCACCATCTGGGCTTCAACGCAGGGATCACGGTTCAGGTCAGGATCGCGGGCGGGTTCGCATTGGTGGGCGAGGCGCGCGGCTTCACCTTCAAGCGCTCGGAACTGAAGTGGCAGTCGAAGGAAACCGGCGCCCTCAGCACGGTCGAGAAGGCGCTTCTGAGTTCGATCGCGGCTCAACTCGAGATCCCTCAGTTCACCCCCGGCTTCTGGACGGCGAGGGCCGGCCTCGCGTTTCGGTTCTAAGTCTCAGCCGGCCGAATCCGACCGCAAATCAGATCGCCGGGTCCGTGCAGGTGCAGTCGGGCTGGTGGGACAGCGTGTCCGGACAGTCCGACATCATGGCGGGCTTGATTCGCCCAATGTCCCGAAGAGCGATCTTTACGATCGGCCGAAGTTGCCGGAGAGTCGGCGCATTCCCGATGTAGCGCTCGATCATCGCGGTCTCGAGGGCGTTCGTCCACATCCGAATCCTCGCGACACCCGCCGCATCCCCTCGTGGCGCTAGACGTTTTTCGCCGCGCTTCCTGGTCTTCCTGGCCGCCATGGACGTTACCCTCCTTACCGTGCCTTCAGGGCCGGTCGATGCGGATGATACCCAGATCCTTGTTCCGCAACTGCTGAGAAAATACGAGAAGACCCTCGCTCGTCGTCGAGATAGGAGAAAAGCCGATTCCCGGAATGCCGTTCGCGGTGATCATGGTTTCGATGCCGGTGTCGAGGCGCTTCAGGAACGCGTTCTCAACGACCCGTGGGTCGCGACGGCTGAAGGTCAGGGAATTCAGGCTCGGCACGAAACGCAGACTTCTCGAGCGAGCCTCGAGCGGGAAGAGCGTCTTCACGCCGTTCCGACTGACCGACCCGATCTCGACTCGATCCTCGGTGGGCATTCTCTGCCGCGAGAAGATGAGCGCTTCCCCGGAAAGGCCCAGCAGAGTGAGCGAGCCTTCGCTCGCCCGCATTCGCAGGACCTGCTGCCCGCGCGTCACTTCTTCGAGGGTCGCGCCGGGTTCCTTCGCCTGGGCCCGAACGTAGAACAGGCTGGAGCCATCCCTGGAGAGCAGAAGACCGGAGGCCGTTTCGCCGGGCCGCAACTGAACCATGGGACTCGGGGGATCGTCGGTTCCCGGAACGAGCCTCACGATGCGCGAACCCCTGTCCCGCGCGCCCTCGACGAAGTACAACTCGTCTTCCGCGGACCAGGAGATGTCCCTCTCCGTGAAGTACCAGGGGAAGTCCATGAAGACGCGTGATGCGCTCGGAACCTCCGCGATCTCTCTGCTGTGCCCGGTCTCGACATTGAGCAGGTGGAGGTAGGGCACGGACGGGGCGCCGCGAAACCGCAGGTAGGCGAGCCACTTGCCGCTTTGAGAGATTACGGGATTGAAACCTTCACGGAGCAGGACGCGGGAGTCCGAAAACCGTCCACCCTCGATCGAGCCGACATAGATCGAGCTCTGAGTCCATGGATAGTTCGAGGCCAGGGAAACTCGAGCATAGGCGACCCTTCCATTGGTCGACGTCGAAGGGGTGATGTCTCGGGTGTTCTCCGCGGTGAGCTGACTTCGAAGGCCGGCCCGGGGATCGAAGGAGAAGAGCGAGGCGCCTTCCAGCACTTCGCTGAACACGATGATGTCGCCGTCATTCGCGACGCTTTCGATGAACTCCCGGTTCGATCCGAAGGTGATCTGCCGAGGCTCCCGCGACGGCTTTTCCATGAGCCACAGATCCTCCTGACCACTCCGAGTCGACTCGAAGAACAGGCGCGTCCGGCCGGCGGCGTCCGAGAAGAACGGCGACCCATCCTGAAATCCTGACTTCGTGATCGGTCGCGCCTCCTGCCCGGACACCCGCTGCCAGATGGACGTGGTCCCATCGGGGTTGCGCGCGCCGAAGGCGAAGGCGCGGCCGTCCCGCGAAACATCGTAGCCGAACGGGGCGGCCTCCCGGGGAAGGGTCGCAACCGGGCTCACCTGTGAGGAGGTGAGCGAGACCTTCACCAGATCGAGGCTTTCGGTCTCCACGAAGAGGTCGGATCCAACCCAGCGAATCATCCGGCGAATTCGCGTGGTGTTGGGAAGGGCGAGACTTCGGGTCGGGGGCCCTCCATCAATCCGCATGGTCTGAAGCAGCTTCTCGGTTTCAGACTCCAGCGCGTAGGCGACCTCCGTTCCGTCTTCGGAGAACGTCTGCGCGGTCAGGTTTCCGGGAGCATGGGTGATGCGGCGCGGTTCGCCCCCCGAAAGATCCATCAGCCAGATGTCCTTGACCCCGTCGCGGTTCGAAATAAAGGTGACGTTCTTCGAGTCGGGCGACAGGGCCGCCTGTTCCTCATTGCTCGGCCAGGTGACGAGCGTCGCCATCTTCGCCTGGGGCATGGTGGGCTCGGGCCGCAGGCCGATCCAAAGCAACAACGCCACCAGAACGAGGACCAGCGACACCCCGAGAGCCAGCACCACCCGTGGCTTCCTCGAAACGAAGGCCTCCACCGAAGCCGAGGTCCCAAGCGTTCGCTCCTTCGCCTCGGGGCGCGGGGAGTCGGAGATGCCCGCGAGCCGTTCGCGCACTTCGCCGATCCGGGGGCGATCGGAGGCGGTCTTCGTGAGCAGGCCACAGACCAGGTCGCAGAGTTCGTCGGGAGCGCCTGGACTCGCCTCGGCAAGATCGGGCGCCGCCTCACTGAGAAGGGCGAACTGCGTGTCGATGGCCGAGGCCTTCCGGAATGGGTGATGTCCCGCGACCATCTCGAACAGGATCACTCCCAAAGCGAACAGATCCGAGCTCGGCTCCAGCGGCTTGCCTCTGAGCTGCTCGGGCGACATGTATTCGCGGGTTCCAACCACCATGCCGTCGGGGGTGCCCGCGCTGCTTTCCTCGATCGATTCATCGCCGGGAAGCCGCTTGGCCAGGCCGAAGTCCATGATCTTCACGTGGCCCTGCGGCGTGATGATGATGTTGGAGGGCTTCAGGTCGCGATGGACGATGCGCTTGCGATCCGCTTCGTCGAGGCCGTCCGCAATTTCACGGGCCAGGCTCACCACGTCCCTCATGGGGATCGGCCCCCGGATCATTCTCTGCCGGAGCGTCTCGCCCTGGATGTATTCCATGGCGATGAACACACCTCCTTCGTCCTCCCCCACCTCGTAGACCTTGCAGATGAACGGATTGTCGAGAGCGGCCGCGGCTTTCGCCTCGCGACGCAGGAGCTTCTCCGCCCGCGGGTTGGAAAGCGCTGAGCGATGGACGACCTTGATCGCGACCTTCCGCTTGAGCAGGAGGTCGTCGGCGAACAGGACCTCGCCCATGCCGCCGCGACCCAGGAGGTCGAGGCGGCGATAGCGGTCTCGTGGCGCGATCGCGGTCATGGCTTCAACAGTTCGGAGGATCTTAGTGGGCGCGGGCCCTGCGCAAGGTCAGCATCGAGATCTTCGGAGGAACCCCGAAATGTCGCCCCGCCAGATGATGAGGTCGGGCCTCGCCGCGGCCAACAGCGGCGCGATGAGAACGATCACCAGACGCCGGCGGCGCGCGAAGCGGAGGGCCATCAAACCGGGAAGTGTAAGGTCCGCGGTCGAATATGGAAGCGATGAAGTTCCTCCTCTCTCCTCTCCTCGAAAGCGTCCCCGGCCTCGTCCACGGCTTCGGACTGCGCATGCCCGGAACGCGGACGGCGGCACGGGAAGCGGCGCAGGCTGCGTTCCGCCACGCGGGCGAGGTGTTCTTCCTGCGGCAGGTTCACGGTTGTTCAGTGGTGAGCCCGCCGTGGACGGAGCCGCCTGAGGCGGATGCGAGCATCGCGAAGGAGGCCGGCACGCTCCTCGCCATTGAAACCGCGGACTGCCTGCCCGTGCTGATCGTGGATCCCTTGACGCGGCGAGTCGCGGCGGCGCACGCGGGCTGGCGGGGCACGGTGGCGCGCGTGGCCCGCCATGCGGTGCATGCTCTCGTGGACGCCGGCTCGAACCCCGCGAACCTGCTGGTGGCCCTCGGGCCGTCCATCGGACCCTGCTGCTACGAAGTGGGGCCCGACGTCGAAGCGGCGTTCGGCCCGTCCGGTGCGCGGTTCTTCGTCGCGGGAACCGGGGGACGGAAGCATCTGGACGTCGCGGCCGCGAATCGCGCGCAACTCGAGGAAGTCGGCGTCACCGCCGCCCATGTCGCAGGCGTGAATCACTGCACACGGTGCCGCGCGGACCTCTTCTTCTCGTACCGGCGCGAGCGCGAAGCCTCCCCTTTGGGGGACGGCGCCAACGCGGGAAGGATGATCAGCGTCGTGGGGTTTTCGGAGCCTTCGCTTTCCTGACCTTGGGCGGGGTTTCGGGCTTGAGTTCGCAGGCGCGCCAGAAGTACCAGGCCGCAACCGAACCGTAGGGCGTGAACCGGCGACCGAAGGGCATCGCCTGCTTCGGCGTGGGCACGCCCCGCTTTCCGAGGGTCAGTCCAAGACCCTTGCGCACGCCGAAGTCGAGAACGGGCCAGACGTCGGGACGGCTCAATCCGAAGATCAGGAACATCTCGACCGTCCAGCGTCCGATCCCGCGCACCTTGGTGAGCCGCTCGATCAAAGCTTCGTTCGAAAGACGCACGGCCTGAGCCCGCGTGGGCACGACACCGTCGAGGGCATGCTGAGCGAGGCTCTTCACCGCGGCGGTCTTGGCGCGAGAGAGCCCGGCGGCGCGGAGACGGGTGTCGTCGGTGCCGAGCAGATCCTCCGGCGTGGGGAAAGGCCTGGGCGCGTAGATCGCGAGGACACGGCCGAGAATCGTCTCGGCCGCGCGGCCGTTGAGCTGCTGATAGACGATCGACTGGACCAGGGCCTCGAAGGGCGGCAGCGTGTGCGTGGTCAGCGTACACGGCCCCACTTGATCGATGAGGGAAGCCATCCGCGGGTGCGCACCGCGCAGATGCCCGACGGCGGCCGCCGCGTCGTAGGTGGGCGGCCGGGTCCGGCCGCGGGTCACTGGCCCTCGACCTTCACGTGTCCCACGAAACCCACGGGCTCGCCCTTCGTGATGGGCGGCGTTCCCACGACATAGAGCATCACGCCTGCGAAGGGTGCTCGGACCTCGCCCAGCACTTTCCCGGCCGCGTCCTTGACCCGGCCCACCAGGGAGCCCGCGACTACCGCGTCCTTCTGATCGATCACGGGCTCCCACACCCCGGTGGCCGGCGAGATCAGAACCTCGGACTTGTCGATCCAGACCGGGTTCGCCACCCTGACCGAGGGCGCGGCCATGATGCCGAGATGGTTGATGACGGAGAGCGCGCCCTTGAGGTGGATATCGATCGAGGTTTCGTCGGTGCGGCCGAGGCCTCCCGACTCCGCGGTGATCGAGGGCTTCCCGCGCAGGACTCCGGTCATGGCGGTGTAGCGCGAGTCCTTCACGTCCTTGGGACGGTCGTGGTCGATGACGATGTGGTCGAGGCCGTAGGCGAGATTGATCTCCTTCGACTGAGCGTCCACCGCGGGATCGTTGCCGGTCATCCAGTACGAATAGGGGCGCAGGGATTCATTGCCGTCGCCCGAGTGCATGTCGACCACGTGCGTGGCCTGGTCGATGACCTCGCGGGTGATCGCCTCGGCGATCCGCTCGCTGATCGTGCCGTCCTTCTTCCCGGGATAGACGCGGTTGAGATTCTTCCCGTCGGACGAGACGTAGATCCGCCGCGAATAGAAGGTCTCGGGGTTCGCCATGTGGACAAGAATGACGCTTCCCTTCATCTTCTGGGGATCGAGCTGGGGCAGCAGCCGCTGAAGGGCGAGGATCGACGTGTACTCGTACCCGTGCGTTCCCGCGATCAGCGCCAGAACCTTCCCAGGCTCCTTCCCGTGGACCACGCTCACGGGAATGTCGAGACCCTTGTCGACGCCGTCAGGGATGTGGATCGCGCCCGTGACCTTCGTGCCCCGGGCAGCCGACGC
>JANMVV010000379.1:0-60643 GCA_031392925.1 Vicinamibacteria bacterium
CCAAGGAGCCGTCGGCCATAGCTGCTGGAACCCTCACCCAGAGGATCCACCCAACTCCGGTTTCTTCCAACAGTCACGGACGTAGTCCGTGTCCAGCTCGCAATGACGTGAGGGGGCAATTCTCCCTGCGCGGTGTAACCCTTTCTCGCGCCCTGGCTGGCCGGGACGGTACTACGCGTCGCGTCGCTCGGGCCTCGGTCGGGTTGTCGTGTTCATTTGGAGAGCGGCTCGGCCCGCACGTAAACACCACTCGGCTGGCGCGTCAGCTTTTTCAACTTAACCAGCTCCTCGCAGGCCAGGCGGTAGCCCTGGTCCGGAGGGTCGACGACCGCAGCCTGCCCGGACTCCGGCGCGGCCTGGTCCAGTTGATCAAGAGCTTCGATCATCATGCGAGTCAGCGATAGATGGTTCATCGGCCGGATCCTGCGGCCCACGTCCTCACGGAGCCGTCGGTCGAAATGGGCAAGCCCGTGCCGACGGATGCCCTCGGCGAACGCCTTGTCGGACCGCGCAACCGCTCGTCGCCACCACAGGGCAACCGCAGCGCCTGCCGCGGCGAGGACCAACAAAGCAATCGCTAGACCAGTCATCGGACACTACCGGGACGATTACAGCGTTTCTCGTCGCCCGCGTCAAACCGCCCATTCCGCATCTCCCCGGGCCAAGCCGAGCCCAACTACCCGGTGGACGCTCCCAGCGCCGCCATGACTTCGGTCGTTTGCGGATGATCGCCAGCGATGGTGCTCTGGTAGCGGTAGGCAATGCGTCCATCCGAGAGCACGACGAGCACGCCGCCGAGCTGCCAGGCAACCCCCCGATTCCCGGGAATCAGGACCGGTACCGACTGGCGCCACCAGCGCAGGATCACGGTGACGCGCCGCTCGCGGACACCGTCCCGTAGCGCGCGGAACATGTTTGCCCAGGTGCGCGGGGAGGCGAGGGTCCGCGCGATGCCCCGCTTCATGTTCAAAGCCCGGTACGAGGCGCACGACGTGTCGACGTAAAGCGGAGTGTCGAGCTGAACATCCTCCCTGAATGCGCGCGCAAAGGCACTCGAGCCGTTCCCAATGACCACGAGCTCCGCACCGTGGGCGTGGATTCTGTCGACCTCGCGACGCAACTGCGTCACCTGCTCGCGGCAGAAGAGTCAGCCGAAGTGCCGAACGAAGGCGAGTACGACCGTCTGCGCCGCCCAGGTCTCCTTGAGTTCGTGCTCCCGCCCGTCCAGGTCCCTTATCTTCGTGCAGGCGGCATCCGATGACACCCGATCCATGAGCCCTCGAATCTACAGCGCACGGGCAGGATGCGCGGCTCTCCTGATGTTCGTCCGGTACTGGAACAACCTGCGAAGGTTCACGGCCATCAACGTCCCCTCGAACCGGTCTGCTGCCCTGGTATCGATGATCTGAATCGACGAGATGCTCTGCCTGGGTCATCTGGTCCGCCGCTGTCGTCTTCGGAGATCCTGGTCGCCTTGTTCTCGTTCCGGGAGTATCGCTTTTCTGGCTGCTCGATGGCTTGAACTTCCAGGATCGCCTCTTCGACCCCTTTTGCCAGGCCTTCTGCAAAGCTCCCGCTCCAACTGCGCCGAAATACTGACCCGCTGGGTCGCCCCGTGGTTTGGGCGAGATTGAGAATGAGCAGTAGCAGCATGACGCCGCCTGACCAAAGACCTATGTTCATCATCGCGACCGGACTCTAGGCCAAACACCTAGGTCCGGACAACACGGAATAACCTGCGAAAGCCCAGGGCCGTCTGCGTGGACTTCCGTTCAGATTCTTTGTTAGCCGGCATCCTCATTTGAGCACGACCGGGAGCCGTTCCGGCCCGCGGCTGGCTCCCCTGCGCCAGCGAAGGGACTCTGCCGGCTCCGCCAAGCGGAGATCAGGAAACCGACGGAGTAGCGTCGTCAATGCGACCTTCCCCTCCAGACGCGCGAGTGGAGCGCCGAGGCAGAAGTGGGCGCCCAGGCCAAACGCCAGGTGACGGTTGGGATCGCGGGTAATGTCCAGCATCTCCGCACCAGTGAACTGGGACTCGTCGCGGTTGGCCGAACTGAGTACCGGTATCACGACTGCGCCGCGCGAAATGGTCACCGACCCGATGGTGACGTCCTCGCGAGCGACGAAAGGGGTCGTGTAGTACACGGGGCTGGTGTACCGGAGGAGTTCCTCAATGGCCGACTCTTCGAGAGCGGGGCTCTGCCGCAACCGATCCATCTCCTCATCTGTCCGGCGGCGGGATTCCCATCAGATCGGCGATGATCGTGAGAGGAAGCGGCAGCGCGAGGTCTCGCACGAGGTCCATGCAGCCGTTCACTGCTGCGGAGTCCAGAAGTTCGTCACAGACCGCCTGGATGTGCTCGCGCTGCGGCTCGACCACACGCGGCGTGAATGCCTTGCTTACCAGGGTCCGCAACCTCGTGTGATCCGGAGGATCGAGGTTAACCAGAATGCGATAGAAGGGCCTCGGCATGAACGGGATTCTGGAAAAGAAATCCTTCGAGAAACGCTTATCCTTGAGGACCGTGAGCACGTCGTCGTACCGGGTCACGAGCCACACTGGCAGCCAGAAGGCGAGCTTCGTTCGGAAGACGGGAGCTTCGGCGCGCAAACGGGCGTAGAAGGGGTACGGGTTGGCCCTGAACCGCGGACTGGCGAAGTCTGGCGACTCGATCCTTTTCAAGGGTTCAGGGGTCATTTGTTCGCTCCACTACTGCCCGGCTAACACCGCAGATCAGCTGCAAAGCCCGAGTCAAAAACGATGGCGCGCCGGTAGCGAACATGAGCGGCGCGCCCTCCTACAGGAAGTCCGTCGGGCTTTGTCAGCTGCCTCTCCTCGTTGGGCGACGCTACCTCGACCGCACGCATCCCCCGGCTCATGGGCGCGGCACTGCCGCTGGATGCATCAACGTGACGAGTTGAAGGCGCCCGCTTGTCTCATGGAAGTCGAATGCGACGCTGTGGCTCGGGCTGTCATATCGGTCTATGGGCCCGTTCCGACCGAGGAACGGCAGCTCCTTGGCGGGCATCTGGAAGTTGGGGGCGCCAAGGGCGCTCCGGATCACCGCCTGAGTATCGTCGAAGCCTGTGCCGAGTGGCATGGGACCTCGGTACGCAGCAAAACCGTCTTGCCCTCCCAGATACAGGAAGACAGCCGCGATGACACCCTCTTCGGTTTCGAGCTCCATGCCGGCGTCGGGAAAGGATAGGTACTCGCCCTTCTCGACGTCCTCGTCATCATCCTCTTCTGACGTCGTTCGTCCGAGGCTGGACAAGTAGGTCTCGACATCGGGGGCCTCCACGCTCTTGCCGAGCAGTTCGATGGGATCCGTGATCATCGCTCACCACGTCTCTTCCCTGCGCTCGTCCAACACTGAATTGAGCGGCGAAGCGGAAATATACGGGGCCGTATATTTCGATAAGTCGGGCGAGCGCTCGTGCCCCATTTCTGTTGTTCTCCCCTTCAAGTTCAGGCCACCGGGAGAATTACACCGCTCCCGGCCCCTTCGCGTCAAATGCGGATCGTGCCTCGCGGTGCATTTCGATGACGAGCGCAAGTTCGGCGGCCACCCGGATAGGGCGCTGACGGACGGGCACGGGCGGGTAGTGGTTGGCGGGGGTTGCTTCGTCGCGTAGCTTTTCGCGGGGCTCCTCGCAATGACGGTGACGGCTTGCGGCCGACACACGCGCCCGCGCGGATCAGGCGGTGGTTTGGTGGTGCGAGCGCAGGTACTCGATGCCGATCTCCAGGGTCTTGCGCCAGTCTTCTTCGATCTGCGGCGTGAACTCGGGATCGTGGCTGCGGGCGGCGTCGAGCAGGCAGTGCAGCCAGAGGTCGTAAAGCCCCGGCCGGATGTCGAGATGGTCGCGGTCGTGCATCTTCGCGAGCCGTGACATCTCCGTCCAGGCCGGGCTCACTTCTTCTCCCGATTTCGAGGACTGCGCGGCGACGGTCAGCATGTAAAGCGAGTCCTCGAGGATCCGCGCCTGCCGGTCGAGGTCGGTGTTCTCGAACTTCTGGCGGACTTCTTCGGAGGAGGCGAGAAGGCGGTGATAGAACTGGCGCAGGAAGTCGTCGCTCACGAGGCAGCGCTTGAGACTCGCGCGGAACACGTCAATGTGATCTTCCATACGAGACGCCTATTTCTTTCCGCCAACCGGCGTGGCGGCGGGCAGGAAGCGGCGTTCGAAGTACGACGCGATAGCCGCGTCCACCCGCACCTGGTTTGCGTGACGCATGAAGTGGTGGGTGTCGTCGACGATCACCAACTCTTCGAAGGGGACGCCCTTCGCGTCCAGGCGGCGGGCCAGATCGACGGTCTGGGAGAACGCGACGTTGCGATCGTCGTCGCCGTGGATGAGCAGCACCGGGGAACGCCAGCTCTCTACCCAGGAGACCGGTGATGAGCGCCAGGCAACCGCCAGCGCTTGATCGCGGTCGCTTGGTTCGAAACGGGCCGAGCCTGTCATCGCTCCTTGGAGCGCGGCGCCTGCGCCGGAGCTGCCGCTGGTGAAATCGTGGACGCCGTGGATGTCGACGCCGGTTGCGAAGATGTCGGAGTTGCGTCCGAGGGCGAGGGCGGTGAGAAAGCCGCCGTAGGAACCGCCGTAGATGCCGACGCGCGCGGGATCCACCTGGGGGAGGGTGCGCAGGTATTCGCCCGCGGCTTTGACGTCAAGGTATTCCGAGGCGCCCTGGGCTCCGGCCGCGGGTGGGCGATGGAACTCGAAGCCGTAGCCGATGCCGAGGCGGTAGTTGATCGCGAGCACCGCGAAGCCGCGGCTTGCGAGGTACTGGTTCATCGCGTAGGCGTTCGTGTAGTACGACGAGTAGTGCCAGCCGAGAAGCATCTGGCGCGGGGGGCCGCCGTGGAGGTAGACGATCGCGGGCTTGCGGGCCGTGCCGCCCGGGCGTTCGAACAGTTGCGCGTGGATGGTGAGGCCATCCGAGGATTTGTAGGTGACTGGGCGCGGCGTGACCAGGGCGGCGGTCGGATAGTCCGCGGGCAGGCGATCTTCGGCAAGAACTCGCGGCGCTCCTGCTCCTGCTGGCTTCACCATCGGGAGGGGAGGGCGTTGCGGCGTGGCGCCGAGGTAGGCGACGAAGCGCCCGTCTCCCGTCACCGACGGCGACCACTCGAGGCCGGTTCCCGGCGTCAGCACTTCGGCGGCGGCGCGATCCACGGGGACGCGCACCACGTGGCGCCGGTTGAGGTCATCGGCGGCGGGGCCGGTGTTGGCGCTGAACACCAGCGAGCGCCGATCGGGGCTCAAGCGGATGTGCTCGGCCATGTAGTTGCCGGGGGTGAGAAGGAGGCTCGCTCCGCCGCGATCGGGGATCGAATAGAGGTGGGGCCAGCCGTCTTCGTAGGAGAGGAAGGTGATGCGGCCTTCGGCGGCCCAGTGGAGATTGGCGCCTCCGTCGGTGGTCGGGTAGGACCCGGCGAGTGTTTCGGGGGTTGTCCACAGAACATGACCTTCGCCGGTGGCGGCGTCCGCGGTCCAGATCGACCAAGGCTGGCGGCGGCGTTCCAGGATCGTCGCCGGCGCTCCACCAGCACCTGGCCTTCGGACGAACGCGATCTTCGAGCCGTCAGGAGACCAGCGCGGCATCGAGTCGCGCGATGTGCTCGGTGCGATCCACAGGATCGGTGTTGATTCGTTCGAGTAGACGCCCACGAAGGCGTGATCGCCGCGGCTGGAGATGAAGGCGATGCGCGAACCGTCGGGCGACCACTCGATCTCTTCGTTGTCGCCGTGAGCGGTGAAGAGGCGCTTGGCCGGGGACGATCCATCGATGGGCGCGCTCCACACCTGGCGGTCCTTGAGGAACGCTACCGTGTCGCCTTTCGGCGAGATCTCCGGGAGGTCGCCTTCGCCGAGCGACTTCGGCTCGCCGCCCTCGAAGGGCACGGACCAGACCTGCACCGCGATGGGAGCGGTCGCGCCGATCGGGTTGACGGGGAGGATGTCGTTCCAGTTCGAGCCGTGGTCGCCGCCGCGCGCGTACACAACATGCGAGCCATCCGTCGAGAGCGCCACCGACGTCAGTTCCTGACCGTCGTCCTGCGCGTAGCGTGTGAGTTGCCTCGCCTTCCACTCGGGCCCTTCAGCCACGTATATGTTGCGCACGCCGGCTTCCTCGAAGGCCCACGCGATTCGCCCACCCGTGGGCGACGCGACCAGCTCGGTGGGGAAGGGATAGCTCTTCACCTGCTGGAGAGTGAACGACGCCGGAGACCCCGTGGTTGCAGGCTGCGCGAGCAGCGGGGCAGCGAGAAGCGTGGCCACCGCAATGGCGGCGCCGAGGCGGACTATCGACCGCGGGAACATTTCATCGTCTCCTTAGTTTGATCACACGCCGGGCAGGCAGAGGCAGGCTGACTTGATCTTCACGTCGGCCTTCGCCCACGTCTTCGCGAATTGCTTTTCGATCACCGCGGCCTCAGCGTTGCGCTTCTGCAGTCGCAGGGCGCGGGCGAGTCCGAACAGGCTCCAGCCGTTCCCCGGCAGCTTGATGAGGTCGGTGCGGAAGACGGCCTCGGCTTCACCGAGGCGGCCCGCCTGAAGCAATGCCGCCCCGAGCGGATGCCGCACCGGCTGCAGCCAGTCCGGGGGCTCGTCGTAGCGGAGCTTGTCCTCGCGGGCCACCGCTTCGCGCATGGCGGCGATGCCTTCATCGACCTTGCCCGAGCGGAACAGGGTCTCGCCTTTCATCAGGTGCTCGGCGACGTCGAGCAGATCGGAACCCGGGTTGTTTCCGAATGTCGCGTCTTTCCCGACCCTCGTGCGGGCCTCCATGAACGCGGCCTGCTCCTTCTGCGCGCCCTTTAAATCGTCCTTTGCGGCGTAGGACACCGCCCTCGCGTAATGCTGAAGCGAGCGCGAGATCGGCGCGTACTCGGGGAACTCCGGGGTGGCGAGGATCTCGTCCCACTTTCCGAAGCGCATCAGGACCTCGAGGGGTGAAGCCATCAGGCCGTCCGCCCAGGGATTCTCCTTGAAGAAGGGAAGGGGAATATCCGCCACCATCTCGCGGATCGTCGTGAGCGCCCGCGCGCTTTGCCCCGTCATCATCGCCGCGTAGGTCAGCATGTGATGGTTGTGGGACATGTAGAGCCGGTAGAAGCCCTGCTCCGGAGCGTTTGCGGTGTAGGCCCGATCGGCTTCGATGGCCTTGGCGTTCGCCACGATCCCTTCCTGCCAGCGTCCGCGGCGGATGTCGATGTGCGAGGGCATGTGGACCAGGTGCCCAAGGCCGGGCTGGAGGTCGCGCAGGGCGTCCGCGGCCTTATCGGCACGCTCGGGGTGCGCGGAGGCCTCCACCGCGTGGATCATCAGGTGATTGGCGAAGGGGTGCTTTGGATTCGTGGCGAGAACGGAATCGATCGTCGCTACCAGCTCCTCCGTTCCGGGCTGAGGCCCGCCGTTTGGAAGCCACAGATCCCAGGGCCGGAGGTTCGCGAGCGACTCCGCGAAGAGCGCCCCGATATCCGCGTCCTTCGGGTACGATTTCCACGCGGCGCGCATCGCGTTCGCGTAGGCCTGATTGAGCGCGGTTCGGTCCGCGGGTTGCGGATCCGCGTAGCGCGCGGAGAGCGCGCCGATCAGCGTCTTCTCCACCGGGCTCGACTCGAGAGAGCGAGCCTTGGCGAGCGCGTCGAAGGCCGCCTTTTCCCGCTCGGGCGGCACCGCCATGTTGTTGATGTGAGGTCCGTTCGCGAGGGCGAGGCCCCACCGCGCCATCGCGCTTTTGGGGTCGATCTCGCTCGCGCGCCGGAACGCGCGGATCGCCTCATCGTGGTTGAAGGCGTAGAAGAAGGCGAGACCCTGATCGAAATAGCCCTGCGCTTCCGGGGAAGAGGTGGTGACCTTGCGGGTGAAGCCGCCCAGGCCCTGGTAACGGGGAACGGCCTGGGTGGCGGCGACGGCCTGAGCCGCCGCTTCGGGCGCGGCGGAGGAGAGAAGGACGGCCGATACGAGCGTGAGCATGATGGGGCGGACCATGAGGACCTCATTGAATTGGGGAGGCACGGGAACAAACGTTCCTCCGATTCTAGTCCGCCGATCCGGGGTGCCCGAGCGCGGGAAAGGGTTCGCCTGGGCGGCCCGCGGCCTCAGCGCCGGAGCATCGCCCACACCATGCGCGGCGACTGGCCATTCATGCGAACCATCCGGACCCAGAGCAGGGTCATGTGCTCCAGGTGAAGCGCCTGTTCGACGCCACCCACGTCGAGAGGCTGCCATCCGAGCTGCTCGATCAGCCCGAAGACCGTTGCCTTGGCAGAGGCGTCGTTCCCGCAGAACATCATCACCGGCTTGACCGCGTAGGCCGGGTAGCGGTTGTCCTCGAAGTTCTCGAAGCCGTAGATCGAGAAGGCCTTGACCACGCGGGTTTCAGGCAGCAGCTTCTGGAGGAATTCGGATCCGGATTGCGCGCTGGCGAGGCCATGAGTGAGGCCGGGGCCCACGGGGTTGGTGCAGTCGATCAGGATCTTTCCGCTCAGAGCTGTCGCGAGGGGACGCAGCAGTTCCTCGTTCGCGCCGAAGGGTGTGGCCAGGAACACCGCGTCGGCCGCCGCCACCGACGGTTCTACCGGGCCGGCCTTGAGGCCGGCGTTCCTCGCCAGAGCCTTCTTCACACTTTCCGCCGACGGGTCGGCGGAGGCGAGGGTGACCTCGTGACCAAGGCGCTGCAGGTGATCGGCAAGGGGAGCGCCGACGTTTCCGTAACCCAGGAATGCGATCTTCATGGTCATTCCCCCAGGGCCCGGATGATGAGGTTCGCGGTTTCCCCACCCGAGAAATTCTGCTGGCCGGTGATGAGGTTGCCGTCACGCACCGCGAAGCTGCGCCAGAGGCCCGCCTGCACGTAGTTGGCTCCGAGCTTCTTCAGCTCATCCTCGCCCTTGCCGCCGTCGGGGCTGAAGATACAGACCTCGTAACCTTTCTCCTCGAAGGCATGGTACGGATGGGTGAGTTCGCTCCACCAGAAGCCCACCGGCCAGCCGGTGGTGGTGGATACCGCGGGGTTGGCGATCACGATGGCCACGCGCTTGCGGGCCTTCGGGTTCGTGACGTTGGGATCTCTCAGGCTCATTCTGTTTCCTCGTTCGTTGCTTGTCCGCAAGAAGAGTAACGGCGAGCCGGCGGTTTGAACAGTATGAACTTTTGCGTGTGATACTCACCAAAAGGAGAGTGCCTCTTGCCTGAATTCGTGGCCCTCGGCCAGAGCTTCAACAATCCAGTGGAGCTTTCGCTGCACGCCCTCGGGGGCAAGTGGAAGATGCCGATCCTCTGGCGGCTCAAGGACCGGGTGTGGCGCTACAACGAACTCAAGCGGGACTTGAAGCGCGTCACCCACAAGATGCTGACCGAGCAGTTGCGTGAGCTGGAGAAGGCTCAACTCGTCACCCGGACCGTCCATCCCGTGGCCCCGCCGCGGGTCGACTACGAGATCACCGAACTCGGCCGCACCGCCATTCCCGTCATCGAAGCCCTGAGGAGCTGGGGCGAGATGTACCGGAAGCGGCACGAGCGCTAGGAGGCGTCGATCTCCAGGATCGTTGCCATCAGGACGTCCGCGCCCTGGGCGATTTCGTTCCAACGCGAGAGTTCGCGCGGCGAGTGCGAGATGCCAGCGACACTCGGGATGAAGATCATGCCCATAGAGCCCAGCGTCGCCATGGCCTGAGCATCGTGGCCGGCGCCGCTCGGCAGCCGCATGGTCCCGAGCGAAAGCGAAGCCGCGGCCTTCTCGATCGCCGCTTGAACCGATGCGGTCGCGCGGGCGCCCTCGTGCCGGCTGGTGAAGTTGACCTCGACTTCGGTGTTCGACGCCT
Source organism: Vicinamibacteria bacterium (assembly GCA_031392925.1). Taxonomy (GTDB): domain Bacteria; phylum Acidobacteriota; class Vicinamibacteria; order Fen-336; family JAGNNV01; genus JAGNNV01. The sequence goes on from JANMVV010000379.1 coordinate 9,846, forward strand.
TCGCGATCTCCGCGCAGCGCTGCTTCAGCGCGGCGCCGAGCCTCGCCACCTTCGTCCCGTCGAGATCGCGGAACTCCACGGTCAGCTCGACGTCGCCCGGGACCACGTTGGGCGCGTTCGGCTTCACCGTCATCTGTCCCACGGTTCCGACCTGAGCGCCCGCCTCGCTGTTCGCGATCTGCTGCACCGCGACCACAACCTGCGAAGCCGCGACCAGCGCGTCGCGCCTCTCCGCCATGGGTGTGGTGCCCGCGTGATTCGCGAAGCCGCGGACGTGCACGTCGTACTCGTCGATGGTGACGATGCCCTCGACCACGCCGATGGGAACCTGCGCGCGATCGAGCTTTCCGCCCTGTTCGATGTGCAGTTCGAGATAGGCGTGAAACGACCCGGGCGTGCGGCGCGCTTCCGCGATCCGCGAGGCGTCGCCGCCCAGCTTCTTCATGGCTTCTCTCTTGGTGACGCCGTTCTGCACGCGATCGAACTCATCTCCTACGATCAGCCCCGCGGCCATACGGCTTCCGTGGAGGCCGCTTCCGTAGTTCGACTCCTCGGCCGCCCAAACCACGTACTCGAGAGGATGGCGCGTGGTGGCGCCCTTCTCGATCAGTGTGGCCATGACTTCGAGCGACGACATCGAGCCCACGTCGCCGTCGAAGTTCCCGCCGCCTCGGACCGAGTCGATGTGCGAGCCGAAGAGAATCGGCCTCAGGCCGGGGACGGTTCCCGCGCGCAGGGCCGAGACATTGCCTGCCGCGTCGACCTTCGCTTCGAGGCCGGCCCCTCGCATCTCCCGCTGCAGCCAGGCGTGTGCCTCGACGTCCGAGTCGGAGAAGGCCGTGCGACTCACGCCGTCCGCGAAGGCGCCGCCCGCCGGGCGTCCGAACACGCTCAGCTCTTCGAGCCGCTTGCGCAGCCGCTCGGCGTTCACGCGCAATGGCGCACCGGTGGTCTGCGCCCCGACGGGACGCGGGGGCGCCAGAGCGAAGAAGGCGGCGCCCTTCGCGAAGGTTCGACGGTTCATTCACGGGATTGTACGGCCACCCTGGTCCCGGGGAACTAACATCGCGGCAAATGGAGACCCGTATGAACCGCCTGTCGATCGCTTCGTTATCCTTCTTCCTTCTCGGCGCCCTGGCCGGAGGCGACGACGCCCCGCTGCGCGGCTTCAAGCCCGAGAGTTCGGTGAAGCAGCGCGCATGGGAGGCGAAGCTCCGCGCCATCCCGGACGCGGATCGTCTGCGCGAGTCGATGCGCCTGCTCTCCGCGCGGCCGCACCACGTGGGCTCCCCCTACGGCAGGCAGAACGCTGAATGGATCCTGGCCCGTTTCAAGGAGTATGGCTGGGACGCTCAGATCGAAACCTTCAACGTCCTCTTCCCAACTCCGAAGGAACGCGTGCTCGAAATGGTCGAGCCGAAGCGCTTCGTCGCGTCGCTCGAGGAGCCCGCTCTCGCCATCGACCCGACCTCCGGCCAGAAGACGGAGCAGCTGCCGACCTACAACTCCTACTCGGTGGACGGCGATGTGACCGCGCCTCTTGTCTTCGTGAATTACGGCTTGCCCGAGGATTATGACCGGCTCGAACGCCTCGGCATCTCCGTAAAGGGCGCCATCGTCATCGCGAAGTACGGGAACTCCTGGCGGGGCATCAAGCCGAAGGTGGCGGCGGAGCACGGCGCCGTCGGCTGCATCATCTATTCGGACCCGAAGGACGATGGCTACTTCGTCGACCAGGTCTTTCCTGAAGGACCGATGCGTCCTTCGGCCGGAGTGCAGCGGGGAAGCGTCATGGATTTCGCGGCCTCCAATCCGGGCGATCCTCTGACCCCGGGCGTCGGCGCGACCGAAGGCGCCACCCGTCTCGCCATCAAGGATGCGAAGAGCCTCACGAAAATTCCCGTGCTGCCCATCTCATACGGCGACGCTCAGCCGCTCCTTGCCGCCCTCGGCGGTCCGATGGCGCCGGTCGAATGGCGCGGCGGGCTCCCCATCTCGTACCACGTGGGTCCGGGGCCCGCGAAGGTTCACCTCAAGCTCGCCTTCAACTGGGACTTGAAGCCCGTGAATGACGTCATCGCGCGCATGGCCGGCTCCGAGCAGCCCGACCAGTGGGTGGTGCGCGGCAACCATCACGACGCCTGGGTGAACGGCGCCGAGGATCCGATCTCCGCGATGGTGGTTCTGCTCGAAGAGGCGCGCGCGATCGGTGAGTTGGCGAAGCAGGGCTTCAAGCCGAAGCGCACCATCGTCTTGTGCGCCTGGGACGGCGAAGAGCCGATGCTTCTGGGTTCCACGGAGTGGGCGGAGGCGCACGCAGCCGAACTGCGCGAACACGCGGTCGCCTACATCAACACCGACGGCAACGGCCGTGGTTACCTGAGCATGGGCGGTTCGCACACCCTGGAGCGATTCATCAACGACGTCGCGCGTGACATCAAGGACCCCGAGACCGGCCTCACCGTCCATGAGCGCCGCCGCCTGGCCGACTTGTCCCGGGCGACCGGCGAGGGGCGCAGGGAGCTGCGCGAGCGCCACGATCTTCGGATCGACGCACTGGGATCGGGCACCGACTTCACCGCGTTCCTGGACCACCTCGGTGTCCCCTCCCTCGACCTCGGGTTCGGAGGCGAGGACGAAGGCGGTATCTATCACTCGATCTACGACGACTTCTACTGGTACACCCACTTCTCCGACACGGATTTCGCCTACGGCAAGGCCCTGGCTCAGGCGGTCAGCACCGCGGTGGTGCGCCTCGCCAACGCCGAGCTTCTGCCCTTCGAGTTCAATGGCCTCGCTGACACCGCGAAGGTGTACCTGAAGGAACTCCGCGTGCTCGCCGACGATCAACGGAACGCGCTCGCCGAGCGCAATCGTCAGATCGATGAGGGTGTGTTCAAGGCGGTGCTGGATCCGAGGCGGCCCACGGTCGCGCCCGCTCGCGCCGAGGTGCCTCCGTATCTGAACTTCGCGCCATTCGAGAACGCGCTCGCCGCCCTCACGACGAGCGCCGAGCGCTACGAGACCGCATTGAACAAGGCGTGGTTCACGGGCGTGCCCGCGGAGACCCTGCGCGTCCTCAATCGCGCGCTCATCGACTCAGAGCGCCGTCTGACCGACCCCGCGGGCCTCCTTCGCCGGCCCTGGTACAAGCACCTGCTCTATGCGCCAGGCGTCTATACCGGTTATGGCGTCAAGACCGTACCCGGCGTGCGCGAGGCGATCGAGGCCAAATCCTGGGCGGAAGCGGACGCAGAGATCGCGCGCGTCGCGAAGGCGCTCGCGGCGGAGAGCGCGCACGTGGCCGACCTCGCCGCGGTGCTGGAGCGCTCGAATTCGCGCATGCCGTAGTTCGACCTTCTTCCTCTGTCATGCTCCGGCCATGACCAACGCAGCCGCGCTTCCTCCCGCCGAGGCCCTTGCCCTCCCCTCGCTCATTGTTCCCACCCCCGGCGGCATCGCGAGCCGCGTCCTCGCGAAGACCACCGGCGGCAACGTCACTCTCTTCGCCTTCGATGCCGGTCAGGGCCTGACCGAGCACACCACGCCCTTCGATGCTCTGGTGATGGCGCTCGAAGGCCACATTGTCCTCACCATCGGAGGCAAGCCCGTGGATGCGGTTCCGGGCACGGTGACCCTGATGCCCGCGAACGTTCCCCATGCCGTGGACGCGAAGGCCGCGTCGCGGATGCTGTTGATAATGCTGAGGGATGTGAAGCCCGCGTAGGGCGATGGGGGCGGGGCTAAGATTCCTCCCGTGACGCCTCTTGAGCTTGCTGCCCGGTTCGGCACGGCGCTCGGTCTGGGTCTGCTCCTCGGATTCGAGCGGCAGCGTAAGCAGAAGGCGAACGAGGAACAGTTCGCAGGCGCGCGCACGTTCGCCCTCATCTCCCTTCTCGGTGCCGCCGCCGCCCATCTCCAGATCACTCTGCTGATTCCGTGGGTTCTGCCCGTCGGGTTCCTGGCCCTGGCCGGGCTCACCATCGCCTCGTTCATCATCACCTCGCAGAGGGGCGACGTGGGCGCCACCACCGAGATGTCGGCCCTCCTCACCTTCGCCATCGGCGCGCTCTGCGCGGCCGGGGAAGAGGGCCTGGCCACCGCCCTCGCGGTGTGCACCCTGCTCCTGCTCTCCATGAAGGCCTGGTCCATCGCGACCGCCCAGCACATCGAGACCGGGGACATCGAGGCCGTCCTCAAGTTCTCGATCATCACCGTGATCGTGCTGCCTCTGTTGCCCAACCAGGCCTATGGGCCGGCGCCGATGAACGTCCTGAACCCCTACAAGGTGTGGCTGATGGTCGTCCTCATCTCCGGTCTCAACTTCGCAAGCTACGTGCTGGTGAAGGTGCTGGGCCAGGAGCACGGCATTCCCCTGACCGGCATCCTGGGCGGGCTGGTCTCGAGCACCGCGGTGACCCTTGGCTTCTCGCAGCGCTCCCGTCACGAGCCGGGGCAATCGGCGTCCTTCGCTCTCGGTATCCTGATGGCGTGGACAGTGATGTTCTTCCGCGTCCTCATCGCGGTCGCCGTGATCAACGCGGAACTCGCGCGGCGGCTGGCCCTGGGCGTGGGCATCCTGGGCACGGTGAGCCTGCTCTCGTGCGCTTTCCTTTTCACCCGGCGGGGAGCGGGCGAGAAGGGAAGCGTCAAGTCGGGCAGCAATCCCTTCGAGCTCGGCGAGGCGGTGAAGTTCGGCCTGCTCTTCGGTGTGGTCACCGTCGTCGCCAAAGCCGCCGAGGTCTATCTCGGCAGCGCCGGCCTCTACCTCGCGGGTGCGGTGGCCGGACTCACGGACGTGGATGCGATCTCCCTCTCGATGGCGAACCTCGCGGAACAAAAGGCCGACCTGCTCGGCGTCGCGGCCCGCACCATCCTTATAGCGATCATGTCGAACACGGTGGTGAAGACCAGCATGGCCGCGTCCGTGGGCGCCCCCGAACTACGCGCCAGGATCCTGCCCTTCGCCTCCCTCCTGCTCGCCGCGGGTGCGGGCGCCGTGTTCCTGGTCGGCTAGGGCAGTTGAGTTCTGCGGAAAGCGAGTCCATAGGCGGGAGTGGATCCCGGCTTCCGCCGCTCCGCTAGTACTTCAGGCGGAGCAGGGTGGGCGGCCCGGAAACGGAAGGGACCACGACGAAGAGATTGTCGTAGTCGTTGTCCCCGAGCTGGATGTTCTCGGTGGCGCCGAGGAGTTTGAGGATGCGCGGGACCGAGTTGGAGTGCCCCACGGTGAGGACCACATCGTTTGGATGTTCCTTCTTCATGCGTTCCACCAGTTCCAGCGTCGCGTCCGAGTGAACCTGAATGGGAGAGAGGCCCGCGGCCTTCGCCAGAGGCGCCGCGGTGAGAGCGGTCCGCTGGTATTGCGTCACGTACACCGCCTTCACGTCCAGGGCGGCGAGGGCTTTCGCGAGTGCCTCCGCCCGTGCCGTGCCTTCGGCGGACAGCACGGGATCGGTCGACTGGTCGGCCTTTTCGGCGTGCCGCACGACCACGATCGCCTTCTGGGCGACCACGGGCGCGGCCAGGGTCGTAAGGGCAAGGGCGGCTGAGGCGGCGAGGGCGAGCCGGTGGGCAGAGGGTCTCATGGGGTCTCCAGTTCCGATGATAGCCGCGGGTCGGAGCGACGGACGAGGCCCAGCTCGGTTTAGGCTTGAGATGTGATCGCCGAAGGCCCGCTCGCCGTTCCCGCGCCGCCCGTCCCCCTGACCGAGGCAGTGCGCCTCGCGCGAGTTCTCTATGGCCTGGGTTCGGAGAGCGAAGTGCGCGCGTCTGCCCTGCCGGGCGAGTACGACTCGAACTTCGAAATCGCGGCGGGGGAGAAGGGCCGGTTCGTTCTCAAGGTGATGCACCCGGGCCGGGAGCGTTCCCTCCTCGACCTTCAGTGCAGCGCTCTCGAACATCTGGCCGCCGCCTCGCCTGAACTGAGCCTGCCGCGTCCCCGGAAGGCCCGGAGCGGCGAGGTGGTGACCTCTCTCTCGATGGCGGGCACCGAAGAGAAGTCGCGCGTGAACCGACTCGTATGGATGCTCTCGTACGTGGAGGGGACGCCGCTCGCGGAAGCGCGACCTCGAACGGACGACATGCTCGCGAGCCTCGGCCGGTTCCTGGGCGCCCTCGACCGTGGTCTGAAAGGATTCGCGCATCCCGCGAGCGAGCGCGACTTCAAGTGGGATCTGTCAAAGGCCGGGTGGGTCGAGGGGTCGTTGTCCGACATCGAGGAACCCGAGTCCCGCGCCCTGGTGGCGCGAGCGCTCGCGCTTTTCAAAGAGCATGCGGCGCCGGTGCTGCCTTTGCTTCCACGATCGGTGATCCACGGAGACGCGAACGATCACAACGTCCTGGTGAATCCAGCGAGTGCCGCGCCGCGCCAGGTGGCGAGCGTCGTCGACTTCGGCGACATGCACATGGGGGTCACGGTGGCCGAGGTCGCGGTCGGCGCGACTTATGCCATCCTGGGCCGGAAGGACAAGCTCGCGGCCGCCGCCCTGGTGATAGGCGGTTACCACCAGGAGCGTCCCTTGCAGGACAGCGAGATCAGGGTGCTCTTCCCGCTGATTCTGGCGCGGCTCGCGGTCAGCGTGACCAATTCCGCGATCCGGAAGGAAGTCCGGCCGAACGACCCTTACGTCACGGTCAGTGAAGCGGGGGCCTGGGACGCGCTTGAAGCGCTCCTCAAGATCCCGCCCGCTCTCGCCCACGCCGCGTTCCGACAAGCCTGCGGTCTGCCCGTGGTCGAGAAGGCGAACGAGGTCAAGGCCTGGCTCACCGCGCAGGCCGATGCGATCGCGCCGGTTCTGGACTTCGACCTTCGCACCGAGCCGAGCCGGGTCTTCGATCTGAGCGTGGGGAGCCCGCTTCTCGGCGCCGACCCGAGTGCTACCAGCACCGCGAACCTGACCGACGTCCTTTTCAAGGAGATGCGCCGGGCCGGGGTGAAAGTGGGAGTGGGCCGCTACGACGAGGCGCGCCTCCTCTACGTGTCGCCTCTGTTTGGCGAGGGAGAAGCGCCAACGGACGAACGCCGCACCGTCCACCTCGGCGTCGATCTTTTCGTGGAACCAGGCACCCGCGTCTACGCCCCGCTTCCAGGGGAAGTGCACATTCTCGTGAAGAACGACGCGCCGCAGGACTACGGTCCGATGGTGGTGTTGAAGCACCAGACCGACGCGGGGATTCCGTTCTTCACTCTGTACGGCCACCTGAGCGAGGACACCCTCACCAGGCTGCGGGTTGGACAAAAGGTCGCCGAGTTCGACGAGATCGCTCGCGTGGGCTCGCCGCCTTCGAACGGCGATTGGGCGCCGCACCTGCACTTCCAGGTCATTCTCGATTTGCTCGGTCTGGATCGGGATTTCCCCGGAGTGTGCCGCGCCTCGGAACGGGAGATGTGGAAGGCCGTCTCGCCCGATCCCAATGCGATCCTGGGGATCCCCAAGGAGCGGCTGGGCGAGTCGCCCGACTCCCCGGAGACGACTCTTTCGAAGCGACGTCGTCTCATGGGCGGCAGTCTCAGGCTGTCCTATGACCGGCCGCTGAAGTTCGTTCGGGGTTTCGGCGCGTATCTTTACGACCAGACCGGGCGCGCCTTCCTCGACATGTACAACAACGTGCCCCTGGTCGGGCACTCTCACCCTCGCGTAGTGCGGGCGGCCCAGGATCAGCTTGGCCTCCTGAACACCAACACGCGCTATCTCCACGACCACGTGGTGCGCTACGCCGATCGCCTGACTGCGCTCATGCCCGAGCCTCTCCGCGTCTGCTTCTTCGTCAACTCGGGGAGCGAGGCCAACGATCTCGCCCTGCGCATGGCGAAGACGCACACGGGCCGCGAGGATGTGATTGTTCTCGAGAACGCCTACCACGGTCACACCGCGTCCCTCATCGAAGTGAGCCCCTATAAATTCGATGGACCCGGGGGAGGCGGCAAGAGTCATCTCGTTCACGTCGCCCCCATGCCCGACGACTATCGCGGTCCGTTCCGGCGCGACGATCCCGAGGCGGGCGCGAAATACGGCCGTGCGGTGGGCCATCTGGTGAGCCGGCTGCGCAAGGCCGGAAGGCGTCCGGCCGCGTTCATCGCCGAGACGCTGCCCAGCGTCGGCGGCCAGATCGTCCCTCCCCCCGGGTATCTCGCCGAGGCTTACGGTCACGTGCGCGAGGCCGGTGGGGTGTGCATCGCCGACGAAGTGCAGGTGGGCTTCGGTCGTCTCGGCGCGCATCACTGGGGCTTCGAGATGCAGAGTGTTGTGCCCGACATCGTGGTCCTGGGCAAACCCATGGGCAACGGTTTTCCGCTCGGCGCGGTGGTGACCACGGTTGAAATCGCGAAGTCCTTCGACAACGGAATGGAGTTCTTCTCAACCTTCGGGGGGAATCCGGTGGCGTGCGCCGCCGGCCTCGCCGTCCTCGACGTGGTGCGGGATGAAGGCCTTCAGGAACGCGCCCTCGAGGTGGGGACGAACCTCATCGCCGTCCTGGGGATGATGATGGAAGAGCACCGTCTCATCGGCGACGTCCGCGGTTCGGGTTTCTTCCTCGGGGTGGAACTGGTGAAAGACCGCGCGAGCCGCGAACCCGCGCCGGCCCAGGCGAAATACCTGGTCAATCGCCTTCGCGATCTCGGGGTTTTGACCGGCACGGACGGTCCCCACGAGAGCGTGATCAAGCTGCGTCCGCCCCTTGTGCTCTCTCACGAGGACGCGGATTTGTTTCTCTCCGCCTTCGATCAAGTGCTCAGAGAGGATCGAGCGCGGGTCTAATACAACCAGAGCCGCCCCCCGCGGCGCAGCCGTCTTCCTGACTGCGGGGTGGCCTGCTCCACGCCGAAGAACCACCGCCGATCGGGCGGGAGGGTGTGCAAACGGGCCCACTCGAGCGGCGAGAACGGTGTTGAGAAGGCGGCAGACTCTTGGCCCAGGAGGATCTCTCGCCAGGCCTCCGGCCAGATCGCGGGCCGAAAGTGGATCGGGTCGAAGTCGTACCACTCGGATCTCAGATGGACGAGGCGAAGGCCGTGATCCGCGGCCAGTCGAGCGAGCCCGCGATTGACTTCATCCACCCGCGCGAACGCTTCGTCGCGCGATACCCGGCTTGGCGGAAAGAAGAGGGTTCGGAAGAACAGGAATTGTGACCGCGACAAACGCCTCACGCGGTGGGCGGGCAGGTCGGTGATGATCACGTCCCGGGTGTGGGCCAGCAATCGATCGATCGCTTCCTCGACCCAGGCCAGAATCTGCGCAGGGGAAAAGCCGTAGAGGATGTCGTTCCCGACGTCGGCGATGAGCCCGCGCGTGAGCCCTTCGGGCCGTCGTCCCAGTTCGTTCCACAATCCCGACTGGAGAATTCCCGGGAGCGTCCGTCCCGCGATGCTGCTCGCCGCGCCGTACGAGCGGCCGTAACCGTTCGCCGCGAGCACCTCGACCGCAGGTCCCCACGCTCCGCGGGCGGTCGAAAGCGCGGTCTCAAGCCCCAGGGAGAGGTTGCTGGCGCCGAGCGCCACCAAGCGAGTGACCTCGGATGTCATCAGGTCTCGTCGAAGGCCCTGGAATCTCCGTCTAATCGCCTTCGGGGAAGCCGGCCTTGCTGCGGGCGCGCCACTTCGCGGCCCAGCCCATCATGGCCTCGGGCGGCATGGCCCGTCCCACGAAGTACCCCTGGGCGGTCTCGCATTCGCTCGCGCGCACGAACTCCCAGTCGTGCTTGTCCTCGACTCCTTCGGCCACCGTGCTCATCTTGAGCTGCTTGGCGAGGCCGAGGCAGGTGTTGTACATGGTCTTCACCGTCTTGTCGGCGGTGCCGCGGTGGACGAAGCTGCGGTCGATTTTGAGCTCGCTGAAGGGAATGTCCTGGAGCTGCGCCAGGGACGAGTAGCCGGTGCCGAAGTCGTCGATGGAGAGCTGGAACCTCATCAGGTGAAGGCGGGTGAGGACCTCGAGGGGTGCTCTCAGGTCCTGCATCAGACGGCTCTCCGTGACCTCGATGGTCACGTCCCTCGGTGAGACGCCGAAAGCCGCCGCCTGTTCGTTCGCGAAGTCGGCGAAGTCGAGGGAGGAGAGGGCGTCGATGGAGACATTGACCGCCATTTTGGAGTTCAAGCCCGCGTCGCGCCAGATCGCGATCTGCGCCATCGCCTTGGCGAAGACGAAGCGCGTGAGCTGGTGAATGAGGCCGGTAGTCTCCGCCACCCCGATGAACTGCTGGGGCACCACCAGGCCGTCCTTGGGGTGGCGCCAGCGGACCAGCGCCTCGACGCCGGTGAACTCCCCGGTGTTGAGCAGGACCTGGGGTTCGTAGTGCACGCTGAGCTGCTCGCCTTCGATGGCCTGGCGAAGCGCCTCCTCCGAATACATCTTCTTCCAGGCGATTTCGAACGTCCCCGAGGCTGGCCGCCATCGCCGGAGCAGAATCGCGAGCTTGTCCTGCTGGACCGGCTTGCTCAAGTGTCCGAGGACCCTCACATGATGGGCTTCGGCCAGCTTCTCGACGGTCCGAAGCACGCGTTCATCCTCGCCGCTCACCAGGATCAATCGCCCCTCGAACTTGCGATCCACCAGGCGTCTTATGAATTCGAGCCCGTCCATGGCCGGCATGCTGAGATCCAGGAGGATGAGATCCGGCGCCTCCTTCTCCTCGTCCATCCGCGCGAGCGCGTCGTGTCCGCTCAGGGAGGTGCTGACCGAGGCGAAGTCCAGGTTCGCGAGCATCTGGGCATGGAGCTTGAGCATGAACAGCTCGTCATCGAGCACCAGGATGCGGATTTCAGTATTTTCGGACATTGGTTATCGCGTTTCGCCGTCGCTGACGCTCCCTGGCGGACGGCGCGATGCGACCACCCCACGAAGCCCCAATACGGTAACTGACTTTAAATCAATAACGATCGGCCGGGGAAGCGCCCGCCCAAGGGTAGCCAAGAACTCCCTTCTCTCGGGCGTCTTCATGATGACCCGATCAACCATGAGGAAACTTGCAATGAAACGCCCGAGCCGCTCTCGGCTCTCGGATACGCCGCGGACAAGCAGAGCCCGGTGGCCTCGGTTCCGGCGCTCGAGCTGATCTGGACAGTAGCCCTTCAGATAGACGTTCCGGATTTCCGGGCCGCTGCCTTCGGCGTGGCCCTCCGGCGGCCCCGCCGCCGAGGCTAGGAGCGGGAGGGCCGGGCGCCGGGGGGCCTGCGCAGATTTGGAATCGGCGTTCCTTTCCCCTCCGGCGCTGGTGTACGATCCGCACCATCCATGCAAGAGGCGGAACCCAACCTCAAAGTGACCGACCGGCGCCACTTCACGGCTGATGGGGAATTGAAGACGGACGCGCCCTCGGTTTCGGCAGACGCCGGCGCCGCCGAGTCCGCCGCCTCCGGAAAAGCCGAAGACGCGCCGCCGGTGACCTTTGCCTCCTTCATCATTTCCCTCGCCACCCAGGCCGCCGACTTCATCGGGGGCGAGCAAAAGAACCTCGGCGCGGCGCGGCAGATGATCTCCGCTATCGAGATGCTGAAGGACAAGTCCGAGGGACGACGGACCGAGGACGAAACCAGAATCATTCAGGCCATCCTGTTCGACCTGCGTCTGGCGTTTGTCGGTGCGGCGAAAGGGTCCGGCTCTTGACCCCTCTCCTTCTGGCGTCCGTCCTCTCATCTCTCGTTCTCGCCCAGGCCACGCCGAAACCGGCGGCCGCGCCCGCGCCGAGTGCTACGCCCCTGGCGGGGCTGCAGGCCCCCGTCCTCACCACTCCCGCCGACGATTTCGGCCCCGACCTCAAAGCCTGGCTCGATGCGGTCAAACTGCAGGACCAGGAGGCTGCGGCGAAGGCCCTCGGAAGTCTTCAGCGCCGGAGGGCCGAGCGGAATCTCACCAGCGTCGATGACGTGGCGGGCGCCATCGCCGGTCGCGCAGAGGTTCGAGGAAACGAAGGCACCTTGGCCGATTCCGTGCCGGTGCTCGACGCGGCGATCCGCTTCGCCCCCGATGCCGCGGTGTATCGAGTGCAGAAAGCCGAAGCCCAGGGGAAGACCGGCGACGCCTGGAGTGCCCTGGACCTGGCCCTTGCCAACCCCTTGGAACAGGGGCGCGTGGAGTCCATCCTGCTTCTGGGCTCCCTCGTGGTCGGCGCACTGCTCACGATCGGCTTCTCCTTCGGGATCCTCCTGCGCTACGCGGCGGTCTTCAGCCACGACGTGGCGGAGGGCCTTCCCGCGCCGTTGAAGTCGCTGGCTCTCTTCATGGCCGTGCTCTTCGGCGCGCTGCCGCTGGCGGGCTTCATGGGCTGGGGCTATTTGCCTTTCTGGTGGCTGGCCCTCTTCTTCATCTTCCAGACCCGCGCCGAGAAGGCGGTGTCCACCGCGCTGCTCGTCGCCCTGGCTCTTTCGAGCCTGGCCCTTCCCAAGATCACTCACCAGCGCGCGATCGAGGCGTCGACCACGGCCCGGCCGCTCTACCTGGTAGCCAACGGCGGCACCTCGGTCGAGGGGGAGGCGCTGGTGCGCGAGCGCCTTGCCGCCGATCCCGCCGACGCCGAGTGGTCGCTCCTTTCCGCGAGCCTTTCCCGCCGGGGCGGGCGCTTCGACGAGGCGGCCACCGCCCTGCTCGCGCGGGCCAACGCCGACCCGCGCTTCGCCCACAACGCGGCGGCGCTCGAGCTGAACAAAGGCAATTTTGCGGGTGCGCTCCCGGGCTTCACCGCGGCGAGCGAGGCCTCGATCTCCGCGCGGGATCGCGCCACCGCCCTGTACAACCTCTCGCTGGTCCAGGTGAACACCCTGGCCTTCGACCAGAGCAAGGAGTCGCGAAAGAAGGGCGACGCTCTCGACGCGATAGCGCTTGCCCGATTCGACCACCTCTTCTCCTTCGACCGCGACGGGTCGATCCTCCAGGCCCCGCCGGACATCGTTCCCGACCGTTCGATGATCCTCAAGGACGCCATTCCCGTGCAAATCCTCACCGTCGACAACACGGTGAGCCGCCTCACCATCGTGGCCGTGGTGCTCCTTCTCTTCATTCCCGCGATCCTGAAGTTCAGGGGAGCCCAGAGCTTCTCCAAGCAATGCCCCAAGTGCGGCACCACCTTCTGCTGGCTCTGTCAGACCCGCTCGACTTCGCAGGATGTCTGCTCCCAGTGCCACTACCTCTTTGTGGTGAAGCGCGGCATTCCCCCCGCGGCGCGCGCGGCCAAGAACCAGGAGATCACCCGCTACGTCACCGTCAAGGGCCTGCTGCACCGGATCGCGTCGGTCATAGCGCCCGGAGCGGGCCATCTCTCCATCGGCCATTTCACCTTCGGTTTCCCGGTTCTGCTGGTGTGGGCCGCCTCCGCCGGCGGTCTGATCACGATTCACTACCTCGCCCCGAACCTGGTAGCGGGCGGCCCCCTCGGCCCGAAGCTCCAGACCGGCTTCGGTGCGGTGGCAGCGCTCACTTACCTGATCGCTCAGGCGGTGAAGCCGAAGGCTCCCGTGGTGGCGGCCGCGCCACGCCGGGTCCGGCCGGAGCAAGAGGCTTAAGCGATGGCTCTGGCCGGCACCCTCAAGGACTTCGGTCTCCCCGACATCGTCCAGCTGATCGGTCTTCAGCGGAAGACGGGGACGCTTCACCTGAAGACACCGGGGGAATCGGTGAAGGTCATCTTCGAGGGCGGCAACATCGTGGCTGCGGAATCCTCGATCTCGCGGCCCTCCGATCGCATTGGCAATGCCCTGGTGACCCAGGGTGCTATCACTCAGGATCAGCTGGAGCAGGCCCTCTCGGTTCAAAAGCAGACCATGCAGCGACTCGGGCATGTGTTGATCGCCGAAAAGATCGTCGCCGAGGACCATCTTCGCAAGGCGGTCGAAGCCCAGCTCTTCCAGGTGGTCTTCCGCCTGTTCCGCTGGCGCGAGGGCGAATACAACTTCGAGACCCAGGCCACCGTCGACTACGAGCGAACCGGCGCGGTCTCCCTCGGCGCTGATTTCGTGCTCATGGAAGGCATCCGGATGGTGGACGAATGGCCCATCATCGAGCGTCGCATTCCCTCCATGGCGTCCGTCTTCAAGCGGGTGGTCGATGCGAGCCAGGTGCAGGCGAAGGGCGGCCAGGAGGACGGTCTCGAGGGTCTCGACGGCATCCTCTCGGGCGTGGGTAGTTCGGGCGGCGGAGGAGGCAAGCTGGCGCTCTCCGGCGACGAGCTGCTCGTCTTCAACGCGGTCGACGGCAAGAAGTCCTGCACGCAGATCGTCGAGTCGACCCCCCTTCACGACTTCGCGGTGTGCCGCACCCTCCTCGACCTCATGGATCGCGACGTGGTGGCGCTCACCGACATCAAAGGCTCCACCGCGAAGGGGAAGGCCGGCGATACCGGCGGGGCGGCGGGCAAGGCCCTCATGGCCGTGGCCCTCCTCGTAGCGCTCTTTGGCGTCTACCGTAACCTCACCTCACCCTTTGGCGTCTTCGGACTTCCGCCCCTGGTCCAGCCTGCGGTAAACACAGCGTTAGAGACGCGGCTGCGGGAGCGGCTCGAACTCGCCGATACGCGCGTTCGGGGGTTCCGCCTGGCCTATGGTCGGCTGCCCGCCTCGATGGATGAGCTCGTCTCGGAAGGCCTTGCCACCAAGGCCTCGGTTGACGGCATTCAGTTGAATGTTTCGGAGAAGGGCTACCGGGTGGAGATACGCGGCCCCGAGGGCCCGGTAGGCATCGAGAGAGCGTTCCTCGTCACTGAGCCGCCACCGCTTCCTTCGCCTTCCCCAACCCCGACGCCGAAGAAGAAGAAGTAAGCCTGCCGTTTGCAGCTTCGCATCGAATCGCTGGTTGATCGTCCCGGACACGAAAAGCCCCGCGCGGTCGCGATCGGAAACTTCGACGGCGTGCACCTGGGGCACGCGAGGCTTCTGGGGGCGTGCGTCGAGGCCGGCCGACGAGAAGGCTTCGTCCCCACCGCGCTGACCTTCGATCCCCATCCCGCGAGCGTGGTTTCCGATCGCGGCGCGCCGCCGCGCATCCAGACGCTGCGCTCCCGGAGGCGCCTATTGCGGGAAGCGGGCATCGAGGACCTAGCCCAGCTCGGGTTCGACCCCGCGGTGGCCCGACTTTCCCCCGCCGAGTTCGTCGACCAGGCGCTCGTCCTTGGCATTCGTGCGGGCTGCGTGGTGGTGGGACACGGCTTCCGTTTCGGGGCGGAACGGGCCGGGGATGTCGAAACGCTGCGGAGTCTCGGGCGCGGCCGGTTCGAGACCGTCGAGGTCGACACCCTCGAGGACTCGTTCGGGCGGGTGAGTTCCTCCAGGATCCGCGACGCCCTGCTTCGCGGCGATCTGGGCGAGGCTGAGCGGTTTCTCGGCCGGCCCTACGAGATCGAAGGTCTGGTTGTCCACGGCAATCATCGTGGAACGACCCTGGGCTTCCCGACCGCGAACGTTGATCTCGAGGGCGTCTCCGCCCTGAAGCGCGGCGTCTATGCCGCGGATGGCTTCATCGAAGGAGAGACCGCGGCGCGCCGGGCCGCGGTGAACCTCGGCGTGCGCCCTACCTTCGGCGGCGAGGTGGCGCGCCTGGAGGCGCACTTCCCGGGTTTCCACGGCGACCTTTATGGACGGGCCGTGCGTCTTGTCTTTCTGTCCCGGCTTCGCGACGAGCGTCGGTTCGACTCCGTCGAGGACCTCAGGGCGCAACTCGCCGCGGACGTGAAGGCGGCCGAACGGGCAAAGCGCCCGGCCCCGCGAAGCGCCTGAAGCGCTCTCTGGCGGCGGCCCAAACGGGATAGCCTTGGAGTTCAGCGCCATTCGCGCCTCAAGAAAGCCCCCTCCATTGAAACAGGAACTCACGGTCGAAACCCGGGAAGGCGAGAGCGTCGCCATCCTGGTGCCCATCGGATTCATCAACGCGCACACCGTCGAGACTTTCGACAGCGCGCTCCGATCGGTGCTGGACCAGGGACGGTTCGCGGTCGTGATCAACGCGCGTTCCCTCGCTTACGTGGCGAGCGCCGGCCTGGGTGCGCTCGTCGGAACCATCGAGGAGATCCGCGAGAACGGCGGCGATCTCCGGATCTGCGAGCTCTCCGAATCGGTGGCAGCGATCTTCGAGATGGTGGGGCTGCCTCATCTCTTCCGGATCTTCAAGACCGAAGAGGAAGCGATCTCGAGTTTCAGGGCGTGAAGCCGGAAGCCTCCGTTCTGCTCCGGCTCGCCGTCCCGAGCGACGCGAAGTACCTCTCGGTGGTGCACGAGCGGGCTCGGGAGATAGCACAATCGAACCGATTCGGTGCGGTCGAAAGCGAGCAGTGGGCGCTGGCCGTCGAGGAATGCGCGGCCAACTCGATCGAGCATGCGTATGCCGGCCGCACGGATGGCGAAGTGGACATCACCCTGGCCCTCGAGGGCGACTACCTGTGCGCCGAGATCTGCGACGAAGGGGCCGCCTTTGAGCCCAGGTCGATGCCCCCGGTGGCGGACGTCAAGGATCTCGCCAGGAAGGGAGCCCGAGGCGGACTGGGCCTCACCCTCGTCCAGAGGATCGCCGACACCGTGGTGCGCGAACGGGAAGGAATGCGGAACGTCTGCCGCCTGGTGAAGCGGCTTCCCCTCAATCCGCTGACCGACAAGGAAAAACTCGCGGCCGCGGAGTTTCAACTGCGCACTCTGGTGGATCTCGGACGCGAGTTCTCCACCAACTTCGACCCCGCCCGCGTCGCCTCGATCGCCCTCGCTTCGCTCATGGGGCACCTGACCATTCTGCGCGCCGCTTTTTTGACCTCCACTCCCAAGGGCAAGGTCCGCGTGCTGGCCTCGCGCGGCGTGAAGAACGTCATGTCCCTCGAAGGGGTGCCCTGGACGTCGGTCGAAGGCGAAGGCAACTCCACGGAGACGCCGGAAGCCGCACTCAAGGCGCTTCGCCTCGATTTCATCTTCCGGTTCTCTTCGGGTGAGGAGAAGGGCGCCATCCTCTTCTCCCAGCGCCTCGCCGGGGGGGAGTTCGGGGAGAGCGAGAGGAACCTGATCCACGCGGTGGGCCGCCAGGCGCTCGCCGCTCTCACCGGAGCGCGCGCGCAGGAGATGCGCATCGAGAAGGCCCGCGCCGACTCCGAGCTACAGGTCGCGCGAGAGATCCAGAAGAGCCTGCTTCCCGCCACCCTGCCTTCGATCCCCGGGTTCGAGGTGGCGGCCTCGAGCGAGGCCTGCTTCAGCGTGGGCGGTGATCTTTTCGATGTCATCCCGCTCGCCGACGCGCGATTCGCCCTCATCCTGGCCGACGTTTCCGGCAAGGGCACCCCCGCGAGCCTCATCATGGCCTTCGCTCACGCGGCGTTTCGGTCCCTTGCCGGCAGCCTCCCGCCCGTCCATCTTCTCGCCCGCATATCCGAGCTGATTCGCAATGCCAACAAGTCCCATCGCTATGCCACCTGCTTCTACGCCGAACTCGATCCAAAGAGCCGGCGGATGGTGTACGTGAATGCGGGGCACCTCCCGCCCGCGATCGTGAGAGGCGACGAGACCGTCGAGCTCAAGACGGGCGGGTCGGTCCTCGGCCTGCTTCCCGGCACTACTTTCGAGCAGGGCGAGGTGACGCTCCAGCCGGGTGACGTGCTGGCCGTCTATTCGGACGGGGTGAGCGAGGCTCAGTCGAACTCCGACGACGAGTTCGGGCCCGAGGGCGTCGTGGCCTGCGTCCGTGCCCTGAGAGCCAAGCCGGCGACGGAGATCCTCCGGCTCCTCGATCAATCCCTCTTTGAATTTGCCGGCGGTCGCGCTTACTCCGACGACCGGACGGCGGTCATACTCAAGGCTTTATGACTCGACTCAAGCTCCACAACACCCTGAGCGGAAGAATCGAAGAGATCGTTCCCTCCGAAGGACACCCGGTCAAGATGTACGTGTGCGGGCCGACCGTCTACAGCCGGGCCCACATCGGGAACTTCCGGACGTTCGTGGCTACCGACGTGCTGAGACGCACCCTCAAGTTCCTCGGAGTACCCGTGTTCGAGGTCATGAACATCACGGACGTGGATGATCGGATCATCCAGCTCGCGTCCGCGAAGGGCACGGACATCAAGGAGTTCACCGAAGCGCCCACGAAGGCGTATCTCGAGGATCTGGCGACCCTCAGGATGGAAGTCCCCGAAGTCATGCCCAAGGCGACCGAGCACGTGCCGGAGATGGTGACGCTCATCGAGAGGCTCATGGCCCGCGGCCACACCTATACCGTGGAGGGCAGCGTCTACTTCCGGATCGCGTCGTTCCCGTCGTACGGCGGTCTCTCGAGACTCGACGTCTCGGGGATCAAGACCGGCGTGCGCGTCGATACCGACAAGTACGAGAAGGAGGACGCCCGCGACTTCGTCTTGTGGAAGCTGAAGGGCGACGAGCCTGCGTGGGCGCAGTGGGACGCTTCCTTCGGCCGCGGCCGGCCCGGCTGGCACATCGAATGCTCGGCCATGAGCATGAAGTACCTCGGCGAGACCTTCGACATCCACTGCGGCGGCATCGATCTCATCTTCCCGCATCACGAGAACGAGATCGCCCAGAGTGAATGCGGAACGGGGAAGCTCTTCGCGAGGCACTGGATGCATGTTGACCACCTTCTCGTCGAGAACGAGACGATGTCGAAGAGCAAGGGAAACGTCTACAGCATTCCCGACCTGCTCACCAAAGGCTTCCGCTCGGACCAGATCCGCTACATGCTGTCCCAGTCGCACTACCGCAAGGCCTTCAACTTCACCTGGGAAGGACTCGCCCAGGTCGAGACGGCTCTCGCCCGCATCCACACCTTCTGGAACCGCCTCGTCGAAGTGACCGAAGGCGAGGGGGCGTCCGCGCATGAAGGTGTCGTAACCGCCGCCGCCTCAGCCCTGGCCGCCTTCGAAGAGGCCCTGGCCAATGACCTGAACGCCCCCGAGGCGCTTGCCGCCGTCCACGGCCTGGTGAGCGAGGGAAACACTCTGGCCGACCGGGGCGTCGTGAGCGTTGCGGGCGCCGCGATCCTTCTCGATGCTCTCAAGCGCATGGACCAGGTCTTTGCCTGCTTCGAGCCCCCGAAGGGAGACAGCCTTTCCGCGGAGGAGCAGAGCCTGTTCGATGCCCGCCAGGAGGCGCGCAAGCGGCGCGATTTCGCGGCGGCGGACGTGGCGCGCCAGGCGCTTCAGGAACGCGGTGTCGCCATCGAGGACACGCCCAAGGGCACGAGGTGGAAGCGGGTCCGCGCGTGAAGCGGGGGCCCGGGGTCCTCGCCCAGACCCGCGGAACTGCGGGAGAGGACGCCGCGGTCGCACACCTCATCGGTCTCGGCTACGCCATCCTCGGCCGGAACTTCAAGACCCGGGCGGGTGAGATCGATATCGTGGCCCGGGAGCAGAAGACGACCGTCTTCGTGGAGGTCAAGCGGCGAGAAACCCTCGGTCACGGAACCGCCGCCCAGTTCGTCGGCCCCTCGAAGATGCGAAGGGTCGTGAGCGCGGCCCGGATCTACGCGGCGAGACACGGCCTGACCGAGAGTCTCATTCGGTTCGACGTCATCGCGATCGACGTGATCGATGGACGTGAACAACTCCGGCACCACAAGGGAGCATTCGACGCGAGATAGCGCCCTTCGCGTCGTTTTCGGCTCGGGTTGTAGAAGAAGAAGGGCCCTTGGGGGGCCTGCGGAGGGGGCCAGGTACCGGATTTGGAGCGGGAGACGGGATTCGAACCCGCGACGTCCACCTTGGCAAGGTGGCACTCTACCACTGAGTTACTCCCGCGCTTTTTGCGGCGCCAGCGACCTACAATTTAGCTTCTGGAGGCCGCCCCCGTCAACGTAATTCACGCGCGACCTATCGATCGATAGACTAGCGTAAATATTTGATTTAAATCGACTTGAAGTGTGCGCAACAGCTGTGCATATATTTCTTCCCCGGGGAGACGACGGCCAGGGAGATTGGAGGCGGCGACCGGAGTCGAACCGGTGAGTAGAGGTTTTGCAGACCTCCGCCTTAACCACTTGGCTACGCCGCCCTTGGAGTCCTCCGTTTGAGCAACGAATGAGACCGCGAGACTATATCCGACCTTGACCCCCGGCCTGAACATTCGTCCGGTCCTGAGGACAGCTGAGGAGACCAAAGGCGCCGCGAGGCCTGGCATCCTTCCTGCTGTGGTCAAGGGGAGGCCCAAGGATTTTCCAGGGGGCCAAGGAGGACGCAAGTGAAGAAGACTCAGGCGGTTTTGGGCGCTGTCTTGATGTGCGGTCTGATGGGGTTGCTGCCCGCCGAGGCCCGCGCCTCCGGGCTTGAGTTGCGCGCTGGGGGCTTTCTGCCCAAATTGGACTCGATCCTCTTCGCCGACAGCCTGACCCTGTACAAGGTCCGGAAGGATGATTTCACCGGGTGGTTCGGCGGAGGGGAGTTCACTGCGAACGTGCATCCCAACGTCGAGCTTGGACTCGCGATCGAAGGCTATTCGCGCGAGATCCCCACGGTCTACCGGGACTACGTCCGTCCCTCGGGGCGCGAGATTCAGCAGACGCTCAAATTCCAGACGATCCCCGTCTCGGCGATAGTGCGATTCGTGCCGACCGGCCGCTATCGCAAGGTCACGCCCTATCTGGGTGGGGGTTTTACCGCCAGCTTCTGGAAGTACGAGGAGTGGGGCGACTTCATCGACTTCCAGGCAAAGGGCCAGCCTGTGTATTTCGACTCGTTCAAGTCGGAAGGCGCCGCGTGGGGTCCCATGGTGAACGCCGGGATCCGCTACCGGCTCAATTCGGACCTTCAGATCACCGCGGACTATAGGCACTTCTGGGGCAAGGCGATCATGGGCGGCGACTTCAGGCCCAACAAGATCGATGTGTCGGGCGATGCCATCACGCTTGGACTCCGCCTGATCTTCTAAAGGTGCGCGCGGCCACGGATCAAGGCGATCCCGAGCGGTTGCGTTTCACTTTCTACCAGGCGATGTCCCGGCCATTGGAGGTGACGTGCAGGGTGCGCTGGAGGTCGGTTCGCCATACCAGCGCTCCGGCCCGCGACCAGCGTTCGACCACCGAGGCGCTTGGATGCGAGAAGCGGTTGCGCGCTCCCACCGAGACCACACTGATTCGGGGGCGGGTGCTCGCGACGAAGCCGGGTGAACTGGAAGTCGCCGCCCCATGGTGCCCCACCTTCACCAGGTCGTAGCGACGCCCCGGCACCGCGAGCAGGCTCTCCGACAGGGTCGAGGCGTCGCCCATGAACAGGAATGACGTGGCGCCGTAGGTCATCTCGATCACGAGCGATCGCGCGTTTTCATCGGCCTTGGGCAGCACCCACTCCGGATCGGGCCCGAGAACGCGAAAGGACACGCCATCGATTGTCCACGCGTCGCCTCGTCGGACGGTCAGCGGCTTCAGATCCCGCAGCACCCTGGATTCGCCGTTCACGTAGATCCGCCCGGGGTCGAAGTGACGGGCGAGGAAGGGCGCTCCGCCTTCGTGGTCGGCGTGGCGATGGGTGATGCCGACAAACGCGAGCCGCAGGTGGCCCAACTCCCACAGGGCCTCCCCGACCACGCGTTCCCCCGCGTCGAAATTCTCGAAGGCCGGTCCCGCGTCGATGGCCGCGACCCTTCCGGCGGGAGTCTCGATCAGGATGGCATCACCCTGACCCACGTCGAGGAACCACACGTGCAGGCGGCCATCGCCCGCCGGGAGCGCGCTCATGGTCAGCGAAGCAATAAGAGCGGCAAGGGGCAGGACCACGCGCCTCCAGCCCGAGCCCGCGAACAGGCCGATGAGGCCGAGCAACAGAGCCAGGGACGGCGACGGGCCTCGCCAGTCCGGGTCGATGGCGGCCGCGTGGTGCGCGAGAGACCGCAAGGTCTCGGCGGCGACGCCGCAGACCCATCCGCCCGCCTGACCCATCGGTGCTATCGCGACGTCGAGCGCCGCGGTCGCGAGTGAGGCATAGAGCAGCAGAACCGCGAGGGGCGCGGCCACGAGATTCGCGGGCAGCGCGACCAGGCTGAAGCGATGGAAGTGCCACAGGGAGAGTGGGGCGACCGCGACGGAGGCCACGAGGGTCGCCGCGAGAACGTCGGCGAGAAGGCCGGGCACTCTGAGTGCTTCGAGGCGTCGGACGCCGGCGCCCGCGAAGGTGACGAGCGCAAGTGTCGCCGTGAAGGACATCTGCGCGCCGGGATCAAGGGCGTCGAGCGGTCGCAGGGCCAGCAGGACGATCGCCGAAGCGAACAGAAAATTCGCGCCGCTGCGGTGAAGGTCCACCCTGACCGCCACTGCGAACGCGACGGCCATGACCGTGGCCCGCACGATCGAGTCTCCGGCTCCCGCGAGCAGGCAGTAGGCGAGGAGGACCGCGCACTCGATCGCGCAGCCCGTCCACGCGATGCGGAGGCTCCGGGGCAGGGCTCGCCGCAGGCCGATGATGAGTGCTGCGACCTGCGAGCCCGAGACCACGAGCAGATGAAGGAGGCCGGCCGCCCGAAACTCATCCCGCGTTTTCGCGTCGAGAGCGCCCTCATCGCCGAGGACCATCGATGCGGTGACCGCGCGGTTCAGCGGATCCTCGACATGCCCCCAGGAAGACCTCAGCCGGTCCCTGGCCCGGTCGATCCAGGTGCGAGAGAAATCTCGCTTCGCTGTGATCTTGAGGAGGCGCTCGCTCTTGCAGGTCGCGAAGGCGTGAATGCCCTCCCGCATCGCCCATTCAAGCTGATCGAATCCGCCCGGAGTCCTTACCGGCTCGGGCCGGCGAAGGTCCACCCAGGCCGCGATCCCATCTCCCTTTACGATCTGGCGGGGGGGGCCGGGTGGAGGGTCGGACAGATTCCGAACCAGGACTCGGACACGACCGCGGTATTCACGGCTCTTACCGCTCACGATCACGCGAACCGCCTCGATGTCGACGCGCAGCTCGTCGTCGACGAGGCGCGGATCGGAGATCACCCGCCCCTCGAGAATCACGGGTCCCGAGACTTCGGCAATGACCGCGGGCGGCGCATCCTGAAGGTAGTTGGCGCGCGCGTCGGTGGCGAGCGCCGCGCCGGCGGCGGTGGCGGCCACGATCAGGGCGGTGAGGGGAACGAGGCCCGGCCGGGCGATGGCTCCTATCGAGAGGAGGGCGGCGATTCCCAGGGCCGCGAAGAGAGGAAGGGATGCCGCGGGAAGGGGCGCCAGAGTTCCGGCCACGAGACCCATGGCCACGAAGAAGAGCGGTTGAGGATGGAACGGCATGGTTGGGGCATGCTCGTCTCCGTGCCTGCGGCCCGACGATCGGGCTGTGACGCTTTTCGGGGCGTCCCAGAAGGGAAGAGAGGGATCAAGGGTGCCTCGTGCTCCCGTAATGCCTTGCGACCCGAGGTATATCGATGACCCTGGAGAACAGTCAGGAGCAAATGCTCTTTCATCGCTCGCCCGGGCGGTCGTGAATCCCTCTGCTACGATCCGCGGATGCTCGCTGCGGGCGATTCCTCCGGGACGGGGCCCCGGCCTGCGGCGAAGGTCGCGGCCATTCTGATCGCGTTCGCGGTCTGTCTCCGACTCACCCATCTCGTGCTCGTCGCTCCGACCCCGCTCATGGGATTCCACAAGGAGTTCGTCGATTCCGACATGTGGTTCTTCGACCAGTGGGTGCAACGCATCGTGGCCGGGGATTGGCTCGGGCGAGAACGCTTCCATCCTCTGGCGGCCTGGCAGCTCGGCGCCGCGCCGGCGGCCAAGTGGTTGGAGTGGTACGGTTCGGCCCCGACGTTCTACAAGGCTCCCTTCTACGCGTACCTTCTAGCCACCCTTGCCTTCCTCGGGGCGCCGGTCGTCTCGGTGTTCGTTCTCCAGGCGGGGGCCGCGGGTTTCTCCGCGTGGCTTCTCTTCAGGATCACGCGCGGCATGTTTGGCGAGGTCGCGGGTGTCTTCTCGGTGGCGCTGTTCGCCCTCTACGGTCCGGACATCCATTTCACCACGGTGATGCTTCGGGGGCCCTGGATCGTTCTGTCGACTCTCCTTGTGACCGACCGTCTGCTCGCCTTCGCGCGCGGTCCCTCGACCGCTCAGGCCTCGCTGGTCGGGCTTTCCGTCGCGTTCGCCATCGTGATCAACGAAGCGATGACTCCGCTGGTGATCCTCGCCCCGCTCGCTTTCCTCTCCGCAGGCCTGGCTCGCGACCGGGCGGTCAAGAGCGGTGCCGGCTTCGCGGCGGGAGCCCTCGTGGGCGTAACGCCGGTGGTGATTCGCAACCTCCTGGTGGGCGCTCCGCCCTTTCAGATCGCGGTCACTGGAACCGTGGTCCTCGCGGTGTTCAACTCCTCATCCTCGGATCCGGTTCTTTTTTCGGCGCGCCCTGAGAATTTCGCAGCGGTGATGGACCTGGCCGGCGCCAGTTTGTTCGAGACGCTTCTCGCCTGCTCCCGGTCCTTTTCGACCCTTTCCGATTGGGCGGGGTTCTACGCGCTGAAGGCCGCGGGTCTGGTGGCGCCCTTTGAGAACCCGGACAACTTGAACTTCTACTACGCCGCTCTGGTGAATCCGTGGCTCGGCCTCCTCCCCGCGTACGGAGTTCTCCTTCCACTCGTGTTGACCGGGGCGATTCTGGCCTGGCCCGCTCGTCGCGTTTCCTGGTGGTGCTGGGTTCCCTCCCCTCTGACCCTCCTCGCCGCCATGCTCCTCACCTTGCCTCTCTCCCGCTACCGCGCAGTCTGGGCCATCCATCTGATGCCGTTCGCCGGCCTTGCTTTGAGCCGGGCGCTCTCTTGGGCCCGGGAGCGGAGCTTCGCGAGGCTGGGCGGGCTTGCCCTGGCCCTTGCGACCATCACGGCCATTCAGTTCGCGGTCCAGCAGCAGGTTTTCTGGGGCGCGAGGCGCGCCCAGAGCCTTGCCTATCGGCCCTCGGAGTTCGTTCTGGCCGCCCGCATGGAGGCTTCCAAGGGGCGGTTTGCCGAGGCCGCCCGCGAGATGGACCGCCTTGCCGAATTGCATCCCGAGCCAGGCGTGAAGCTGCAGGCCCTGACTCTGGCCGCGCAGTACCGCGACCAGGAGCGGGCCTCGAAGGGGGCGGACCATGTCCGTTGAGACGCTGGCCTATCGCCTCGGATGTCTCATTCACTGGATGCCCAGGGAGGAGGCCATTCGCAGGGGCCTGAAGGGTCTGCCCGCTTCTGTGCTCGAGGGCGCCCGCCTTCTCGACGTCGGGTCCGGCCTCGGCCAGATGAGCCGTCTCTCTCGCGAGTTCAAGCTCGAGTATGTCGGCCTCGATCCCGATGCGGCCCTGCGGCAGGAGGCGGCCAGAGACTTTCCGCAGTCGGTGTTCCTACCCAGGAGCGCCGAGAATCTTCGGGAGGAGATCCGGCCTTTTGATGTCGTGGTCCTGAACGGTGTGGCTCACCACCTCAGCGACGAGATCCTCGGAGAGACCCTCGAAGCCGCTCGCGGCGGGCGAGCGCTCGTGCTCTGTGATCATCTGAGACTCGATGGGAAGACGCACGCGCTCGCGAAGTTTCTCCAGGATCGCGATCAGGGAAAGTTCGTCAGGCCCTATGAGGATCTCGTCTCGCCCGCGGGATTCGTCCTCCGCTCCTCGGAGTTCTTCCCGATCGGACCGCTGGGCCTGCCGTTGTGGACGTATTTCTGTAACGTCTACACGACTTCATGAGCGCCAGCCCTTCCGGATTGATCCTGGTCGCACCCGTCTTCAACGAGGAGAAGATCGCGGCGCGCTTTCTCGAGCGGTCCTTCGCGGTCGCAGGGCCGGCCGACATTCGCGGCATCGTGATCGTCGATGACGGATCGAGCGACGAAACCTGCGCGACCATTCGCGACTTCCTCGCGCGAACGCCGGGCCCGCGCCCGCGGGTTCGCCTGCTCCGGCTGAGCCGGAATTTTGGTCATCAGGTGGCGGTGGTGGCGGGGATCCAGGCCGCGGTCGCCTGGGCGGAGCAGGCGGGATTCGGATTCGTGGGCCTGATCGACGCCGACCTTCAGGATCGGCCGGAGGACCTGCCCGCGCTGCTTTCGGCCACCCGAGAGGCCGACGTGGCTTACGGTGTTCGCGCGAGCCGCTCCGAGGGGCTCATGTTCCGGTTCGCGGCCGCGACCTTCCATTGGCTCCTGGCCCGCACCGCGCGCTTCTACATTCCACGCGACGCGGGAACGTTCTCGGTGATGCGTCTGCGGGCGGCACGGGTGATCGCGGCCGAGTCCCATCAGGCACCCTACTTTCCGGCGCTCCGCGCCTGGGTTGGTTTCCGCCAGGTGGGCGTTCCCCTCGCCCGCGATGTGCGCGCGGACGATTCGTCGCGAGTCGGGCCGCTCGGACTGCTGCGACTGGCCATGACCGCGCTGCTCAGCTTCTCCGATCTTCCCCTGTCTTTCCTGGTGGTGATGGCGACGCTCACCATCCTCGGATCCGTCTGCGCCGCGCTGCTCATGGTCGGCCTGAAGCTCGCGGGCCTGGTCCAGGTGCAGGGCACCGCTCTCATCCTGATCTCCATCTTTCTCTCTCTTGGGATCCAGTCGATGCAGTTCGCGCTGCTCGCGCACGCGCTGGGACGCGCGCGCGCGGAGGCGAGTCGGAGTGCCGGATACGTGGTCATGGCGGACGAGGCCGGGCTTTGACCAGGTACGCGGAGCCGGAACGTCACGCCTATCTTCACCCGCCCGTCGATGCCCACCACCGCGACGGGGTGGCCCGGATTCTCGAGGCGCTTGGGGTCAAGGCGCGGGACCTCGTGATCGAGCTGGGGGCGGGCTCCGGTCGTTTCACCGACGTCCTCCTCGATCTTGGCGTTCGGGTTCTGGCCATTGAGCCCGACCCGGTGCTGCTCATGGGACTTCGAAGTCGGCTCGCCGACCGCGAAGGCGTCACGTTCTTCGAGGGGACGATCGAAGCCGTGGCCGCGGAGGACCTTCGCTCGGCGGCCGCCGTGGTCGGGTTCCACGTGCTGCACCACCTCGACCGCAAGAGCCTGGAAGCCCTCGCGGACCGGTTGCGCGCCGAGCAGGACCGCGTGACATTCCGAGGCTTTGCTTTCCTGGAACCGAATCCCTGGAGCCCCCTCTTCCCGATCCAGATCGCGTTCACTCCGGGTATGCGCTTTCACGAGGAACGCGGACTGTGGGAGAACGACTACGCGGCGGTGTTCGAGCCTCGGGGCGTTTTGGTCCGCACCCTCGGCCACCAGGGTCTGATTCCGCCGCCTCTTGCCCGTCGTCTGCCGAGGTCCATGCTTCCCGGCATGCCCCTGGGCACACGAGGTGCGCAGCCCTTCTATCTTTATCGCGTGATCGGCAATGTCTTGCCGAGGGGTTTGGCGGACGCATGATCTCCGAGCACTACAGTGAACTCGCGAAGCTCGACCGGAGCTACTGGTGGTTTCTCGTCCGCCACCGGATCGTCCGGCGTCTGATCGCGCGCTCTCTCGGGCGAAAGCCCGCGTCGATTCTCGACATCGGCGCGGGAGCGGGCGGCTTCCTCTCGGAGATGGTCGATGAAGGCTTCATCGCGCGCGCGGACGTCCTCGCACTCGAGCCGTCGCCCGCGGCGCAGGTGGTTCTCGCCGCGCGGCAGTTGCCTATCCTGAACGCGCCGCTGTCTGACCTTGCGACGGTCAAGGTCGAGCCGTTCCCGGAAGTGGTGACGCTTCTGGATGTCCTCGAGCATCTCGACGAGCCGGTCCGCACGCTTACGGATATCGCTCGCCGCCTTCCCGAGGGCGGCCACGTGGTCATCCTCGTTCCCGCGCTGCCCGCGGTGTGGTCGACCTGGGACGAGTTGCTCGGCCACAAGCGTCGCTACACGCGGCGGACCCTGCGCGAGCACCTCATGCAGGGCGGATTCGACGTCGTGGCTCTCCAGTACTGCTTCGCTGGGATCACCCTGCCGGCCTGGTATCGGGCGCGGTTTGGCCTCACGAGCGCCGACGCGGGCCAGTTCGCGCGCGTGAGTCCGTGGCTCAACGCGCTCCTCGTCTTTGTGTTCGACCTCGAATCGCGCTTTCCGTGGTGGCCGGTCGGCACGACAGTGGCGGCGGTAGCCCGCCGCCGGACCCTCTGAGCGCCCGGCACCAACCCACGAGGCCCGGAAGCCCTCGCTGCTACCATGGACCATGAGGAAGATCGCCCGCAGAGAGTTCATTGGGAGCGCCGTCGTGACCGCGACCGCCCTGACCTCGGCCCCTCGCGCGGCGGCCGCTCCGGCAGAGCGGCCGAATGTCGTGTTTATCCTCGCCGACGATCTCGGCTACGGCGACCTCAGTTGTTACGGCCGCCCCGACTATCGGACACCGGTGCTCGACGCTTTCGCCGAGCAGGGAATGAAGTTCATGAGCGCTTATGCGGCGGCGCCGGTGTGCACCCCGACCCGGTGCGCCTTCATCACCGGCCGGTACCCGCAGCGTCTTCCGGTGGGCCTCGAGGAGCCGCTCAAGGCCAGCTCGCCAACAGATGTCGGACTGCCGCCCGACCATCCGACCATCGCCTCCCTCCTCAAGGGTAACGGCTACGACACCGCGCTCTTCGGCAAGTGGCACCTTGGCTGGAAGCCGGAGTTCGGGCCCAACCGCCACGGCTTCGATGAATTCTTCGGCTCCCTCAGCGGCGCCACCGACTACTTCACGCACAAGTCAGCCGACATGCCGGGGGCGCGAGACATTCCCGGCGGTGGAGCCGACTTGTGGCAAAACCTCGAGCCCGTCGAGCGCGCGGGCTACCTGACGGATCTCCTGTCGGACCGGGCGGTCGAATATGTGACCCGACGGCATTCCCGCCCGTTCTTCTTGAGCCTTCAGTACACCGCACCCCACTCGCCATGGGAGGGCCCGGAGGACGGGGCCATCGACCATGCGAGCCACGGCCGGGGCCCCATGACCGACGGCGGTTCGCGGAAGACCTACGGCGCCATGATGAAGAGCATGGACGCGGGCATCGGTCGCGTGCTCAAGGCACTGGAGCGAACGAAACTGGACCGGGAGACCCTCGTGATCTTCACCAGCGACAATGGAGGCGAACGGTACTCATTCAACTGGCCCTTCTCCTTCGAGAAGATGTATCTGTACGAGGGGGGCACGCGCGTGCCCGCCATGGTGCGCTGGACCGGCGTGATTCCGCCGGGGGGTGTCACCGAACAGGCCGCCATCACCATGGACTGGACGGCGACGATCCTCGCTGCCACCGGGACGGCCGCCGATCCCACCCGGCCCCTGGATGGCGTCGACCTGCTTCCCGTCTGCACTGGCGCACGGCCCGCTTTCGACCGCGAGATGTTCTGGCGCATCACCGGTTTCGACGCGGCGCGCGTGGGCCGATGGAAGTACCTCAGGACCGCCAAGGGCGAATTCCTGTTCGACCTGCCGGTCGACCCCGGAGAGAAAGCCGATGTACGCTCGAAGCAGGCGACGATGTTCGAGGAGGTCCGGCGGAAGTACCAGGACTGGGTTCGCGAGATGCTCCCGATGCCGGTGAAGTAGCGCTACGGTTTTTTGCAGTCGCCGCGCCCAGCCGGGAGAGGCCTAGACATAGTTGTGTTGTTCCGCGGCGGTCAGGAGTTCGCCGATGCGCGCGCGGACGCCTTGCGAGTCCCACGCGGAGTGGGCGGCGATCACCGCGAGGATGGCCGCTTCCACCGGTGGCGCGAGGCGCTGCAGACCGCCCAGGGTTTTTTCGAGCAGACCTACCGAGTCGGCAGTCTCGCCGCGATGAAACAGCGCCGCCACCAGGGGGAACGTCATCGCCCAGATCACGGGATAGGGAGGCGCCACCAGGAGCAATCCCTCGCGGGCCGCCCGTTCAGCCCGGGCGAACTCCCCGCGTTTGAGCTCGACCCAGGCCAGGTTGCCCTTCGCCATCCCGACATAGACCGGCATGTTTGCCGCCCCCGCCAGGGTCACGGTGCGCTGGGCCAGGGACTGCGTCTCCGTGACGCGGCCCAGGCGACGACAGGTCAACGTTGCGTAGTTCACCCCCATGACGAGTCGCTCCGCATCGCCGCATCGTTCCGCGACCGGAAGCATCTCCAGGAACCCGGCGAGGGCGGCATCGAGCTCGTCGCGCCACAGGCGAACGAAAGCCTGGCCAAACATGCCAAAGCAGAGTTCGACCTGAGTGGCGCCTTCCCGGGCCGCGGCGACCGCCTGTTCGGCAAGCCGCACCACTTCGTCGTCGGGGTGATACCAGCGACATCGCGTGAGTTGATGCAGGGTCTTGTGGCGGTAGTACTTGCTGCGCTGGGCCGGCGTGCCATGGCGGGTCACGCTCGGTTCGAGGCGGTCTGCCTGTTCGCGCATCAGGCCTTCCTCTTCAAAGAACCAATACATGAACCACATGCGCTCCAGGCCGATCTCGACGAACTCATCCCACCACGCGGCCTCGTGCTCCTGGCCTTCATCGCCCAGGGCCATCCGCGCCGCCTGCAGGAAGCGTTCGGCTTCCTCGCGGTGACGATTGAGGATCCACGCGTTGGCCATCAAGCGGTTCAAGCGAGCCCGAACGATCGGTCGGCCATCGCCCAGCGCCTCCAATCCGCGTTGAAGCATCAACCTCGCCTCATCTCGCTGTCCGGTCAGAACGAGGATGACCCCCAGGTGTTCACACAGATCGACCACCGTGTCGAGCGGGGAGGCGCAGGCGCTGGACCCGGCGCCATCGACCTGTTCCAGGGCGCTGCGGTAGAAGGCAATCGCCTCGGCGTTGGCATAGGTCGCCTTCGCCCTTTCCCCGGCGCGTAGCAGGTGAGGCAAGGCGCGGTCCGGCATGCCCGCGCTCTTGAAGTGATAGGCGAGGGTCGGCGCCAGCTCCTCGAGGTTGTGCGGGAACAGTGCTTCGATGGCTTGCGCGGTCACCCCGTGCAGTCGTTTGCGCTGTTCGAGGAGCAGCGTGCCATAGGCGACTTCGTGGGTGGCGGCGTGGTTGAAGGTGTATTCGGTCTCGTCGCTCTGGCGAATCAACTCGCGCTCGAGCAGGCGCACCAGGCGTTCATCGAGTTGGTTGGCGGCTTCGACCTCCTCCTTGCATAGATGGGCGAGCACCGGGCGCTGGAACAACCGTCCGATCACTGCCGCCATTTGCAGGGTCTGTTTCTCGAGCCTCGGCAGTCGATCAATCCGGGCGGCGATCACGCCTTGCAGGGTGGGAGGAATATCGATGGCGCGCAGCCTCTCGATCTGCTCGGTCATCTGAACCTGGCCGCCTTCGAGGGTGATCATGCCGGCATCGATCAGCGACCGGATGATCTCTTCGATGAAGAAAGCGTTGCCCTCGGCCTTGTCGAGGATGAACTGCCGGGTCGTGCCGGGCAGAAGCTCCACCTTGAGCAGATGGTCGATCAGCCGCTCACTGTCGGGCGGCGACAGCGGTGCGAGCCGGAAGATCTCGAAGCGGTCGCCATGGGATGAGGTCGCAGCATTGATGACGCTGGTGGCGGGACTCTCATCTCCCCGGGACACGAGGACGATCAGGAGCGGCGCCTCATCGGTCAGAGGCAGAAGCAGGTCGAGGAGGGCCAGAGAGGACGGATCCGCCCAATGTAGATCTTCCCAGACCATGACCAGGGCACGCTTCCGGGCGCGGGCGCGCACGTAGTCCCGGTATGCGGTCAGCATCTGTGCGCGCACCCCTTGGGGGGTGACGTCCTTGAAGATCGCGGCGGCTTGCGCGGACGGCAGATCGAGGAGCCGCACGAGCGCCAGGTATGTGGTCGAGGCATCCTCCTCGATGGTGGCCTCGACACTCGTGCGCAGAGCCTCATCGATGTCTGCTGAGTCCGCGCCACTGGATAGCCCAAGCAGGCTGAGGAGGAGGTGGCGCGCCAGAAAGAAGCTCGTCTGGGTGGCGTAGGACAGAGCCGCGCCTTCCGCCCACTCCGACGCCCCGCTCGTGGTCTGGCGCAATTCCGAAATGAGGCGACTCTTGCCGATTCCTGCATCGCCGAGGATGGCGAAGCACCTTCCGCGGCCCTCGGTGAGTGCGGCCACCGCTTCCTGCAACCTGGATTGCTCGTGGCTGCGTCCCACCAGAGGGGAACGCAGCCCGGGCAAGCCGCGCAGATCGCCGGGCGCAGACTTGATCCCCACCAATCGATAGTTGGGCACCGGTTCGATCTTGCCCTTGAGGGCGATTGGCGCCCGCGTTTCCAAATCGAACAACGGTGAAATCAGGCGATAGGTGGCCGCGCCGATCAGGATCTCGCCCCCCTCCGAGGCATCCTCCAATCGGGCCGCGAGATTGACCGCATCTCCCATCACCGAATACTGCTGCTGATCCTGAGAACCAATACCGCCGGCGATGACCAGGCCGGTGTTGATCCCGATATGGATCCCAAGCGTCGTCCCCTGGGCCCGATTGAACCGGTCAAGGGCCTCCAGCATGTCCAGGCTGGCCCGCGCCGCCGACTCGGCATGGTTCTCCTGAGCCATCGGCGCCCCGAAAAGGGACATCACCGCGTCGCCGATGAACTTGTCGACGGTGCCGCCATACCGGTTGATGCAGGGGACGAGAGCATCGAAGCACCCGTTCATTATGCGTCGCACCTGTTCAGGGTCGAGGGTCTCAGACATGGCGGTGAAGCCGGAGATGTCGGCAAACATGATGGTGACGAGTTTGCGTTCCGCGCTGGGGGCCAGGACGGGCTGGCGCCGTTCCTGCAACTGTTGACGCAGCGGGGCGGCCATCAGATCGACGATCTCGTCGCCCAGAACGGAACGCTGAGCATTCACAGCGGCGAGGGCGGATTCGAGCTGTTCGATGGTCTGCAACTGGCTACATCCCCTCTTCGGTGAGCGCGAGTTAACGCAGGTCGCAAGCAGTGTCGCATGCGCACGACCCGGCGCGGGTTACGGCTCCCTGACCAGGGGCAACTCGATGAAGCTCGCCTGCCCCGGCGCGTGGTGAATGCGCTGGGTGGCTCTGCGATAGTCCCCGGGCTTCGCCCAGAAGATGCTGGGCACGAAGGTCTGCGGGTTGCGGTCGTAGAGCGGGAACCAGCTTGACTGGATCTGCACCATGATCCGGTGCCCGGGCAGGAACACGTGATTCGCGGTGGGAAGGTCGAAACGGTAGAGCAAAGGCGTATTCGCGGCGATGGGCTTGCTGGTCTCGAGGCTCTCGCGATAGCGGCCACGGAAGATATCGGCGGAGACCATGAGCTGAAAACCGCCAAGGGCGGGCTGGCTCGCGACTTCGTCGGGGTAGACGTCGATGAGCTTTACCACCCAGTCCGCGTCGGTGCCGCTCGTGGAGGCCACGAGATTCGCGACGGGCTGGCCGCTGATCCGGCCGGGCGCCGTGAGGACATCGGTCGTGAACGAAACGACATCCGGACGGCCCGACGCCTCGCGCTGATCGTCCACCAGCCACTGACGCCAGGTGGAGCCCATGGCGTAGGTCGACAGGTGCGGCCGCGCGCGGTAGGGCACGGGCTTCGCGGGGTCGGACACGTACTCTTCGAACGCGGGATCGCCAGTCTTCGGCGCCGCGAAGCTCAGCTTCAGGCCGGGGTTGAGGTAGAGCGGCGTCGCGGTCGGGGCGCAGCCCGTGTCACAGCCTGCCGGCCAAGAGGGCAGACGCCGCCAGGTGTTGGTTCCAGTCTCGAAGGCCGATACCGGTGCTATGTCGGCCATGGGCGCTCCGTCCTTCAGGTACTGATCGAGGAACGGACGCAGGATGTGACGGCGGAAGTAGAGGCCGGTGTCGCTGTCGAAGCGCAGGGCTCCGAGCTGGGAGCCGTCGCCAATCTCCTGACCGTGATGCCACGGACCCATGACCAGGAAAACCTTGTCGTTCGCGAGGTCCTTGGGCTCGAGAAGCTTGTAGACCGCGATGGCGCCGTAGATGTCCTCCTGATCCCACAGGCTGTGCACCAGCAACACCGGAACCTTCAGCGGCAGCGCCGCGAGGATCTTGTCCATGGCCTGCTCGCGCCAGAAGGCGTCGTAGCTCGGATGATCCAGGATCTTCTTCCAGAAGCCGAGCTGCTCGAGACCGTGACGCCGCCCGAGTTCGCCCGCGGATCCGGCCTGCATGAACATGTCGTAGTCGTCGAGATGGCTGCTCCACCACTTCTCGTCGTTCTTGCGCGTGGCCTCCTGGTCGTAGATGTACGACATCATTTCCTGGCGGAACGCGCCGTTGTGGAACCAGTCGTCGCCGCGCCAGCCGTCGACCATGGGGTTCATGGGCACCGAGACCTTGAGCGCCGGATGCGGGTTGACGAGCGCCATCAGGGGCAGGAACCCGTCGTAGGAGATGCCCAGGATCCCGACCTTTCCGTTCGTCTCGGGGATGTTCTTTACCAGCCAGTCGATGGTGTCGTAGGTGTCAGTCGCGTGATCGACCGTGGTGGGGTTCAAGGGGCCGTGAAGCGGACGATTCATCACGTAGTCGCCCTCGGAACCGTACTTGCCTCGCACGTCCTGCACGGCGCGGATGTAGCCGCCCTCGACGATCACTTCGGTGGCGTTGTCGTAGCCCTGGAGGATCGGACCGAGGTGACCGCTCTGGGTGTGACTGGTGAGCGCCGTCGCCTCGTAGGGGGTGCGCGTCAGCAGGATGGGGGCGCCCTTGGCACCTTTCGGCACCAGGATCACGGTGTGCAGCTTGACCCCGTCGCGCATGGGGATCATCACGTCGCGCCGCGCGTAGTCGAAGCTGTCCGTGACCGGGGTGAACTTCGCCGGCGTCTCGCTCGGGAGTTGGGCCGAGGGCGGGGCGATGGTTTGCGCGGCCAGGCCCGGGGCGCACAGCAGGGCGAAGGCTGCGGTGAATCGTTTGATGCCGCGAGGGTCGGGATTGAGTCTCATGAGCGTCTCCGTTTCTTCGATGGTGGTGTCAAGACTACCCTCCATCGGTGAAGTCCGGCCGGCGAAGGAAGGTTGCCCTGCCGCGTCAGGTCCGTTCCAGAACCGTCAGGGTCTCGATGTGGAAGGTCGTCGGGAACATGTCGAACGCTTCGAGGGAGACCGCCTTGTACCCAAACGTCGCGAAGCGGAGGATGTCCCGGGTGAGGGTGGCAGGATCGCAGGACACATAGATGATCCGGCCGGGCCGGCCGGCGGCGATCGCGTCCAGCTCCAGCGGATCGAGCCCCCGGCGGGGAGGGTCGACGATTGTGGTGGCTCCCTTCAGATGAAGGCCCGTCGCGAGCGCGGTGCCGACGCTCAAGGGCAGGCGTTCGATCTTGACCGCGTTGGCCTTGGCGTTGCGCCCGAGGTCGTCGAAGGCCACCGGGCTCCACTCGATGGCGGTCACGTCGCGGCCCTTTTGGGCCAGAGGAATCGAGAAGAGACCGACGCCGCAGAAGAGGTCGACGATGCGCGCTTCCGAATCGATCGCGGCCGCATTCATCACCGCGTCGAGGAGGCCTTCGGTCACGAAACGGTTCGCCTGGAAGAAGCTCATGACGTTGTGACGAAGCGGGATGCCGCCCACCACGTTCTCGACCAGCGCGTCTCCGTAGATGGTGGCGGCCTCGTTCTTCGAGGTCTTGAGGGCGAGGCCGCTGAGGCCGAGTTCGTGCGAATGCCGGCGCAGGACCGAGGTGAGCCCGGGGTCCGAGGCCACCAGCACGAGACTTGGGCCGGTGAAGGATTCCGCGATCTCGACCGAGCCCGCCTTCACGCCCCCCGCGCTGAGCGAGCGGACCACGAGATCGATGAGCGAGCGCATTCGCTCGGAGACCTGGAGGCAACCCGAGGCGGGCACGACCCGATGCGAGCGTTCCTCGAAGAAGCCCAGGGTGAAGCCCTCGTCGAGCCGGGCGCCGTGGAGTTCGACGCGCGTCCGCCAGCCGAACTCCCTTCCGCTGCTCCAGCGCGAGACCGGGAGGTCGATGTGGGCGCGACCGAGAAGCTCCTCGAGCGCCTCCTTCTTGGCTTCTTCCTGTGCCTGCGGATCCGCGGTCTGATAGTGGCAGCCGCCGCAACGGCCGGCGACCGCGCAGGGGGCGGTGCGGCGGTGCGCGTGCGGAGTCTCCACGGAGACCGTCTCGCCGAAGAGGACGCCTTTGCGCTTCGACTTGACCGCGACGGTGACGTCCTCGCCCTTGAGCGCGCTGCGGGCGAACACGGTCTGGCCGTCCACCTGGAGGAGTCCGTAGCCGCCGTTGACGGCGCGCAGGACCTTCCCCTTGAGGATCTCGCCGCTCATTCGATTTCCGCCAGCAGGAAGCGGGGAAGGCCGAAGCGTTGCAGGATCTTTCGTCGCACGGATTCTCCAATCAGGGTTTCATAGACCTTCACGGGCATTCGCGACTTATACGCCGCGGTGGCGTCGCGGCTTGATCTCTCGAGTTCTTCCACCACCGCGCGGCCCACCGCCTTCGAGGCGGCCTCCACGAGATGATCTTCGATTCGGGCGAGTGCTCGTTCGGCGTCGAATGCCTTGTCCTTGTCCACCGCCTTCGCGATATCGAGGAGCCCGCTCCGCGCTTCCGTGACTGCGGTGGCGATGTCGGCGGCGGCGGGTGCGGAGCCCACACGGTCTTCCAGCTTCTCGATGGCGCCGCCAAGTCCGCGCCGGGACGGGCCTTCGGCTTGCAGGGCGCGTCGATACCGGTCCACCGCGGCCGTGATCTCGGTTTCGCAGAACTTCAGCGAGCGGACCTTCTGCTTTCGCGCGAATGAGTGAGCGTGAGCGTCGAAGGCATCGGTCAGGCCGCGCAGGACGACGCGCTTCGGGACGCCCTTCTTCCAGAGTCTCGCGAGGAACACCCAATCGGCGTTAGAGATGAAAAGCGGATCTCCGCGTCGTTCGACGAACGCGCGCTCGATTTCGCGGAAGTACGCTATTTCGGGTTCCACGATGGGAGAAAGGGTCACGTTCGCGCCGTCTTGATCCGGCGCACCTCGCCGGAGAGAAGCGACCGAACGAAGCCGCCCGGGTCACGCACCAGGAGATGTCCTTCGGGATTCACGTCGAGCAGCGTCACCTTCTTCTCGGTATTGCCCTCGATGAGCGTCACTTCTTCGCCCCACCAGGGAACCGCGACCGCCTTCCAGGCCCGGACCACCTGCGCGTTCGAGGCGTCGCCCCGGATCAGAGCGATGACCCGCGTGGTGATTTCGGCGACGAGGGACGGACGATCCGCCGCCACACCGTGCGTGCCGAGCGTGGTTGCGTCGCCCAGAACTGCGGGATCCACCGAAGCCGGTTCCACGTTGATGCCGATGCCGATGAACACGCGGGCGGTCCCGGACAGCAGGCTCGACTCACAGAGAATGCCGCACACCTTCCCGCCCTCGATCAGCACGTCGTTCGGCCATTTCACGAAGGCGGGGGCGCCGAGTTCCCGCAACGCGTCGGCCACCGCGTGCCCGACTCCGAGAGGCAGCACGCCCAGGCAAGACACCGGGACGCCGGGCACGGTGATGGTCAGCGCGATCGAGCCCTTGGGGGACAACCAGGCGTTCGAACCGCGCCCCCGCCCCCGGGTCTGCGTTTCTGCAACCACGATGGCGGCGGCGGTTTCCAGAACGGCGAGCTCGCTCGAGGCGATCGCGCGGGCATCGTCGTTGGTCGACCCGGTGCTCTGCCGATGGAATACCGTGATCTCGCGCAGGCCCGCCCCGGCCAGGGCCCGCTCGTAGTCGGCTGGACCCAGGCTCAACGTCGGCATGCGGAACGGCTCACGCCTTGTCCGGAACCGGCGCGAACTCGATTTCCTTGACCAAGGCTCCGAGGTCGAACTCCGGCCCCTCCGCGACGGCGAGCTTCCTGAGGCTCAGGACGCGGGTTGCGGTGAGGATGTCAGCCTCGGCCTTCGTAAACAGATCGAGGACCTTCTGCGGGGCCGCGATGGTCAGCGAGGCTACGTGGCGCCCGACCGTTCCGCCCGCCAGGGTCTTCGCGCGATTGATGGCGCCGAGGGCGCCTTTCGCGAGTTCATACACCTCAGCGTGCTCGCGTGAGGTCCCGATCGATACGATTTCGCTCGTCACCGGCCAGGGGGCGAGATGAACCGACTTCATCGCCGCTCCGGCGAAGTCCCAGCTCCACGCCTCCTCGGTCACGTAGGGGAGATAGGGCGCGAGCAGACGAAGCAGGACGCTCAGGCCCTGCCTCAACGCCGTCACCGCCGACGCGCGGCCCGCGGGATCGGACTCGCTGCGGGCGCGGCCCTTGGCCAGTTCGAGATACGAATCGGTGAAGCTGTCCCAGAAGAACCGCTCGATCGCGTCGAGCGCCCCGGCGTAGTCCATCGCGTCCAGGGACGCCGAAGCGCTCTCGATGACGCCCTGTAGCTGATGAAGAAAGCCCAGATCGAGCGGGTGCGTGATCGGCCCTTCGGGCGCCTCCTGGCCGAGCACGTAACGCGTGGCGTTGTAGACCTTCACCACCAGACGGCGGCCCACCTTCAGCACCTTCTCGTCGAAGGCGGTGTCGACCCCGAGGCGCGCGGCGAGCGACCAGTAGCGAACCGCGTCCGACCCGTACTGATCCAGCAGATGCATGGGCGTGACCACGTTGCCCTTGCTCTTCGACATCTTCTTGCGGTCAGGGTCGAGAACCCAGCCGGAGACGGCGACACGCCTCCACGGGATGGTGCCCTCGTGGAGCCACGCTTTCGCGATGGTATAGAACGCCCACGTCCGGATGATTTCGTGGCTCTGCGGGCGAACGTCCATGGGGAAGAGCTTCTTGTGGCGGGCCGGATTCAACGTCCATCCGCTCGCGATCTGCGGCGAGAGCGAGCTCGTGAACCAGGTGTCGAACACGTCGGGGTCGGCGGTGAAACCGTGCGGCTGACCACGCTGGGCTTCGGCGAAGCCGGTGGGGACATCGGTGGTGGGATCGATGGGCAGGCGCCTTGCCTCGGGCACCATCGGCGAATTGAAGTCGGTCGCGCCGCTCGCGTCGACCTTGTACCAGACGGGAATAGGCACGCCGAAGTAACGCTGACGCGACACGCACCAGTCGATCTGGAGATTCTCCGTCCAGTTCTTGAACCGCAGGCGCATGAAGTCCGGATGCCACTCCATCTGGTCGCCCATCTCGATCAGCTTGTCCCGCTGATTCATCAGGCGCACGAACCACTGCCGGGAAGACACGAACTCGAGCGGACGGTCGCCCTTCTCGAAGAATTTGACCGCGTGTTCCAGCGGCTCCGGCTCGCCGATGAGGGGAGCCGCGCCGTTCCTGTTCGCGGAGCCGTTCGGATCACGCAGCGCTTCCACGATGAGGCGCCGCGACTCCGATATCGATTTGCCGGTGATGGCCGCGTAGACGGTGTTCGCGGCCGGTGCGTCCGCGGACGGGAATGCCGCGCTGCCGAACTCCACCGGGACCATGCGTCCGTCCCGACCCACGGTCTGGCGGAGGGGAAGCTTCTCCTCGCGCCACCACTGAACGTCGGTGGCGTCGCCGAACGTGCAGACCATCAAGATGCCCGTTCCCTTCGCGGGATCCACGAGGGACGAAGCGAAGATGGGCACCGGAGCGCGGAACAGAGGCGTGAGCGCGTTCTTCCCGATGAGACCCTGGTAACGCGCGTCGTCTGGATGCGCGGCCACGGCCACGCAGGCGGGCAGAAGTTCGGGCCGGGTGGTCGCGATGGTGAAGTCGCCCCCGCCTTCCACCGCGAAACGGATCTTGTGGAACGCGCCCTTCAAGGGCCGGTCTTCCACTTCGGCCTGGGCCACCGCGGTCTTGAAATCGACGTCCCACATGGTGGGCGCCTCGACGGTGTACACGTGCTTCTTCTCGAAGAGGTCGAGGAATGAAAGCTGCGCGATCCGCCTCGAGTGCTCGCTGATCGTCGAGTACTCCTGCGACCAGTCGACGGACAGGCCGAGGCGCTGCCAGAGCGCCTTGAACGCCTTTTCGTCCTCCGCGGTCAGCTTGACGCACAGATCGATGAAGGCGCCGCGCTGGAGCTTGCGGGGCGGCAGCTTGCGGGTCGCATCGTCGGCCGGTTCGAGCTTGGAAACATCGAAGGCAGGAGCGCCCGGTTCGCAGCGGACATGAAAGTAGTTCTGGACCCTGCGTTCGGTGGGGAGGCCGTTGTCGTCCCAGCCCATCGGGTAGAAGACATTGCGGCCCCGCATGCGCTGGTAGCGGGCGATGACGTCGGTCTGGGTGTAGCTGAAGACGTGACCGACGTGAAGAGAGCCGGAGACGGTGGGCGGCGGCGTGTCGATGACGTAGGCGGGTGCTTCCGACTCCTCGGAGTAGCGATACGTGGAGGCGTCTTCCCAGGTCCTGGACCACTTCTCTTCGGCTTCCTTCGAGTCAAACTGGGAAGGCACGGAATCGGGATTGAAACGGCTCAATGGAACCTCATTCGTTTCTCAAACAGGAAAGCCGGCGTGGATCCTTCGACCACGGGCCGCCGCATGAATCGAGGGCGCGATGAAGCCTCGACCGCCCCTTTCGGATCAGTCGCGCTCGGACTCGGCGCGCGCCTTGATCCGCTCGATCTCGGCGCGGACCAGCTTCTCGGCGAGACCGGGAATGACGTCCCAGGCGATCTCCCGGATGACGCGCTCGGACACTTGCGAGATCACGCGCTGCGCGATCTGCTGGACCATGTCCATCGGAACCGCGACTTCTGCCGAGGGCAACGTTCCGGACCCCGGGGCGGCGGCCGGTAGAGAGGCGGGAGCCGGAGAGGGCTCGCCAAGTCCCTCGAACGCGCTCGGTTCGGCCGCCGCCGGAGGGCGCGGGGGGGGGGGCGGAGGCGTGGTCTGGAGGCTAGGCGCTGGAATCGGGACGGCAGTTGGAGCAGGGGCAGCGGGAAGGCCGATCGAGGCCTGCGGCCCGGGCGCCGATGCCGGGGCCGCGAGTTCCGCGGGCAAGGTCGTCGTCTCTTCGGAAACCGGGACGGTTTCGGCGGTCTGAGCTACCGGTGTGTCCAGTTCTTCCGGGTCGAACTCGTGCATGCCCGAGAACTCGTGAGCCACCGGGGTCGCGGCGACCGCCGACGCGGGCGGGGCGGGCCTAGGCGGCAGCGTTGGGGGCAGAGCGCTCGCGATCTCCGGCGCTTCCGGCTCGGTGTCGAACTCCATCGGCTCTTCGGCCGCGGCCGCTTCGGCCGAAGGCGCCGGCATCGGCACGGGGGGCGCCTCGATTTCTCCGGTGGCGGTGACAGGCTCGATCTCTTCGATAGCCTCGATCTCTTCGGCCTGCGCGTGCGCGTCCTCGGGCGTCATCTCCAAGGCGGCTTCGGCCGCCACCGCAGGCGCGTCCATGTCGAGCGGTCCATGGAGCGTTTCCGCGAAGTCGGCCGGCTCTTCGCCGGTCAGAACCTCCGGCTCGATCGGGGCGAACACCGGTGCGTCCAGAGACAGGCTGCGGGCCGCGAGTTCGCGAACGTCCAAGGGCACCTCGATGGTGGACACCGGGTGGGTTTCGGACTCATCGTAGGTGTATTCGTGCGGCACCGTGGCGGCTGGGATGGAGGCCTCCACCGTCTCGGCGTCGGCACTGCCCCCCGGATCGTCTGCTTCCAGCGAGGGACGCTCGTAGGCGGCGGTGGAACGCTCGTTCAGGATTTCCTTCACCCGTGCCACCAGGGCGGGCGGATCGAAAGGCTTCGACACGTTGCCGAGCGCGCCCACTGACTTGGCGCGTTCCGCGTCGTAGGGCTCGAATGCGCCGTTCAGCAGGAGGATCGGCACCTTGCTCAGTTGGGCGGAGGCCCGCAGCGCTTCGCAGACCTGGTAACCGTCGAGCTGCGGCATAATGACGTCACACAGGACGATGTCGGGCAGAAACGCCAGGGCCTTCTCGACGGCAAGCCGACCGTTGCCCGCGGTGACCACTTCAAACTCATCCGAAGGGAACGTCAGCTCGACGACCTTCTGGATGGTGATGCTGTCGTCGGCGAGGAGCAGTTTTTTTCGCATTGTCGGTTTTGTGAGCCCCGGTGAAAGTTTCTTCCCGCGCACCCTTCCAAGCCGCACGGTGCAGGACGGCTTTTTACTTGAAGCGCTGAAGGACGATAGTTCTCCAAGCAGAGCCCTGTCAATTCATTAGGTGGTGGGCCGCACAGGCCGCCGGAGTCCCATGATCAGCGCGCCCGGACGCTCGGCTCCTAGAATGGCTCTTGGGAAATGCGACTGGGTCTCAAGGAAGGCTGGGCTGGCCGAAAGCGCAAGACCGCTGTGTGCCCGAACTGTTCGAGCGACCGGGCCCGTTACTCGAGACGCCACTATCACGGACTCTGGTTTCTTCTGTTCAGGGTCCGGCCGGTGAAGTGCTCGGACTGCGGCGTCTATTTCCCCATAGCCGCGGATGCGACCATCAGGCGTCCCGAAACCGACCCCGTCGACCTGCACATCCCCTTCCGGCCCTCCGAACTGGATCACCCGGCCGAGGGGTTCCCGGGAGGCGAGGCGGATGAACTTTCCCCAGAGTCGCCGGGATCGAAGCCCTCCCGTGGAGCGTGTCCCATCTGCGGATCCGATGCGGTCCATCCGTCCCGTCCCGGGGGGGATCAGGCGTTGATCCGAAGGCTCGATGTGAAGACCACGTACCGGTGCGCCCGGTGCAACGGAAGCTTCAGACGCACCCAACCCGTGAGGCTCCTGGCCTTCGCCATGATTCTGCTCGGCGTCCTCGCGGGTCTGAGCTATTTCGTCATCGCCACCATGGGAGGCCACGGTGAGAGCAACATTTCCCCGCGGATCAGGAAGGATCAGATCAAGGAGCCGCCGCCCCCGGTCTTCCGATAGGGGGGAGAGTGCTAGGCGAGGCCGCCCGGCCGGATGAGGGCCTTGAGCACGGCCTGGTTCTTCATGTCGTCGAGCGCTCGGGACGCGTTCTCCAGGCCGTATTCTCGGGTCACGAACCCGGCCCAGTCGAGCCTCTCCCGCGTGCGTTCCAGGCCGCCCATGGCCAGGTGCAGATGGCGGAACTCGTAGCCCCACGAACCGAGGAGCGTGATGTGCTTCCGGTTGAGGTGGCGATGCGGGGAGATCGTGATGTCGCCCGCGTCGGTGTACTGCCCGACCACGACCAGACGCCCTCCGTCGCGCACGAGCTCCAGCCCCTCGCGCACCGCGGCCGGGTTTCCCGTGGCCTCGATCACCAGGTCGGCGCCTCGCCCTCCGGTCTGATCGAGCACCCAGCGCTTTCGCTCTTCGGGATCGCGAATGTTGTCGATCTCTATGGCATCATCGATTCCGCGCGCGCGCGCGGCTTCGATGCGGTTCTTCGGTCCGCCGATCATCAGGACCCGGCCCGCGCCGCACAGCTTCGCGAAGATCGCCGCACTCTGACCGACCGGCCCCGCCCCCTGAACGAGCACGGTGTCGCCGAAGACCACGCCTCCGCGCTCGACCGCGGAGAAGCCGGTCGGAAGGCCGCATCCTCCTCCCATGAAGTCGTTGACCGTGACGCCTCCCCTGAGCTTGATCGTGCGCACCCCGGGCCGAAGTTCGATGTGGGTGGCCCAGCCTCCGAGCAGTCCGTCGTTGGCGCTCGTGGTAATGCCGTAGACGCGCCGGTGCGGGCACCTGGTTTCCTGTTTCGCCACCAGGCATGAGTAGCAGGACCCGCACTGTCCGAAGACGTCGTAGAACGTCACCACGTCGCCGGGGCGGACTTCCTCGCCGAAGGGGTCCTGGGGCGAGCCCGCGGTCTCGATCACCCGGCCGCACGAGACATGGCCGGGGATGATCGGCCAGGGCACGGAGTCGAGATGCCCCTCGTGAAGGTGCACGTCGGTCCCGCAGACTTCGCTCGCCAGGGTCTCGAGCAGAATCCCTCCGGGGGGGAGTTTCGGAAGGGCCTGATCGCGCAACTCGAGCGTGGCCTTGGGAGCTTTCATCCAGACTGCTTTGGCGTTTCTCACAATCCACTTCTTATCACCGTTAGACTCCCGCGGTTAGGCCATGTACGAGAGACACTTCGGGTTCTCCGAAAAACCCTTCAATCTGACGCCCGACTCTCGTTATCTCTTCCTGTCGTCGAAGCATCAGGAGGCCTACGCGAATCTTGAATTCGGGGTGGCCCAGGGCAGCGGCTTCCTGCTCCTCACCGGAGAGGTGGGCACGGGTAAGACCACCCTCATCCGCCATTTCCTTTCCCAGGTGGGGCCGGAGGTACGAACCGCGGTCATCCTGTATCCGGCTCTTTCCGCGGGCGAGCTCTTTCACGCCATTCTTCAGGACCTGGACGTGCCTTTCGCCGGAGGCACGCTCAAGGATGCGGTGGACGCGCTGGCCCGGACCCTGATCGAAGCCAAGCGCCTCGGCCTCAAGGTCGTGGTTTTGATCGACGAGGCACAGAGCCTCAAGCCCCACGTTCTCGAGCAGCTCCGGTTGCTCTCGAACCTCGAGACCGAACGCGAGAAGCTTCTGACCGTAGTCCTGGTCGGACAGCCCGAGCTTCGCGACATGCTCGACCAGCCGACGCTCCGTCAGCTCTCCCAGAGGATCGCCTCGAGGTCTCATCTCGAGCCTCTGAACCTCGAGCAGACCCGAAGCTATGTGCGACACCGGCTGGTGGTCGCGGGTGGCAGCGGCTCCGAGATCTCCGACCAGGCGGTGCGCCCTCTTTTCGCCTTGTCGGGAGGCGTGCCCCGGCTCGTCAACCTTCTCTGCGACCGCGCGCTGCTCGGCGCCTTTGGGCGGGGGCAGACGAGCGTCGACGTCGCCCTGGTGGAGACCGCGGCCGCCGAGGTCCTGCCCCAGATTCCGCTGAAAAAGAGAGGAGGAGGTCCCTGGCTCGAGGCCGCCGGTCTCTTCCTCCTTGGTCTGCTCGTGATGCTTCCGTTCCGGTATTGCCGCGCCCAGCCGCCGAACGGAGCGGCGCC
The DNA here is from genome assembly GCA_031392925.1 of Vicinamibacteria bacterium. Lineage (GTDB taxonomy): Bacteria > Acidobacteriota > Vicinamibacteria > Fen-336 > JAGNNV01 > JAGNNV01. The sequence goes on from JANMVV010000379.1 coordinate 54,513, forward strand.
GCCCCCCGCCAGCTCACCGGCTCCCGCTTCCGCCACCCCTCCCGCGGCTTTTGCGGCGCCGTCCGCCGCGCTGCCGTCCGCGGCGCCCGCCCCTTCGAGCTCCGTCCAAGGATCGCCTTCACCCGTGCTCGATGTCCGTTGCGGGTCGGTCGCGCGCTCGCGAACTGCGGCCATCGCGGCCGTTGAAGAGTTCCTGGGCACGCCGGGCTTCGATTCCGCGCAGGCGACACTTTCGTTCGAGCAATGGCGCGAGCTGAAGCTCCCGGCGATTGCGCCATTCCGGACCACGCTTGGCGCCTGCGAGGCCGCGATCCTGCCGTTCGATGCGACGATCACCCGGGTGGCCGACGCCACCGGCCGATACGAGATGGCGAGCACCCGGCTCTCCGCGCAATATCTCGGCACGGCGATCATCTGCTTCGTGGACAAGGATGGTGTTCTCGCCAAGCCCGATCGCGCGCGGCTCGCCTGGGCGCGCAAGCTTCTCGAACGCCGGGGGCTCATCGCACCCGGCGCGCCCGACACCGCGATGAGCGCCGCGTTGTCCCGGGTGGGCGCCCGAGTGGGCGTGAAGAATCCCGTCTCGGTGGAGGGCCCGCTCCTCGCGGCTCTCTATTCGCTCGACGCGGGATCGAAGCGGTCGTCCGGAGGGACGCCGTGAGTCTGGTCATCGAGGCGCTGCGCCGCATCGAGAAGACGGACGCGCGGACCGGGAGCATCGGCGCCGCGGTCGCCGCGTACCGCCCGACTCCCAGACCGCGGGGTTCCGCGGTCCCGCTCCTTCTGGGTCTTCTGACCGGAGGCGCCGTGGTCTTCGTGTTCGGTACTCAGAGCCGGAGCCCACAAAGCGTGATCGCCCGGTCCGGCGATGCGCCGCCCGCGCCGCCGACGCACCGATTGAAGGGCGCCGCCGGTCTTCCGCCCCCGCTGATCATCGAGCCCGCCTTGGTCCGGTCCGCGGAGATTCGGTCGTCCTCAAGGACGGGTTCTCTTTCCCAGGCCGGAACAGCTCCCGCGACCCCGGATCATCCACGGGGAGCATCTCTCCGGACCGCCCTCGCGACGCCTCCCCTGGTTCTTCAGGCCATCAGCGCGCGCGACTCCCATCCCATCGCGATCATCAACGATCAACTGGTGAAGGAGGGGGACAAGCTGGGCTCGGCTCGCGTGCTCAGAATCGGCCCGGACTCGGTGGAGGTGCTGCGGGAGAACGGGCAGATCGAGACCATCCGTTTTGCGCCACCGCCGCCTCCGTCGCCCGAGGCGTCGCCCTCGCCGGATCCTCATCGGTAGGAGATCCCCTTGCCGTCCATTCACGATCTCGAGACTCCTTCCGTTCTCATCGACCTCGACCGGCTCGAAAAGAACATCGCGCGCATGAGCGCGCGCGCGCGGGAGGCCGGCGTCAATCTGCGGCCCCATGCGAAGACCCACAAGGTTCCGGAGATCGGATGGATGCAGGTGCGGGCGGGGGCGGTCGGCCTGTCGCTCGCGAAGACCTCCGAGGCGGAGGTGTTCGCGAAGCATGGCTTCACCGATCTCTTCGTGGCCTACCCGGTGGTGAGCCCCACCAAGGCGGGGCGGCTTCTGGCCCTCTCCCGCCGGGTAAAACTGTGCGTCGGCGTCGACAGCCTCGAAGGTGCTGCGATGCTCGGTGAAGCGGCATTGCGCGCGGGCGCTTCGCTGCGGGTCAGCCTGAAAGTCGACTGCGGATTCCACCGCGTGGGCGTGGCTCCTTCCGAGGCGGTGGCCATCGGTTCGCGTATCGCCGCCGTCAAGGGACTGGCGCTCGTGGGGGTTTTCACTCACGCGGGGCAGTCGTATCACCGCGCGGATCCCGAGGAGATCAGGAAGGACAGCATGGATGAGGCCGCGATCATCGCCGCCGCCGCGGAGGGCCTGCGCAAGGCGGGGGTCGCCATCGAGACGGTGTCGTTGGGCTCGACGCCGACCTCACGCTTCGGTTTCGCCCACGAGGGAGTCACGGAGGCGCGCCCCGGCAACTACGTCTACCTCGATCGCACCCAGGCGGGCCTTGGGACCTGCTCGTTCGACGACTGCGCCATGTCGATCCTGGCCACGGTGCAGAGCGTTTCGGGCGCCGAGAGGGCGGTCCTCGATTCCGGGAGCAAGACCCTCGCCCTCGACATGCTTCGCCCTAAGCCCGACGGTTACGGCCTGGTGATCGGAACCGAGTCGCGTCTCACCAGTCTCTCGGAAGAGCACGGCCTGGTCGCGGTCGCCCGGGGCGACGCGTTCAAGGTCGGCCAGCGCGTCCGCGTCCTGCCGAACCACGCCTGCGTGGTCTCGAATCTCCACGACCGCGTCTACGGAATCCGCGGTGAGAACGTGGAGGCTGTGTTCGAAGTGGCGGCGCGCGGCTGCGTGTACTAGTAGCTGCGCGCGCTACCGCGTGACCGACGCCTCACTGCCAACTTGTCGTGTTCCCTCTAACACAGCCCGGACCTGCTCCGTGACGGTCAGCGCGCGGTTAACAGCGCCTCGGCCATGGCCATGGCGTCGGTGGCCCAGTAGGAGGACGGCCTCGGGTGCGCGGCCAGGCCTTCCATCGGACGGCACGAGAGCACCAGGCTTCGCAGCCTCTCCGGAATTCCTTCGCGGCCGAGGCGGGCGCCCATGACCGCGCCCACGATCGCGGGCATCGCGTCCGAAGCGAAGTCCGTTGCGAGAGCGGATTCCATCGCCGCTTCGAACGAGGCTGCTGTTCCCAGGTGAAAGAGCGCCGCACGCAGCACGCCCAACGCATCGGAGCCGCGCCGCGCCCCTTGAGGCGTAGCGGCCTCGACGATGGCGTCGATGACCTCGCGTGACAGACCCGAGCGTCTTGCGAACGCGTGGGCGGCCTCGATGGCGGCTGCCGGATCGTGGCCCTTGAGGAGCGAGCGCATCGTGACGGCCAGTACGGCGGCCGCCTCGCCGGCCCGGCTTGCCGGGTGGGTGAGGGCTGCGTCCTCGCTCGCTTTGGTGGCGGCGATCGGTTCCTCCGCATCGTGGGCCCACAGCGCCAGCGGAGTCACCCGGGCAAGCGCCATGGCCGAAAGATCGTCGGGGAGCGCCTGGCCCCTGAGCGCCGACTCCATCGCTCGATCGAGATCCTCGGGACCCGAATCGACCCAGGCGGAGTAGACGCGCCTCAGCCGTTTCGCGTCGGAGGCAAGATCGACCAGTGACCGCGCGGTGGCGACCGCGATTTCTCCCGAGGCCCCAAGCTGGCCCGCGAACCGTCGTCCCCTGAGGGCCGCTGCCTCGATGGCGGGCAGATCCAGTGTCTTCCTCTCACCGTCGTGGCCGACGGCCGCGAACAACCTTCCGAGAGCACTGCCCAGGAGTTGCCCGAGCAGCGCCCCCTGAGCGCGGGAGAGCAGGCGGGGATCGGCGACGGCGCGGCCCTTGACCAGGCGCACGATGGGCATCGAGGTCTCACGCTGTGACCGGAAAGCGAGGTCCCAGTTCCTCGAAGAGAGTTCCAGAGCCACCGCCCTCGATCCCGCGAAGAGGCGCGGCGACGTGCCGAAGGCCTCGTCGTCGTACCCGGGCTCGCTCCCGTTCGAATCGACGAGGGCGCCGCCCGCGGCGAGGATCAGGCAATGGCCTGCCGCGAAGTCCCAGGTCTTCGGCGAATAGAGCGAAGTGGTGGCTGCGGCTTCACCGGCCGCCACCCTGGCCAGCCGGTGGGCGATGCTCGGTATCGACATCACGCGCGCGGGCTTCGTGCACTGGAGGTTCGCCCGGGCGGCGCGGTCGCCGCCGCCGGAGACGAGAACGACATCGAGTTCCGAGAGGCGATCAGGGAGAACCGCGTGGATCGGCGCGCCGTTCTTCCAGACACCTTCGCGCCCGACCACCGCCGAGTAGACCGGGCCGCGGTCGTCGGGATATCCGAAAACGTGGACCACGCCCAGAACGGGACGGTGATTCCACACCAGACCGATCGAGACCGAACTGCCTCTTCGGCCCTTGATGTAGTCCCGAGTGCCATCGTTCGGATCGACCACCCAGATCGGCGCGCCGGGCGCTCCGGGAACCTTGCCGGTCTCCTCGCCCAGGAAACCCCAGTCGCCTTGGGCGCCGAGGAGGATGTCGCGGATCAGTTGTTCGGCCTCGGTGTCGGCGGGGGCTTTGTCGCCCTCGCCCCGAGGCCCGAGCGGCAAGTGGAAATCGGCCCGCAGCAGATCGCCCGCGGCGCGCGCGGCCCGGATGGCGAGATCGAGGTGCGGCGCGAAGGAATCCACGGCCTATCTTACGAGCCGAGCCCCCCTTGCCGGCTCCCCGCCATGACGGTACCGCGCCTACGGTTCGGTGGCCGCGGGCTTCTCTACGGGGAGCGGAGCTTTGCTCGCGAGCAAATCGTTCCAGTGGAGGATGGTGTTGAAGAGCATTCCGAACTCGCCGTGGTTCTGCCAGCGATAGCAGGGGTTTCCGGCGAAGAGGACGATCTGGCCCTTGCCCTGTGGGACGTCGACGATGGCCGGCCGGTCTCGAATCTCATTCGCACCCTTGAAGAGGCCGGAGAGAACCGACTTATCCTGGCCGGGGTACTTCATCAGGATCCGGTCCTTCATGATGTCGGGCACGGTGAGCAGCGGGCCGTTGCCGTAGCGCACGGAGATCGTCTTGTTCGCGTAGCCGTAGAAGATCGGGTGCTCGGGAGCCTGGATCTCCGCCTCGATGATGGGACCAGGCGCGTAGAACGCCCCCGAGGGTGCGCGCGCGTCGATCTGCTTCGCGAGACCGAATTCGGGCGGGAAATAGCTCGAAGCCGCGAGAGTCACGAGCGATCCCCCGCCGTTCACGAACTTGTCGAGCTCAAAAGCGCCTTCAAGACCCATGCCGCCGGTGATGTCGTCCGACTCGCCATAGCCGCCGAGGGTCGGGAACTTCGGATCCTTCTGGTAGGGAAGAGGCTTGCCCTTGTTCGCGATATCGAACACCAGGCCCTTGGCCGTGCGGCCCTGGTTGGGGATCAGGATGACGTCGTAGTCCTTTGCCAGATTGCCCGCTCTCACCTGCTCCTTGTAGATGAGCGTGAAGGGAATGCCGTAGTAGTCGAAGGCGTGACGCACCCAGCCGACCTCCTGGGTATTACCCCAGGTGGAGTAGACCGCGAGACGCGGGAGGTCGACTTCATGCGTGGCAACCGAAGGCAGCGCGTCCGTCGCCACCCCGGTGAGGCCGAGCGACTCGACCGCGGCTTTGATCGCCGCTCCGTCGCCGCCCTGAGTATCGAACCACAGCGATCCCGCGGGCACCGCGGTGTCGCCGATCTTGCTGGCCTTCTCGTTCGCGAGCGTCTTCATCTTCGGGAACTTGAAGCGAAGCGTCGCCATCTGATTCGAGCCGAAGTTCAGTGCCGCGACGTAGCGTCCCGCGCCCGTCTCCGAGCCCTGGAGCTTGATCATGGTCACGGGTTCGACCGCGGCCTGAAGGATGGCGAGGTCGGCGATCTCCTTGACGTCGGTGTGAGCCATGAGGCCCATGGTCCAGCCGGTGTCGTCGTAGGTGCGGAGGTTCGCGTCCGGGAAGTTCTGCTTCTCGAGCAGGATCTTCGCGAGACGGCCGTAGGGCTGGTCGCGCTTGATCACGTAGGAACCGGCGGGGAACTTGCCCTCCTTGACGTTGACCTCGGCGGTGGCCTTGCCGACTTCGACGCCCTGGATGCGGAGGAGGTTGATCAGCATGGCGACGCGGGTTTGATCCTTCTGTCCGCCCGGGATCACGTAGCCGTAGGGCGCGTCCTTCCTGCCGGATTCGATGGAGTTGGAGCTCTTCTTGAAGAAATTCTCCAGGATGACTTTGGGGAACTTCGACGTGAGTTCGAGGGCGGACAGCACGCCCGTCTCCATGTAGTTCGTGTTGTTGCGCATCGACCAGACGACCTCCTTGTAGGGAGGCCACGGGCGATACCACTCACGAGAGGTCTGGTCGGGGCCGAAGCCTTCGCCCGCTACCTTGCGCTTCATGGTGGTGGCCCCGCCGTTACCGAAGGTCTCGTACATGCGGATCATGCCGTTGTGGTTGCTCGACATGAACGCGAGGTAGCCGGGGGACCACATGTCGACGAAGCCCCAGTCCCAGACCCCGGGCATGCCGAACTTCGCCATCTGCGACTT
>JANMVV010000036.1:0-9190 GCA_031392925.1 Vicinamibacteria bacterium
TGAGCAAGCGCACTGTGACGTCGAGTGGCGGCCTCTGCCTGGGGTGGGACACTTTGTGAGCCTGGAGGCGCCGGAGCGATTGGTGGCGGAGCTGCGCACGGTCCTTGCCCGGTGAATCTCTGAGAAGACGCCGGAGAACAATGCAATGAACCTGACGAAGTCCACGCAGACGGCCCGGGGCCTTCGCAGGTTATTCCGGTGTTGGACGGAGCGCGGGACCGACCGAATGCGCATTTGTGGCCCGACCCTCAGCGGTCCTGGAAGGCCTCTCGTGGGAGGTCCCAATGAAACGGCCCAGCAGGGATCTCGGAGAGGGCGAGGCCTCTCACGTCGGGTTCGGTTGTCTGGGAGCTTGCTCGACCATCTTCCAGAGACGGTTGGCGGGGCCTCGACCATCTCCTCACAATCACCCTTCCCGTCGCTCAACCGCTTTGAGAAAACAGCAGGTTGGCGCTCCCCCGTAGGGACTCCACGGACATGAGTGAACGCCCGTCCAACAAAGGAATGAACCCGACGAGGTCCACGCAGACGGCCGTGGGCCCTCGCGGCTTAGTGCAGTGTTCGACGGGCCTCGGAGATTGCGCGGCGGCTAGCTAGTCCATGTCAGGCATGCTGGACCCTCTCGGCTTTCTGGTGGTCCTGCTGCTCGCAGCCGCCTGGAGTTCGCCGCTCTACGCGATTCTGAGCGTCCCCGGCGTTGCGGCCTGCGCGCTCATCCCCTTCGTGGGAGAATTGAGGGCATGGAAAACCAGTACACAGGAGTCTTTGAGCACGTCGACAACTGGTGGACGGGGTTCGTCGAGGAGTTGCCTGGGTGCAATGTCCAGGAGGCCACGCTTGATGAGGCCCGGGCCAGCCTCAAAGAGGCTGTTCAGGACATTCTCCAGGCAAACCGCGAATTGGCGCGTCGTGAGGCGGAAGGTCATCAAGTTCTGAGGGAGCTCTTGGCCATACCCGTCGCATGAAACGGGTGGACCTTCTCCGCCATCTTGCCGAGCATGGCTGCGAATTGTTTCGAGAGGGCGGGCGCCACACCATCTATTGGAATCCTACGAACCGAAAGACGTCGGCGGTTCCACGCCACAGCGAGATCGTTGGACCGACTGCGGCGAACATCTGTAAGGACCTTGGTATCCCAAAGCCGGGCGCGTAGGCGAGCATCCTCGCAAGCACCGTCGAACAATCGGATGAACCTGAGGGACCGCTAGGGTGTGCCCCCTTCGCCTTCCGCTCATGGGGGCAGTCGTTGAGGGCAGCCCTCGCAGGTGAACCCGGGTGTTATGCGGACCAGGGAGGGTCAAGGAGGATCCCATGAAGAACGTTGCTGCGTCCCGCCCGCTGACGCTGTATCTCGTTCTTGTCTTCGTAGGGTTCTGGGGCTGCCTGGCGCTCGGCACCGTAGCTGGCTTCCGCTTCTGGGTGCCCATACTGGGCGCCTTCGCACCGGCGGCGGCTGCCCTCATAGTAGTGGCCTTCGAGCAGGGGGAGCCGGCCGCGCGCGATCTCATCCGTCGCTTGTTTGCCTGGCGCGTTCATCCCGCTTGGTACCTGGCCGCTGTCGGGATACCAGTAGTCCAGAACCTCTGTGCTATAGGCACTGCGGCCGCGAGTGGCTCATTCACTCTCGCTCGGGTTCCACCTGTCCTGCCTGTCTTGCCCGCCATGTGGACGGTATTTCTCTTTGCGGCCGGCGAGGAAGTGGGCTGGCGCGGCTTCTTGCTGCCCCGTCTCCTCGCGACTCGTGGAGCCGTGTCCGCTAGCATCCTCGTTGGGGTTATCCACGCCGTGTGGCACTGGCCGCTCATCGTGCTGCCTCATCAATATCTGAGTGGCGTACCGCTCGTCGCCTTTTCAGTCTTCGTTGTCTCCGAGGCGTTCCTTTTCACCTGGCTCTCCCAGAACACTGGCGGCAGTGTTCTGCTGGCGGCACTTCTCCACGGCTCTAGCAATGGGGCGATGCTGTTCTACGGCGGGATTGCACCGGAGCTGGCGCCATGGCTGAAGGCTTCCATCTCTGCGCTGACGGCTGTCGTTTTAGTGCTGACATGTGGTCCCCTTCTGCGAGCAGGCCGCATAACCACGAGATGAAGCTGACGAGGACGTTCGCTGCCGCACCTCGCGGCTTATCTCGGTGTTAGGCCGGCATCATGGAGCACCCACGGGAGGAAAGAGAATGATGAAGATTCAGTATCTTGAGATAGTGACGAGAGACGGTGGACCTGACGCTGGGCTCGGCCACGCGCGAACTGCCACCCTGGCGGGCGGTGGGCTCGTGGAACAGTGTAGAAACCGGCCCTAGCGGCAGGTCGGGGCGAGCATCTTCACCGTATCGACCTTAACCCGGCGGACGGGCAGGGTCTGCGTCTCGTCTGTCTTCACCTTCGCTGCGGGGCCCGCGACCACGGGCTCGTCCGTCTTGGCACTCGCCTCCTTGTCGCGCGCTTCGACCTTCACCGTATTGTCCGGGCCGGCCTTGCCCGGTTCCTGCTTGACCTGCACGGTTCCGGAGCTCACGTCGGTGATCGCGCCGGTCACCTGAACCTTGTGTCCGAGGTGCCCGCGCATCAACTTCACCGAGTCCTGGCTGAGCCAGTAGATGACGCCGGGAGCGCCACCCTTGAGCCCGGCCATGCCGTCGAGGGTGGCATTGGGCGCCGAAGACGTCGGCCCCGAGATCTCTTCCACGTTTGTGAGCACAAAGGAATTCTCCTTGTCGGTCACGACGCATCCGGAAATGGTGACGGTCGAGCCCTTTACGGAATCCTTGCTCGATTCGTGGGCGACGGCCACGGTAGTGAAGCCCAGGCTCAGGGCCAGGGTGGTCGATAGAAATTTGCTCATGGTCTGCTCTCTCGTAGGTCGCGCCGGGATGACGCGCCCGAGGGCACGCGGAAGAGCCCCTGGCGCTCACACAGCAAGACCCGGGCCAGGGAACCTGCGCAGGCCTCCACACGTAGTATCCGGAAAGGGAGTCCCATTGAAGCGCAAAGGTGTCCTCGTCGTGGCCGGTATCGTCATTGTGGCCGCGGCCATTGGCGGCGTGGTCGTGTCGCGTCGCGGGCCTCAGCCCACCGCCGTGCAGTCGGCCACGGTTTCCCGCGCGGACCTGCAGTCCAAGGTCACCGCGAACGGGAGGGTCCAGGCCCAGAAGAAGGTCGACATCTCGGCCACCATCGCCGGCCAGATCACGCGCCTCGCGGTCAAGGAAGGCGACCGGGTCCGCAAGGGTCAGCTGCTCCTCCAGATCGATGCGGTGAACCCGCGGGCCGCGGCGCGCAGCACCGAGGCCGGGGTTCTCGCCCTGATGCGCGATCTCGACTCCGCCCGCGCTCGGCTCGAACAGGCTCGGGACGATCTCAAGAGGACGGAGGAGAACTACAAGGCGTCCATCATCCCCGAGGCCGACTACCGGCGCGCGCAGACGAACCTCGCCAGCGCGGAAGCAGCGGTACAGGCTGCGCAGGGCCGCATTGATCAGGCGCGGGCGACCTCTGAAGGGGCGCGGGACACTCTGGCCAAAACCACGGTGCTCTCGCCCATGGACGGCACCATCACCGCGAAACGGGTCGAGGAAGGCGAGGTGGCGGTGGTGGGAGTCTTGAACCAGCCGGGAACCGTGCTCCTCACCGTCTCCGACATGTCGGTGGTTGAAACCGAGATGGAGGTGGACGAGACCTCGATCCCTTCGGTGAAGGTCTCGCAGGAGGCGCGAATCCGAATCGACGCGTACCCCAACCGGACGTTCAGCGGCGTGGTCACCGAGGTGGGTAACAGCCCCATCATCAACACGGGCACCCAGGCGGTCGCCATCAAGTTCAAGGTGAAGGTCCAGATCAAGGATCCGCCGGCGGACATCAAGCCGGGCCTCTCCGTGCAGGCGGACATCCTCACCGGCTTCCGTTCCCAGGCCCTCGTGATTCCCATCCAGGCCCTGGTGGTGCGCGATATCGAACTCAAGCCCGGCGACACGCCGAAGCCCGGCGCCCCTCGCGACGAGGAGGGCGTGTATCTGATCGAAGGCGACAAAGCGCGCTTCCAAAAGCTCAGGACGGGACTCCTTGGAGAGCTGTCGCTGGAGGTTCTCGAAGGCCTCAAGGGCGGCGAGATCCTGATCACCGGGCCCTTCAAGGCGCTGCGCGAGATCAAGCCGGGCGACCTCGTGAAGATCGAGAAGGCGAAGCCGAAGGACGGCTCGCCCCGCTGACATGTCCAGAGGGGAGCTGTTGCGCGAGGCCCTTCGGGCCATCCGCGCTCACGCGCTGCGCAGCTTCCTGACCCTGCTCGGCATCATCATCGGGGTAGCGACGCTGGTGGGTGTCGTCTCCGTGATCTCCGGCCTCAACACCTTCGTTCTCGAGCGCGTGATTCAACTGGCGCCCGACGTGTACGTGGTCCAGAAGTTCGGGATCATCCGCAGCCGCGAGGAATTCCTGGAAGCACTCAAGCGGCCGGACCTCGACTGGAACGACTACGTCGCCATGCGGCGCAACCTGGTCCTCGCCGATGAGGTCGCGGCCCAGGCCGCGGGTCAGACCGCGGTGAAGTATCGCGACCGCTGTCTCGCCGACATGCAGGTACTCGGCACCACCGCGAACTATGGCGCGATGTTGCGTCTCTCCGTGGTCGGCCGCTACTTCACGGCAAGCGAGGACGACACCGCGCAGGCGATCGCGGTGATCGGGTGGGACATCAAGGAAGAGCTGTTCCCCCAGCAGGATCCGGTGGGCCACGACCTCCTGGTGGGCGGCGCCCCGTATCGGATCATCGGCCTGGTCACGAAACAGGGGCGCACCCTCGGTCAGAACAACGACAACCGGATCTACATCCCGGTCCAGGCTTACCGGCATCAGTTCGGAAGCCGCGATTCCCTGAACTTCCTCATCCGCGCGCACGGGGGCGTGCCGGGGGTCGAGGCCTCGTCCGAAGAGGCGCGGGCCCTGCTCCGGGCGCTGCGTCACACTCCATTCAAAGCCTCCGACCCCTTCGGCGTCATCACCGCGGAGACGCTGCAGACCCTGTGGCGGCAGATCTCGGCCGCGGCCTTCATCCTCTCGCTGCTCATCGCGTCGGTGTCGCTCGGGGTGGGGGGCATCGTGATCATGAACATCATGCTGGTGGCGGTGGTCGAGCGAACTCAGGAGATCGGCATGCGCCTCGCGGTGGGCGCGCGGAAGCGGGATATAAGGCGGCAGTTCCTTCTCGAGGCGGCGCTGCTGTCGCTGCTCGGCGGCGCCATCGGCGTGGGTGGCGGCGCGTTGATCGCGGTCGCGGTGCGCACCGGCCTGGAGTTCCCCGCCGAAGTCACGCCCGCAATCGTGGCCATGGGCCTGGTCCTGTCCATCGTGGTCGGAATCACCGCCGGCTACTGGCCGGCGCGCACGGCTTCCAATCTCCCCGTGGTCGAAGCCTTGAGGGCCGACTGATGCGGCGGCCGCACTTTCGCGTCTCCTGGCTCGCGAATATCGCATTCGCGTTCGGCGCGATGCGCGCGCACAAGCTCCGCAGCTTCCTGACCCTGCTCGGGGTCATGGCGGGTGTGGCCACCGTGATCATGATGGTGAGCTTCGTGGTCGGCTTCAACAACGCGGTGACCGAGGGCTTCAGCGCCTTCGGCACGTACCTCGTGCAGTTCCAGAAGTTCGAGCCGCGGTTCAACGGACCGGGCGGCCCGCCCGAGGAGCAGCGCAATCGTCGCGACCTCACCATTGAGGATGCGCAGGCGTTGAAGCGGCTCTCCACCCTGGCCGCCGCGGTCTCGCAGGAGCGCTACCACTTCCAGGGCGTGGTGGTGAAGTCGGGCCGCCTCGAGGCGAACGGGCCGCAGTTTCTGGGCACGAACCCCGACTACTCCGTCGCCAACACCCATTTCATCCAGGACGGCCGCTTCATCAGCGAGGCCGACGTTTCGCACGCGGCCCGGGTATGCGTGATCGGCACCGACGTGGCGGACGCGCTCTATCCGCATCGCGATCCCATCGACCAGGAGCTGACCATCAACGGCCGGGCGTATCGGGTGATCGGTCTGTTCGAGAAGAAGGGCTCGGCCTTCGGCGGCAGCAACAACAACTTCGTGGCCGTCCCCATCACCACCTTCGACGACCAGTTCCCCGAGCACAAGAACGGCGGCGGCGACACCATCCACATCGCCACCGTGCCAAAACGGCCCGAGGATTACGACGCGCTCATCGAGGAGGAGACCGCGATCATGCGCACCCGCCGCGGCCTGCGCCCGAACCAGCCGAATGATTTCGCGATCTTCACGAGCGCCGGGCAGCTCGAGAGCTTCCAGCAGGTGACGGGCGGAATCGCCGCGGCCATGCTGGTGATCGCGGGGATCGCCCTGTTGGTGGGCGGGGTGGGAGTCATGAACATCATGCTCGTGAACGTCACCCAGCGCACGCGGGAGATCGGATTGCGGAAGGCGCTCGGCGCCACGAGGCGCGACATCGCCACCCAGTTCCTGATCGAGGCGGTGACCCTCACCGCGGTGGGCGGCGCGCTTGGGATCGCCTTCGGCCTCGGCGCGGCGGTGGCCGCGCGCTACGCCTTCGACTTCCAGGCCGCGACACCGCTGTGGTCGGTGGTTCTCGGCTTCGCGGTCTCGACGGTGGTGGGACTTGTGTTCGGTATGTGGCCGGCCGTGCGCGCGTCGCGGCAGGATCCGATCGAGGCGTTGCGGTACGAGTAGGGCGCGCGGGGATAGTGGCTCGGAGGGGGTTGCTTCGGGTTGGTAGTGGGGGGAGGGGGTTGCTTCGTCACAGTACCGAAACGAATGGCTCCTCGCAGCGCGACGAAGCAACCCCGTCGAGCCACTAGTCGCTGCTCAGTCCTCCCGCACCGCCGCCGCGATGGGAAGGCGGGCCGCGCGCGCCGCGGGCAGCAGGCCTCCCAGCACTCCCATGGCGAGTGCGAAAGCCATGCTCGAAGCGAGGATCTCCGGCGTGAGCCGGAAGGCGAAGGCAACCTCGCTGAAGCTCTGGAGATTCGAGGTGCTCGTCGAATAACCGTTGAAGGTCAGCGCGGCGAGACATCCAAGCGCGCCGCCAGCGAGTCCCAGCACCGCGGACTCGGCGACGAACGAGGCGAGGATGGCGCGGCGCGAGAAGCCGATCGCGCGCAAGGTGCCGATCTCCCGCGTGCGCGACGCCACGACTCGATACATGGTGTTCATCGCGGCGAACACCGCGCCCACTCCCATGACGAGGCCGAGGAGACCGCCGAGCCCTTTGATCGTGGCGGTCACGGTTCCGGCCTGATCCTCGTAATACTTGAGTTCGGGAATCGCACGCAGGGTCAGCTCGTTCTGCAATCGCAACCACCGGTCGAGCGCCTCGATCTCGGCCGGACCCTTGAGCCGGATGATCACGGATTTCGATCCTGGAGGCCGATCGAGAGTGGTGCGCATCGCATCGAAGTCGCCCCAGATTTCGCTCTCGAATGCCGCGCCCTGAGACTCGAACTCGCCGACGATCTGAAACCGCTTTCGTCCGTACTTGAGAACGCCGCCCACCTCGAGATCCAAGAGCCTCTCCCGGATCCTTCGGCCCACCACCACCTCCTCGAAGCCCGGACGGAACAAGCGGCCGGACGTCAGCGTGATCCCGGACCGCACCTTCATCCCGTCTGGCGTGATGGACCGGACCACCACGTTGGTGCGCCGCCCGTCCGACCGGCGCGGCAGGGCCAGGGCCGAGACCCATTCCCAGGACGCGGGCGGTGGCTGCCTTGACGCTTCGGAGGCAGCCAGATGGTCGAGGATGAGGCGGCGCTCATCGAGTTCGACGAACGAGGTCACCTCTGAGTTCGAGCCTTGCGAGACCACGATCGCGTTGTCGTCCCGGCCCGTTCCTCGAAATGAAGCGGCGAACCCCTGCGCCACGGCCATCATCACGGCCACGGCGGCGACGACGAGAGCGATGCTGACAATCGCCAGTAATGCGACCGGCCACCGCTCGCGCAGATTGCGCACGTTGTACCCGAGCGGGAGCGCCACCTCAGTTGCTCCGGAGCATCTCGGTGACGCGGGCTCGATAGGCGCCCCAGGCGGGGAAGAAGCCGGCGGCGAGGCCGAGACCGAGGGCGACCGCCACGCCGGCGAAAGCGACGAAGGGCTGGAACACGAGATGGGAGATGCCAAGGAGGGTGTGACCGGAGGCGTTGTTGATCGCCGTGATCGTGCCGAGTGTGCCCAGAACGCCCAGGGCCCCTCCCGTGAGCCCGAGACACAAGGCCTCGGCCAGGATCAGGAACATCACCTGACCGCTGCCGAAACCCACCGTCTTCAGCACCGCGATCTCACGCCGACGTTCTCGGACGGCCATGCTCATGGTGTTGGCGGTCACAAGGAGGATGGTGAAGCAGACGGCGAGGCCGATGCCGTTGATCACTACGCTCAGATCGCCCACCATCGAAATGAAGCCGGCGAGGAACGCCCGCTCGCTCTCCGTGAACGTCTCGGCCGACGAGTTCTCGAACTGCGCGTCGATCGCGGCGGCGATCTCCCCCGCGCGCGAGGGATCTTCGATCTCCACCGTGAAGACACTCGCGTCATTCATGCCCGGAAGGGACTCCATGAGATATCGCAGGTGGAAGAACATCATGTTCGGGTCGGTGCCCGGATACTTGGCGAGGTCCGTGTCCATGAAACCGCGGATCACGAACTCGAACGGACCGCTTTTCTTGCGCAGGCCGGACACGAAACTCCGAAGGAAGAAGCGGTCGCCGATCTTCCAACCGAACTTCCGCGCGAGGTCGCGCCCCACGACGCAGCCGCGCAGGTCGCCGAGGAAGTCCTTGAACTCCGCCGGAGCCACGGAGAGTTCCGGACTCATCGCGAAATAGGGCTCGGCCTCGATCGCGGCGTTCTGGAAGACCGCGGTCCAGTCCGTCTCGCTCACGCTTCCGCCGTCCGTCTTGCCCTCGCGCCTCGCGGGCAGCACGCCGCCGAAGAGAAGCGTCGCCGCCACCCGTTTGACTCCCGGAACCGCCTGGATACGCGGCCCGTGAGTGAGGGGCAGCGTGCTCATGATGCTCCGCTGATGCCGCGTGATCAGGCGCTTCGGGCTGCGGTTCGCAATGAAAGCGTCGAAGTGAACCAGGATGCTCTGCAGCAGGCAGAACATGAAGACGCACAGTCCCATCGACACAACCGTGCTCGCCGTGCGCACCGGGGTCGCGGCGAGATGCCGGA
>JANMVV010000476.1:0-4171 GCA_031392925.1 Vicinamibacteria bacterium
TCGATCTACGGCGGCTATTTCGGGGCCGGTCTCAGCGTGATCATGATGGCCGTGCTGGGCCTGCTGCTGGATGAATCGCTGACGCGGATCAACGCCCTCAAGTCGACGCTCGGCGTTGCCATCAATGTCGCCGCGGCGGTGTGCTTCGTCTTCTCCGGCCAGATCGTCTGGCCGGCTGCGCTCATCATGGCTTGCGGCGCGCTCATAGGCGGTGTCGCGGGCGGCAGGCTGGCCGCAGGGATCAGACCCGCCACGCTCCGATGGACAGTGGTATGCATCGGAACCGTGGTCGGGTTGATGTATCTCCCCCGATAGCTCCTGCCCTCACTTGCCCCAGGTGCAGGCCAGCCTTCAGCGAGTCGCGCGAGACCGCACTGCGTTCCAACGCCGCATCACTTCCTGAAGCTGGGCCCGCGCGGCTTCGCACGCTGCGATCTGCCGCGCGGTGGGCGCTGCCTCGGCTTCCTGCATCGCCATGGCCGCGCTCATCAGACTCTGGCTCACGCCGTTCAGCGTGGGCGGGCCGGCGGGAGCGCCGCCACCGAAGAAGCGGCCGGGGCCGGCGGGACGCGGCTGGGGCGCGAGCGCCTCGATCCCGGCCTTGAGCGCCGCATCCGGCGTGCCGGCGGTTTCGAGTTTCGCTACCGCCGCTCTCGCCTCCTGATACGCGACGTTCGCGGCCAGAGCACCGTCGTACATCTCACGTGACAGCGTGGCCGCGCGCTCCAGGTCTGCGGCGGCGGTCTTCACGCGTGGGTCGAGACGCAAGGTCAAGGGCTGGATGTACTGCTTCCCAAAGGCGGTGAGTCGAACCTTGTATTCACCCGGGGGTGCCCACGGAACGTCCACCGACGGATAGGTGTGGCCGGGCACGGCGCCCTGGGCGCCGCCACCGGCGCGAGGCTCTTCACCGATGGGCTCGAAGTGAAGATCCCAGGAAAGGCGGTGCATTCCCTTCTTCGTGGAAAGAACCATCTGCGGCGCAGGCCAGTACAGAGGCACCCTGCAGTTGGGAGCGGTGGGATTCCCTTGGCAGATCTTGTCGTATCCCTCGGGATCGAGCGCCGGATCGGGCTTGAGCATGGGATCGTCGCTGGACAGCGATCGCACCACCGTGCCACGCGTGTCCACGATGTCCATGGTCACCGCTCCGGCCACGTCGGCGGCCAGGTAGTAATCGATGAGTCCCCCGGGCGGAGGATTCTCCCCATGGGGAACCTCGGGGGGCCACTCCGTGGCGTCGTTCATACCGGACCGCACCCGCACCGCGGTGGCCGGCTTGAAGAGATGGGCTGACGTGGCGGCCTGGGCCTCAGCCATCTGACGAAGCGGGGTTACATTGTCGAGAATCCAGAAGCCCCGTCCGTGGGTGCCGGCGATGAGATCCGAGCACAGGCAGGTGCTGTCGTCCTTCACCTGGATATCGCGTACGGAGACCGCGGGCATGTCCAGCCTCAGGGAATTCCAGCGGCCGCCATCGTCGATGGAGAACCAAACCTGAGTCTCGGTCGCGGCGTAAAGCAGTCCCGCTTTTCGCGGATCTTCCCGAATCGAGTTGGCCACCGCGCCGGGCGCTAGCCCCGCATTGATCTCCGTCCAGGTCTTGCCTCCATCGTGGGTGCGCCAGAAATGCGGACTCATGTCGTCGATCCGCATGGTGTTCGCGGCGGCATACGCGGTGCCCTTGTCGAAGTGACCGGCCTCGATGTTGAAGATGCGGGTCCAGGGCTTGATCTGGGGCGGGGTGACGTTGGTCCAGTTGGCGCCACCGTTCGTGGTCATCTGGATGTTGCCGTCATCCGTCCCGGCCCAGATCACGTTCACGTCCATGGGCGAGGGCGACAAAGCGGTGATCGCTCCCTGGGCGTTCACGGTCACGGAGGCGGTGTACTTTCCGGCGCTTTCAGGCACGGCCCACGTGGGCCGCGACAAATCGGGGCTGATGCGCGTCCAGCTGTGGCCGCGGTCGCGGGTCTTCCACACCGCGTTGGAGGTGTAGAAAAGCAGGTCCGGGTCCGCCGGCGACCACTGGATGGGCATGGTGCGCACGTCCCGGTTGAGAGGCCCGCCTCGCGGTCCCATGTCGGGGCCGACGCTGGTGGTCTGGCCGGTCCTGCGATCGTACCGGGTGACGTCGGTCCGGCTGCTGCCGAAGACGATCTCGGGGTCCTTCGGATCGGGCGCGGCAATGCCGTACTCCTGGATGTTCGCCGGATGCCAGTCGTGGAAGGTGATCATGCCGTCATCGGACCGGCTGGTGACGCAGGCCGAGCCCGAGTCCTGCTGGCCTCCGCACACCCGATAGGGGAAGGCGTTGTCCGCGGTCACGTGGTACATGGCCGCGGTGGGCTGGGTGTACCAGTTGCTCCACGACTTGCCGCGGTTCGCCGAGATCACCGCGCCCTGATCCGAAACGACGAGGAGGATGTCGGGGTTATTCGGATTGATCCAGATCTTCTGGTAGTCGTCGCCGCCGTAGGCGCCCCTTACCGCCGACCAATGGACGCCGCCATCTTCGCTGCGCCACAAGGTCACGGTGGCGCTGTAGATGACGTTCTCGTTTTTCGGGTCCACGGTGATGGTCGGGAGATCGCCGCCGCCGATGCGCGCCAGCGGCCGCGTGTCCACGTGGGTCGTGGGAGCACCCATCGGTCCCTCGGGGACATCGACCGGTGTCCAGTGCTCACCGGCGTCGACCGACTTGTAAAAACCCACCACACCCGTGGTGCTGCTGGAGTCCTGCCCCTTGGGCGTCCCCGCGACCATCGCGTAGAGGAGCCGCGCGTTCCCCGGCGCCACCGCCAGGTTCGCCTGGATCACATTGGGCAGCCCCACGGAAAGCGGCTTCCATGTCGTTCCACCGTCGCTGGACTTGAAGATGCCGGTGCCGGCGCCGCCGAAGGCGAGGCCCTCGCGGAAACTTTGCTGCTGAGGCCACAGCGTGGCGTAAAGCGTGTTGGGATCCGCCGGATCCATCAGCAGGTCGTTGGCGCTCGTGTACTCATCGCGATAGAGAACCCTCTCGAAAGTCTTCCCGCCGTCGAGGGACCTGAAGACGCCACGCTCGGGGTTGGGGCCATAAGGATGTCCCAGCACGGCGACGAACAGCCGGTCGGGATTCTTCGGATCGACCACGATGTCGGCGATCATCTGGCTGTCCCGCAGCCCGAGATGCATCCACGTCGCCCCGGCGTCGGTGGACTTGTACATCCCGTCACCGGTGGAGAGGTCGGGGCGGATGATCCCACCACCACTACCGACATAGATGATGTTCGGGTTCGACGGGGCCACCGCGATCGCTCCGATCGAGGTCGTGGACTGGCGGTCGAAGAGGGACTCCCAGTTGGAGCCGTAGTCGGTGGAGCGCCACACCCCGCCGTTGTCAAAACCGATGTAGAAGACGTTGGGCTGGCTGGCGACACCGTCGAGGGCGCGCGTGCGTCCGGCCCGGGTGGGACCGATGGCGCGCCAGTGCATGTCGCCATAGAGGCCGGGGGATTGGGCCGTGGCGAAGGACCCCGAGGCCGCGAGGAAGGTGAAGGCGAGGACAACGCGAGTGGTCATGGTGCGCAAGGAAAGCGCCTCCTTAAGAAGAGTGTCCGGCCGTCAGGCCAGGAAGATTCTGCGACTCGAGCCGCCGCTCGCGGTGATTGTACGGCAGAGTCTCCCAGGCGCTCAGCCCCCTTCCTGATGAGCTTCGGACTTATAGTTCACTTTTGGAGGCACGCATGAGACAGATCTTCCGCGTTTTGCCGCTCGCGCTCGCGATTGGACTGATGGGCCCACGAGCCCAAGCACAGGAGCTAAAAGTCGGCGATCCTGCGCCCGACTTCACCCTGGAAGGCACCGACGGCAAGACCTATTCGCTCAGCAAGAATCTCCGGGGACGATGGCTCGTCCTCGGTTGGTTTCCGAAGGCGTTCACCGGCGGCTGAACCGCCGAATGCAACTCGCTCCGTGAGAGCGGCAGTCTCATCCGGCAGTTCGACACCGCGTATTTCATGATCAGCGTCGATACGCTGGCCGACAACAAGGCATTCGCGGAGAAGGAGAAGGCCGACTTTCCCATGCTGGCGAACCCGGACAAGAAGGTCGCCTTCGCCTACGGGGTCATCGCCCCCGACGCGCCCGTCGAGCGCCAGTTCGCCCGACGGCACACCTTCTACATTGA
>JANMVV010000040.1:0-13443 GCA_031392925.1 Vicinamibacteria bacterium
CCGGGGTGGTTGGAGATGTTCTTCGGCGCGCCGACCTTGAGAGCTTGCCCGGCTCCGGTGACGGGCGCCAGGTAGACCTCGGTCTCCGGCAGATTGCCGACCGGAGCCGCGGGCGGGCCGGCGCTCCACCACCACTGCTTCTGCCGCGGCGTCCTTTCCGGCGCGAGTCGGTCGAGGGTCTCCCCGTCGAAGAGATCGCCGTTCTTCATCACATAGCGAACCGACGCGGTGTTGCGGATGTTCTCGAGGGGGTTCTTATCGAGCACGACGAGATCAGCGAGTTTGCCCGCCTCGATGCTGCCCAGATCCTGCGCGTAGCCGATGGCCTGGGCTCCATGGAGAGTGGCGGCGCGGAGCGTTTCCATGGGCGTGAGGCCGCCGCTTTGCAGTCCCCACATCTCCCAGTGGACCTGGATGCCCTGAAGCTGACCATGGCCGCCGATGCCCACCCGGCCGCCCGCGCGCACGATCTTCGCGGCCTCGGTGGCGAGCTTCCCGAACACGTGCTCGTCTTCGGCGAACCAGGGGCGGCGCTTCGACTTGGACTCGAGCACGTTCGTGGGAAGGAAGCGCCGCAGCTTCGGATCGTTCCAGACCTCGGTGGTTTCGTAGAAGTAGTTCTCCGCCCACGGACCTCCGTAGGCGACGAGCAGGGTGGGCGTGTACGTGATCCCCGATTTCGCGAAGACCTCGATCACGTCCTTGTAGAGGGGCACGATGGGCAGGGCGTGCTCGTTGCCGGAGAAGCCGTCGACGGCGTGGGTGAAGTCGAGCTTCAGGTCGAGCGAGCCCTCGGTGGTGGGCATGATCTTGTGCTCCTTGCTCGCTTCGACCATCCACTGGCGCTGCCTGCGGTTGCCCACGGTGTACGACTTGAGGGTATTGGTCCGGTAGTACTTCGCGTACTTCTCGACCACGCTCCTGGCCGCGTCCGCCGACTGGAAGTCCGTGTTGTTGAAGACGCCCGGGCCGGTGTTGAACGCGCGCGGGCCAGGCATCAGTCCGGCCTCGATCATGTCCTGATAGGCGAAGACGTCGTTGGTCGCGGTCTGAGGATCTCGACCGGTGGTGACACCGTAGGCGAGGTTCGCGCTGAAGGGCCAGGCCTCGAGGTCGAGAACCCGGCGACGCACTTCCGTCCAGTGCGCGTGGACATCCACGAGCCCGGGAATGATGGTCTTGCCCGCGACGTTGATGACGCGCGCTCCCGCGGACACCATCGCGCTCCCGGTGGGGCCGATCGACTTGATCCGGTTGCCTTCAATGACGATGTCCGCCGATTCGATGACCTCATCCTTGTTCGAGGCGCTCATGGTGATGACACGGGCGCCGCGCAGGACGATCGTGCCGAACGGTGTCGCGCGGGGGACTTCAATCACAAAGTCCGTGATCCGGGCGTCGCCTTCGGCTTGCTTCCCCGCGGTCGGGGACGGTGAGGGGGAAGGAGTAGGAGAAGGCGCGCCGTCCGCCGCTCCGAAGGTCACCGCACTCAGGCTCTTTCGGAAGAGACTCGCGCCGAGGGTCCAACCGATCCCCTTTCCGCCGTCGGTGAAGAAGAACTCGTCGACGCCGATGTCGGTCAGCCTGGCCACGGGAATGCTGGGCGTCGAGACGTTGATGGTCGGGGCATCGCCGGATGAGGGCGGGGCGGGCATGAGGAATAGCTGGGTCGAGACCGCGGCCAGAACGTGGCGGCCGTCGGGCGAGATGTGGACTTCGGATGCGGGGGCCGGGTCGGGCGCCGTGGTCTTGCCGACGACCCTCAGGTGAGTGCGCCGGTCGGTGCCGTCGAGGCGGACCGAGAAAAGGCCGTCGCGTGAGTTCACGTAGACGCGATCCCGCTCAGGCCCGAAGTGAGGCCGGCCGAAGCCTCGCGCCTGAAGGATCGACTTCGCCTCGCCGGTCGCGGTCGAGATCGCGACGAGCTCCAGTCCCGCGGGCTCGGATCCGCCCCATTCGGTCTCGATCTCCTGCCGCGACTGCCAGGGCGCGCGCAGGGCGATGATGAGATCGCCGCCGGGCGAGTAGACAGGATCGCGATAGAAGCCGGGGGATTTGGTGACCTGCACGGGGGCGCTCAGGCCGTCGCTGGACGCCCTCATCACGTGGCCGCCCTCGCTCGACCACGTGACGTAGGTGAGCGTCCTGCCGTCCCTCGACCAGGCCGGGAGATATTCGAAGGCGTTTCGCGTGGTGAGGCGCTTCGGCGCGCCTCCCGCGACCGGAGCGGTGTAGAGCTTTCCGAGCGCCGAGAACGCGACCCGGATTCCATCGGGCGAGATCGACGCCCCCTGGATGATGCGGGCCCGCACCGGACCCTGATCGACACGGGCGGGGAAGTCGAGGAGCGGGCCGAGGTCCAAAGCGACGCCCGCCCTGAACGGGATCAAGGTGTCGGCGCCGGAGGCGACGGAGACGCGATGGAGCTTGCCTCCATAGGCGATGACGAGGTCCTTCCCGTCCGGAGTGAACGCGTAGCCGGGCAGCAGATCGCGGGTGAAGCGCGATTCCTGATCGTCGCGCTGCACCGGGTACTTGAGCCAGCGGTCCTCGCCGCTCGAAAGATCGCGAATCCGCAGGCCGGTCTGGGTGTTGAATCTCGTCCCGTACACCAGGAGCTTTCCGTCGGGCGACAGCGAGGGGCGGAATGCGCTGCCGTTCGCCTGGGTGAGGATGTCCTCGTCGCCGGTGCGCCGATCCTTGCGCGCGACTTGCCACAACGGAAACGACACGTTGTAGGCGAAGCCGCCCTTCTTGGTCGCGTAGTAAAGATAGCGACCGTCCTTCGACACCGCGACGCCGAGGGCATTGTGCTGATCCGGCGGCAGGGTCTCCGGCTTCGCCTTCGCCTTGGTGATCTGAATCCCGGAACCGCCGCGGGTGTCGTAGACCCAGAGTTCGAACGTGCGCAGGCCGGGGACGTTGCGCGAGACGACGACGCTCTGGCCGTCCTCGGTCCAGGCGGGGGAAGCGAAGGATGCCTGCTTTTCCTTCGTGAGCGATTTGGCGCCGGTGCCGTCGGACTTCATGACCCAAAGGTTCTCCGCGCCATCGCGATCGGAAAGGAAAGCGATCTGCCCCCCGTCGGGCGAGTAGCGCGGCTGCGAGTCGAAAGCCATGCCGGTGGAGATGGGCCGCGCGTCGCCTCCTTCGATGGGCAGCGTGTAGATGTCGCCGACCAGTTCGAAGACGATGGTCTTGCCGTCGGGAGAGACATCGAGCGATACCCAGGTGCCTTCGTCGGTGTCGAAAGCGATCTTCCGCTCGGCCTTGAGCGGCAGCCCGCCCTTCTCCGTGGCCGCCGCAGCGGCACTCTTCTCCTGTGCCCCCACCGGGCTCTTTCCGCCGAAAAGAGCAAGTGCCGCGATCAGCGAGCCGACGATCAGGCCGCTGCGTAAACGTGCGTGCGCCATGGGGGAGTCTCCTGAGGGTTCGGGTCGCGCACAGGTTGAGCCGACCGGGTCGGCGAAGGATATCTTGAGCTGATCGTCCGGTATTGGGATCAGGCGTCCGCCGGTGGTCAGCCGGGGCGCGTCGGCTGTCAGTTTCCTGCGGCTCAGCGTTTTCCCCAGGACCGCTTGAGCAGCACGAGGGCGGTGTCGATCGACGGCCGCGCCGCCTTGTCCTTGGTGAGGCACATCTGGACCAGCGCCCGGACCGCCGCGGATGCCGGGAGCGGGCGAGCCGTCGCCTTGAGGTGCTGAACGCAGTACTCCTCCTGCGAAGGCCCGAGGAAGGGGGGCGATCCGGTAAGCACCGCGTAGGCGAGGCATCCAAACGCATACACGTCGGTAGCCCGGGTGGGAGTCTCGAACCTCCATTGTTCCGGGGCGGCGTATGGCTCGCTCACGAACATCCGGATCGACAGAGTCGCGGGCGCGTCATCGACGTGACGGGCGATGCCCATGTCGGCGAGCTTCCACCGCCCCTCGTGAAGCAGGACGTTTGCCGGCTTCAAGTCGCCGTGAACGATCCTCTTCATCTCCTGCAGGCCGGTGAGGATGTCGGTGAGGACGGTCATGGCGTCTTCATCGACCAGCGGCCCGTCCCGATCGATCCGATCCTGAAGGCTCTCGTCCGCCCTGGGCATGACCACGAAGTTTTGCCCGGTCAGGGCGTCCTTCCCGGCGTCGAGAATGGGAATGACATGCTCGCTGGGGCGGGACATCAGCGTCCTCGCGATCCGGATCTCACCCGTGGCGAGGCCGGGCGTCACGCGCCTTATGCGCTTGACCGCGACCGGCGTCCCATCCTCACCCTTCCCTTGGAAAACCTCTCCGAAGCCGCCGGGCGTTCCGATTCGTTTCGACTCGTTGAACGTCCATACCTGATTCAGCCGGATGGTGGTCCGTGGGCGGCGAATGGACGAGGTCGTTGTCTTTCTCGGGAGGGCCACCGCGACCCTGAAGATACTACCCCGGGCAAGCCTGGCACCGGGCTTGCTCTAATTCCCCGCATGATGAGCCCGCTACCCCTTCTTCAGGACTTCAAGTACGCCTTCCGAAGCCTCAGGAAAGCGCCGGCCTTCACCCTGGTGGCGGTGGCGACCCTGGGGCTCGGGATCGGCGCCAATTCCGCGGTGTTCACGGTCGTGAACGCGGTGATGCTCAAAGGGCTGCCGTACCGTGAGGCCGACCGGCTGGTTCACATCTGGGAGACCGAACCGAAGCAGCAGAGCCGGCAGGTGTCGTATCCCGATTTCAAGGATGTCGTGGACCAGGCAAGGAGTCTGGATGGAGTCGCGGGCTATGCCCTCGACGGCTTCACCCTCAGGAGCGGCGAGGGGTCGGAGAGACTTCCGGCCGGCCGGGTCTCCGCGAACTTCTTCAAGGTCCTCGGGGTCGAACCGGCGCTCGGTCGCGGCTTCCGGGCGGAGGAGGATCAGCCCCTGATGAAGCGAAACGTGGCGGTGATTTCGAACGGCTTGTGGCAACGCCGCTTCTCCGGCGACCCCGCGGTCGTGGGTCGATCGATCACCCTCAACGATGACGCCTTCACCGTGGTCGGCGTCTTGCCGAGAGAGTTTCATTTCGCGAGGCTGGGTGATCCCGACCTGTTCGTGACCCTGTCGCCTTCGAAGCCTGCGGTCGAACGCCGCTTCATGCATTGGATGTGGGCGATCGGGCGTCTTCGCGACGGGGCCACCCGTGAGCAGGCGAACGCGGAACTTGCCTCCATCGCGTCGGCACGCGCCCAGGCCGATCCGCAGTGGCACAAGGACACAAGCCTGCGTGCCGCGCCCCTGCGCGAAGCGCTGGTCGGCCCCATCGGCCCGGTGGTGCTGGGCCTTTTCGGGGCGGTGGGTGCGGTCCTGCTGATCGCCTGCGCCAATGTGGCCAACATGTTGCTGGCCCGCGCACTCGGCCGGAAGCGCGAGATCGGCATCCGGCTCGCGATGGGCGCGGGCCGGGGCCGCATCGTCGCGCAGTTCCTGGCCGAGAGCATTCTCCTGTCGCTCGCGGGCGGGGCGGTCGGGCTTCTCTGGGCCGGTTGGGGTGTGCGGACCATGGTCGCGGCGATCCCGGCGAACATGGCTCAGGGGCTCCCCTTCCTGAAGAGCCTCTCGGTGGATCCCGGAGTTCTCGCCTTCACCTTCGCGGTCTGCCTGATGACCGGCCTTCTCTTCGGTCTCATCCCCGCCCTTCGCACGTCGTCGCAGCAGGTGTTGGAGAGCCTGAAAGACGGCGCCCGCGGATCGGCGGGGAAGCAGCGCATGCGCTCCGCGCTGGTCGTGGCCGAGATCGCGGTCGCGCTGTCCCTGGTCGCGGCCGCGGGACTGATGGCCCGGAGCCTCAACCGCCTGCTCGACGTGAATCCGGGCTTCGACACCGCGAACCTGCTCACCGCGAGGATCGCCGTCCCGGGGAGCCGTTACGACACCCCGCCGAAGCTCGCGGCCTTCTTCGACAAGTGGCAGGAGCGCATCGGGTCGTTGCCCGGAGTTGAGGGCGTGGCCCTGGTGGACCGGTTGCCCCTCCTGGGCTCCGGCAACACAGGAACGCCCACGATTCCGGGTCGCAGCGTGGCGAATTCGAACGCGCCCGACTCGGAACTGCGCACGGTGAGCGAGAGCTACTTCCGCGTCATGGGTCTGCCGGTTCTGAAGGGACGCGGCTTCGCGCCAACCGACGGAGTGGAAGCCAGGCACGTGGTCCTGGTGAATCGAAGATTCGCGGATGAAATCTTCGGCGGCGAGGATCCGATCGGGCGAACCCTGACCTTCGCGTTCGTGCAGGGCCCGTTCGAAATGGTGGGGGTGGTGGGCGATGAGAAGGCCGGCGATCTCGATGGCCGGGTTCGGCCGGTTCTCTACTTCCCGTGGCGGCAGGATTCAGGGACAGCGATGAGCGTGGTGGTCCGTGTGAAGACGGACTCGCGAGGCCTCGCATCGGCGCTGGGCAGGGAATCGCGCGCGATGGAGCCGGACGCGATCGTGAGTTCCGTCCGTACCATGGACGAGATCATCGCCTCGGTTCCGGCCACGTTCCTGCGTCGCTATCCATTGATGATCCTCGGCTGTTTCGCAGTTCTCGCCCTGGTACTCGCGTCCATCGGCATCTATGGTGTGATGTCGCTCGCGGTCAACGAACGGACCAGCGAAATCGGTATCCGGATGACGTTGGGTGCGCAGACGGCGTCGATCCTCGGCCTGGTCTTCAGGGAGGGCCTGAGTCTGATCGGGCTCGGAGTGGCTGCGGGTGTCGCGATCGGCCTTGCCGCGGCGCGCGTTCTCTCGAGCGCGCTTTATGAGACGCCGCCCTTCGATCTTCTGGTGTTCGCGGGAGCTGCGTTCGTCCTCGCCGCCGTGGCCGCCGTCGCCGTCTACATCCCCGCGCGACGCGCGTCCCGGGTGGATCCGCTCGTCGCGGTTCGACACGAATAGGCGCCCGGCCGGAATCGGCGCGCCCGAGGTCGAGCGGCTATCCTTCCCACCCCTTCGCTCGGCCGAGCGAAAGCTCCCATGGCCGCCACCCTCTTCAACTCACTGCCCGATCCCACGGCGTCCAGCGACGAACTGCTGGGCCGCTTCCTCGACTACGTGGCATCGAAGGGGCTCACTCTCTATCCCGCGCAGGAGGAGGCGATCCTCGATTTGTTCGAGGGGAAGAACGTCATCCTCAACACCCCCACGGGTTCGGGGAAGTCGCTGGTGGCTTCGGCCATGCACTTCGACGCGCTGATCCGTGGGCGGCGTTCGGTCTACACCTGCCCGATCAAGGCTCTGGTGAACGAGAAGTGGATGGCTCTGTGCCGCGAACTGGGTCCTGAGAACGTGGGTCTGTCGACCGGCGACGCGACCGTGAACCGCGACGCGCCGGTCTTGTGCTGCACCGCCGAGGTTCTGGCGAATATCGCCCTTCGCGACGGCGAGGACGCGCGCATCGACGATGTGGTCATGGACGAGTTTCACTGGTACGCGGATCGCGACCGCGGCGTGGCCTGGCAGGCTCCGCTGCTGACCCTCAAGCGGACGAGGTTCCTCCTTATGTCGGCGACGCTCGGAGACATGACGTTCTTCGCCGAGGCTCTGACCGAGCTCAACGGGCTCCCCACCACCACGGTCCTATCGGCCGACCGCCCCGTGCCGCTCGAGTTCTCATATTCGGAGATCGCCCTGCCGATTGCCCTCGAGACTCTGGTGGCGGAGGCGAAGGGCCCGGTGTACGTGGTCCATTTCACGCAGGCCGACGCGGCGGACAGCGCTCAGGCATTCACGAGCCTCGCGTTGTCCTCTCGCGCAGAGAAAAACGCGGTGGCGAACGAGATCGAGGCCTTCAAGTTCTCGAGTCCGTACGGCCCCACCATCAGAAAGTGGCTCAAGTCGGGAATCGGAATCCACCACGCGGGACTCCTTCCCAAGTATCGCGTCCTGATCGAGCAACTCGCGCAACGCGGCCTGCTGAAGGTGATCTGCGGGACGGACACGCTGGGGGTCGGGATCAACGTCCCCATTCGCACCGTGCTGTTCACGAAGCTGTGCAAGTACGACGGTCACAAGACCGCGATCCTCTCCGCGCGGGACTTTCATCAGATCGCCGGCCGGGCGGGACGCAAGGGCTTCGATGACGTCGGCTTCGTGGTGGCGCAAGCACCCGAGCACTACATCGAGAATCTCAGGCTCGACGAGAAGACCGCGGCGGGCGGCAAGAAGTCGGTCAAGCGAAAGCCGCCCGAGCACAACTTCGTCAACTGGGACAAGAAGACGTTCGAGCGGCTCATCGGCGCCCCCCCCGAGCGGTTGACCTCGCGCTTTCAGGTCACCCACGCGATGCTGCTCAATGTTCTCTCCCGCAAGACCGACGGCTGCGAAGCCATGCAGTCCCTCATCCGCCATTCTCACGAGACCGACCGCGCGAAGAAGGGCCACTTCAAGCGAGGCTGGCAGCTCTTCCGATCCCTGGTGGAGCGCGGCATCGTGGAGATCACGGGCCCTCACGACGGGGGCTCGAAGGTGCGCGTCAACGTTGAGCTGCAGGACGACTTCTCGATGAACCAGGCCCTCTCCCTCTACCTCCTCGAGACGATCCCCCTCCTCGACCCCGACTCCCCCGACTACCCGCTCGACCTCGTGACCCTGATCGAGTCCATTCTCGAGAACCCCGAGCTCATCCTTCGCCGCCAGCTCGACAAGGTCAAGGGCCGCGCCATCACGCAGATGAAGGCGGACGGCCTCGACTACGAGCAGCGGATGGCGGAACTCGAGAGACTCGAATACCCGAAGCCGCTCGCGGAGTTCGTCTACATGACCTTCAACGCCTTCGCCGCCCGCCACCCTTGGGTGGGCGAAGAGGCGATCCGGCCGAAGTCGATCGCGCGGGAGATGTTCGAGGGCTTCTGGTCCTTCTCGGACTACATCCGCGAGTACGAGATCGAGCGGGCCGAGGGCCTGCTACTGCGGCATCTCAACAGCGTCTATAAGGTGTTGGCGCAGACCGTCCCGGACCTGGTGAAGTCGGACACCGTCCGTGAGATGGAGATCTACCTGCGCACCATGTTGCGCGACGTCGACTCCAGCCTTCTCGAAGAGTGGGAGCGGATGAAGGATCCGAACTACCTGGCGCCCACGGCCTCCGGTGACGGTCTGGAACTCCGTCCCCCCGGAGCGGATGGCCCGGTCGACATCACCCGCGACACCAAGGCCTTCACCGCGGGCATACGGACGCGCGTGTTCGCGTTCATCCGGGCCTGGAGCGTGGGGGACGACGAAGCGGCGCTCGGCACGCTGGTCGCGACCGCCGACGAAGAAGGGGTGCCTTGGACCCTTGCCCGTCTGAAGGAGGCG
Organism: Vicinamibacteria bacterium; assembly: GCA_031392925.1. GTDB lineage: Bacteria > Acidobacteriota > Vicinamibacteria > Fen-336 > JAGNNV01 > JAGNNV01. The sequence goes on from JANMVV010000040.1 coordinate 9,284, forward strand.
CGCGAGGCCCACCGCGTCGAACACAAGGGTGTCCGCCTCGACCCCGAGGCTCGGAACGTCCGGCACACATATGTGAAGCCGACGGAAGACGGGGCCTCGTGGCGTGTTCAACAGATGCTCGTGGACCTCGAGGGGCTCAACGACTGGGTGGTTGAGGTCGAGGTCGACCTAGCCGCTTCGCGAGACGCAGGAGAGCCGGTTGTGGAGTTGAGAGGCCTCGGCGCGCTGGTATAGGTGTTTCGCCGCGGTTCGATGGGCGTGAGCGATACGGCCCGTCATTGCGGGCTGCCGGTTGATCCGATCGGCGCTCCGGACCCGACGTCGGGTGGAGAGGCCTGGCCCTACTATGCTGAAAGGCCAGTGACCTCCTCGCGACTGAACTTCCGGATTGACGGCGAGGCCACAGGATCCCGTGCGCGCGCCGCGACCTTCCGAACCCTTCACAACGACGTGCTGACCCCGCTCTTCATGCCGGTGGGCACCCAGGCTTCGGTGAAGGCGCAGCCCCCCGAAGCGCTCGCCGCCTCAGGTTCGCAGATCCTCCTCGCGAACACCTATCACCTGCTCCTGCGCCCCGGGGTGGAAGTGTTCAAGAGGATGGGAGGTATCCACAAGTTCATGACCTGGGATCGGTCCGTCCTCACCGACTCGGGCGGCTACCAGATCTTCTCCCTGCCTCATTCTCGATCGATCACCGAGGAGGGAGCCGTCTTCCAGAGCTACATCGACGGGAAGACCATTCTCCTTTCGCCCCGGGTCAGCATCGAGACCCAGATGGCGATCGGCAGCGACATCATGATGGTCCTGGATCAGTGCGTGCCCTCCACCGCGGACCACGCGACGGTGCGGGGGGCGCTCGACCTGACCCATCGCTGGGCCGCGCTCAGTCTCGAGGCCCGCGGCGAGTCGCCCCAGGCGATGTTCGGGATTGTGCAGGGCGCGCTCTTTCCCGAGATGCGGCGGGAGAGCGTCGATCGTCTTGCCGGGCTTCCCTTCGACGGCCTGGCCATCGGCGGCCTCGCGGTGGGGGAGTCGAAGGACGAACGCCAGGACATGTGCGAACTGACCGCGGCCCTGATGCCGAGGGACAAGCCCCGCTACCTCATGGGCGTGGGCACGCCGCTCGACATACTCGAGGCCGTGCACCGGGGCGTCGACATGTTCGACTGCATCATCCCCACTCAGCTCGCGCAGCGCGGCGGGGTCTTCACCTCACGCGGCTACGTTCAGCTCCGGCGCGGGGTGCACAAGTTCGGGGACATCCCGCTGGACCCCGGGTGTGGATGTCCCACCTGCTCGCGTTATTCGCGCGCCTATCTGCACCATCTGACCAAGTCCAGCGAGCCCCTAGGATGGCAGCTCCTCGGCCTGCACAACATCCACTTTTACCACCAGCTCATGCGCGACATTCGCGCGAGCATCCTCGATGGCACGTTCATGAGCCTCTACGCCGAGCGGCGGGAGTTCCTCGACGAGCACGACCTCGACAACGGCATCGCCAAGGTGAAGGTCCGGCCCGCGCCGCCCAAGACGCTCGGGAACTACGTCGTCCACATGGCGCCCGAGGGCTTCGGCGCCATTCGACAGATCTCCTCGGGCGAAACCATGCACGCGCACACCTCGCCTATCGAGGAAGCCCGCACGCTCTACGTCGAACAGGCCCAGCTCCGCGAGCGCGTTCGCCTGGCCGGCAACGCCAACCCGGCCGAGGCCGGCCCCCTGGTGATCTGGGATGTCGGACTGGGCGCGGCGGCCAACGCCATCGCGGCGATCGAGTGCTACCAGGAGGAGGCGGATCGCGGCGTGGTGCGCGACCTTCACGTGGTCAGTTTCGAAAACGATCTCGATTCGCTGCGGCTTGCGTGCAGGAACATCAGGCACTTCCCGTACCTGCGCCACGGCGGCCCGGGCGGCCTCCTCGAACGCGGGCAGTGGCACTCCAAGAAATACGCGGGGCTTCACTGGCATCTGGTGGAGGGCAACTTCTGGGAGTCGATGGGGAAGGCGCCCTACCCGCCCGATCTCATCTTCTTCGACATGTTCTCCACGCGCACCGACGCGCCTTCCTGGACCGTGGACGCCTTTCGCCGCCTCTTTGCGGTGTGTTCGAACCGTGACGTCGAGCTCTTCACCTACACCGCTTCCACGGGCTGTCGCGTGGCCATGCTCAGCGCCGGCTTCTATGTCGCGAAGGGCCGAGCCACCGACGTCAAGCTCGAGAGCACCATCGCTCTCACCGAGGCATCGCTCAAGCGGGGGACCGCGAGCCGACACCACCTCCTGGGAACCGCCTTCCTCAAGCGTTGGACCAAATCGCATGTCCAGGTGCCGGCCGACCTGCCCGAGGCCGAGCGAGAGGCCTTCGAGAAGGCCATCATCGAACATCCGCAGTTCACGGCCTGAGGGGACTGCCAGGAGGAGGAGCCCGCTCCACCGACGCCCGTCCCTTGAATACATAGCGCCGACATGTATAGTGCTGCTATGGAGATAAACAAAGACCTGATAGCTGCCTCGTCAACCCCAATCGTCCTGGCCATCCTGGCCGAAAGTGACAGCTACGGATACGCCATCCTCAAGCGAGTACGGGAGTTATCTGGAGGACACATGGAGTGGACCGACGGGATGCTCTACCCCGTTCTGCATCGGCTCGAGCGGCTCGGCCACGTCGAGGCGCGCTGGGAGGCGGCGGAGACCGGCCGCCGTCGCAAGTACTACCAGATCACGCCGGGGGGCCGGGATCAGCTCGCCGACGAACGCAAACAGTGGCAAGCGGTGGACGCGACGCTTCACAGCATCTGGGGGTCGCTCTCGCTTTCCGTCCCGGCCACCGCCGCTCTGCTTCCAGAGAGAGCCTGAGCTATGACCCCTTCAGATCGCGCGGACTTGCTCGAGGAACAGATCGACCAATGGCGGACCTACCTCCGCCGCCGGCAGGCGATTCACTCCGTCGACGTAGCGGAATTGGAAGACCATTTGCGCGAGCAGGTCGCGGGCCTGGTCGGGTCGGGGCTCGCCACCGACGAAGCGTTCCTGGTGGCGGTGAAGCGCATGGGCGACCTCGACTCCCTCTCACGCGAGTTCGCGCGCGAGCACTCGGAGCGTTTGTGGAAGCAGCTCGTCGTTGTTCCGGCTGATCCCTCGCAGCCGCAGGCGGCGCGCACAGACGCCATCGTCGCTCTCTCTTTCGCGGTGGTCGCGGCCGCGATGATCAAGGCGCCAACGCTCTTCGGGATCGGCTTGGAGAACCACAACGAGGCCTTCTACATCCACAACGTGCCCCTCTTCGTACTGCCCCTCCTGACCGGCTATTTCGCCTGGAAGCGGCGTCTCGACACCGGCATTCTTCGCGCTTTGGCCGTGGTGTTCATAGGCGCTGCCGTCTTCGCCAATGTTTTCCCATGGGTCCAGGACGCCGACTTGCAGAAACGTGGCCGCCTGTTTGGCTCGACCGAGGCGCTTTCGGCGCTGCATCTGCCGATGGCGCTCTGGTTCGCCGTGGGCATCGCGTACGCAGGCGCTCGCTGGCGCCAGGTGGCCGGGCGGATGGACTTCATTCGATTCTCGGGCGAGCTCTTCATCTACTACGCGCTGATCGCGCTCGGAGGCGGCGTTTTCACGGGATTCACGCTGATGATCTTCCGGGCCATCGGAATCAACGCGGAGCCTTTTGCTCAGCTGTGGCTGATTCCCTGCGGCGCCGCGGGAGCCGTTCTCGTCGCCTCCTGGCTGGTGGAAGCCAAGCAAAGCGTGATCGAGAACATGGCGCCGGTGTTGACCCGCATCTTCACGCCGCTCTTCGCCGCCATGCTGGTCACGTTTCTGGGTGCCATGCTGTGGACGGGGCGCGGTGTCGGCATTCAACGCGAAGTGCTGATCGGGTTCGATCTGTTGCTGGCCATGGTCCTGGCCCTGCTGCTCTATTCCATATCGGCCCGCGACCTTCGAAAGGCCCCGAGCGCCTGCGATGGCGTGCAGGTTGTGTTGGTGATCAGCGCGCTCCTGGCCGATGCGATCGCGCTATGGGCCATCGCCGCGCGCATTTCCGAATTCGGCTTCAGCCCCAACCGCGTTGCCGCCCTGGGCGAGAACGTGATTCTCCTCGTCAATTTGTCGTGGTCCGCGGTGCTCTACATCCGCTTTCTGCTCCGGCGCGCATCCTT
>JANMVV010000141.1:0-15151 GCA_031392925.1 Vicinamibacteria bacterium
CGCCTTCCTTCAGGGTCTTGTCGTGGAAGGCGAAGCCGTCGCCGTTGCTGGCGAAGACGAAAGGGATGCCGAGGGTGGCTGAGTAGTCGAGGCCCTGCTGGAGGCCGGCGCCCATCGGGTGGAGGTTGTCCTTGGCCTCGACGATGGCGATGGGGGTGTTCGGCTTGTAGTAGAGGATGTAGTCGGCGCGCTTGTCCTTGCCTCTCGTGACGAGCTTGCCTCGGACGATGATGCGGCCCTTGGTGAAGCGGACTTCTTCGCGGATCTGGGTGGTGAGGTCCCAACCCGCGCTCAGGATGGCGGGGGTGATGAACTTGGAGCAGATGTCTCGCTCGTTGAGGTCTCTCTTGTTCATTTCAGCGGACCCTTGCCCCGGGAGTCATTGGGGAAAGTGTAGGCGAATCGGGCCCGACTCGGCATGCTCCCGTCTTAGCCTCCCCCAACTCTCAAAGAACTGAGGATGAACAGTGACGAGGAATCAGAAGGGTCAGGGCGGCCACTCGGCGTACGATAGAGGCGCCAAATGGCGTCGAAGGGAGCGGCCGGGAATGAAACTAAGACTCGTAGTTCAGCACGACGCCGAGGCGGGGCGCTGGTCGGCGGTGTTTCCGGAGATCCCAGGCTGTGCAAGCGCGGGAGACACGGAGCAGGAGGCGGTGGCAAACGCCAAGGAGGCGCTGGCCCTTTGGTTCGAGCCCCGCGATCTTGAGCTGGAGGAAGGCGCTCGCATCCTCGAAGTCGCAATCCCTTGAGCAAACGCCTGCCGGTTTGCACCGGTCCTGACGTAGTGCGCGTACTTCGCCGACATGGTTTCGTCCTGGTCGGCCAGTCTGGGAGTCATCAGAAGTGGCGGCATTCGGCGGGACACCAGGTGATCGTTGCCATGCACGGCAACAAGCCCATTCCCAAGGGCACGCTCGCAAGCATCATTCAGGGGAGCGGGCTCGAAGTCGACCTCTTCCGCGAGTAGAGTAGCCGCGGGATTGCTTCATCCCCCGAGGGGAGGCTTCGCGCGGCCAGGTTCAGGAACGAATGGGCCTTCGCAATGACGGGTTGGGCACCTCGGTCGCCTTGAGCACCACAACGAACCGGTTGGGTCGGGCCTTCGAGTAGTCCAACCGGTACGATGGCCGCAGGGAGTCCGTGTTGGTCTTCTTCACACTAGGCCGCGAGCTTGACGGACACCGAGATCCCGGCCTTTGCGCAGAGGCCGAGGAGGTAGTCCACCGAGACCTTCTCCACACGGTTCTTGACGATCTCGTTGATTCGCGGCGCGCTGATGCCAAGAAGCTCAGCGCCTGCGGCCTGAGAGAGATGGCGCTTCTTCAACCACTGGCGAATCTCCTGAGCCAGGTCGCAGCGCATCAACATCACCGCGGCCTCGTGCTTGGGGAATCCGAGTTCGAGAAAGACGTTTTGTCTGGCCATAATTACTTGTCCTCTATCAGCCCGTAGCGCTGCGCCGCGACCCGCAGTGCCTGCTGGGCTGTCTTCTGAGACTTCTTCTGGAACGCGTGAAGGACATAAACGCAGGAGACACACTTCGCGACATAGAGCACCCGAAAGGCGCCCGCCTGGTCGCGAATCCGGATCTCACAAACACCCTTGCCCACCATGGGCATTGGCTTGAAATCACCCGGGTCCTCGCCAAGCTGGATCAGATAGAGCTCATGTCCCGCTCTCGATCGAGCCGTGGCCGGGAACAGCGAAATCTCCTGCCGCGATGAACCGAGAAAGCGAATCTCCTTCACCTCCAGAGATTACACCTATTCGTAAGACTATCGCGGGGAATTCGAAGTGCTTCGCCTTCTGCTGGTCGGGGACGGGGCGCCCAAGGCGATGAAGCAGCCGCCTTCTGCCGCGAGATTGCTTCAGGCCAACCGGAACGAATGGGCCTTCGCAATGACGGGTTGAGGACCGTGCCTTCGTGTCCTCGTGGACGCGCGTGCCCCGCCCGACGATCTGCTTGAACTCGGTCATCGAGCCCACTTCCCGGTCGAGCACGATCAGCCGGCAGGGGTGAGGGGTGTCGTCGCCCGTGATCCTCATGACGTACTTCGGGCTCTGCTTCACGAGGTTGGCGTTCTCGTTGGCGATCGCCGCGCGAAGCCTGGCCTCTGGCCAGGCGAAGCCTCCTCGGGGGATGCCGCAGCCGGGACGCGTGGTCGGTGTCCACGCAGAAGATGATGGTCTTCTGGAACCGGTCGCCGCTTGCCTTGAGGAAGTCGGACACCCATCGCGCGACGCGCTTCGTCCGCTCGTCGATCACGAAGTTCTGGTCGAAGGGTCGACCTCTTCTGAGCGCCACGCTGCGAACGACAGGGCGGCATGGATGTCTTCACGCTCGATGTAGGGATAGGCCGCGAGGACCTCGTCCTCTGTCTTTCCGCTCGCCAGCAAGCCCACGATCGCGCCGACCGTCACGCGCATTCCGCGAATGCACGGACGGCCGCCCATGACTGCCGCGTCATGCGTAATCCGGTCGCTCGCCTCGTGCGTCATGACGTCATCCTAGTAGCAGCCGGCGGTGCGCCCCCCCAGGCTGTTCTCCCTGCCGGGGCCGCTTGAACGGTCCTTCACACTCGATCCAACGGAGTACGAAACGACCATCAGCTGACGGCCGCCTTCCGATGCGAGATTGCTTCAGGCCAAGGCCGGAACGAATGGACCTTCGCAATGACGGTTCCGCGTCGTGTCCTCGTGGACGCCGTGCCCCGGTTCTGGTCGAAGTCCTTTGCCGGCGCCGGTGGCCATGACCAGGAGGTTGCCGTCCTGCCCCTGGAAGCGCGCAACTCCGGGATCGACGTGGCCGACCACGCGGGAGAGTCGCGGAAATGGTATATTTTCTATATCCTATGGATTTTGAGTTCGATCCCGCGAAGTCGGCGTCCAACCAGAGAAAACACGGGATCAATTTTGTGACCGCGCAGTCGTTGTGGCTGGATCCGGACCGGCTCGAGATCCGGGCGCGAAGCCTGGACGAGCCGCGGACACAGGTTATCGGCAGGATTGGCAAACACGTGTGGTCGGCGTTCATCACGGTTCGAGATGAACGCGTCCGCATCATTTCCGTAAGGCGGGCAAGAGATGAAGAAGCAGAACGCTACCTCGGCAGGTAGGGCAAGGACGGCCGAGTCACTCGACGCGATGCACGATGCGGGCGTCAGTCTGTCCCCGCAACTGGACCTGGAGAGCGCGAGGCGGCCGGGGCGCGAAGTGCAGAGGGTGAACGTGGATTTTCCGGTGGAACTCCTTCAGGAGATCGATCGTCGCGCACGCCGTCTGGGCGTGACGCGCCAGTCGTTCATCAAGATCCGGATCGCGGACAGCCTGGAGCGCCCCTGAGCAGCACAGTCTGCAGGAGTGCCCCCCTCAGCTTCGGCGATGTGGCCATGTCGTAAAGACGACAGACATTTGGTGCGCCGTGCTCGAATCCCCGGGTGCGTACATTCAACCTCCCGCGAAGGGAGGAGCTGCGACCACGCCCCTCTCCGAACACACGCGGTAGAGCTGAGGTCTCGATCAGCGAGTGATGGTGGCCAGCACGGTCACCTTCGAGGCGGCGTCGATCTTCCGGACGCGGGGCGGCCAGACCCGCTCGGCTGCGTGGTGGTCATACTCCAGGACGTACAACGCCCCGCCGAAAACCGCGACGGCGGTCGGCGACCAGTTCCCCTCCGCCTTAAGGATCGTGGTCACGGTCCCCGACCGTGAAATCCTCACCACCGCGCGGCAGCCGGTTGCCGCCGCGTACAGAACGCCATCGTCTCCGACCGCCAGGCCCCGGAGGTAGGGCAATGCCGGCAAATCCTCCAGGTCAGACAGACTCCTGCAGTCCTGCACCATCACATTGCGCGCGATCCACGTAACCACTCCTGACGGCGCCACGCGAAAAACACCGGTGTCCGCCGTCCCATAGATCGAGCCATCCGGAGCCGCGGCAATGCCGTTCAACCATCGGAGCCCCGGCAAGGTCGCCACGCTCTTCAACGACCCGTCGGGCGCGGCGCGCACCAGAGTGAGGGGCTTGCCCTCTGCGCCGGGCGCGAAGTACAGGCCGCCGCGGCTGACCACGACGGCGAAGTCGCTCGACTCGACCACGGTCGGGCTCGAGGCCCGCTCGATCGGACGAATCTCGTCCTCAACGGTGTGCCGGTCGAACCGCGCGAAAAGGTTGTCGTCGTCCAGAGCGAAGAAGTGGAAGTTCGGCGGGCCGACAAAGGCCAGCGTCCCCGTGGGGTCGATCTTCCAGACGCCGCGCAGCGTGTCCGCGAAGAACACGTTGCCGTGACGATCGACCGCGATCGATGCCCCCGGATGCGCGAAGGCAACCGAAGGGACGAGGAGCGGCAGAACGAAGAGACAGAAGAGTCGGCTGACGAGGCGCATGGAGGGCCTTCCAAGGAACAGGTATACACCGTTGCACGTTGCGACGGCACGCCCCGGAATGGATTACGCCTGCGTTCATCGCCGGGCCTTTCCGGATTTCGCACAGAACGTTCGTGTCCACGCGTTAGGTCAGACGAGCGGCCCTGGTCGAATCGTCGTTCTCTTAACCCCACTTCATTTCGCCCGTGGCGACTTTGGCGCCGATATCTATGGCGACCTCCATACCGAGACTCGGGAACCGGGCCTTCATCGCGGCATTCAGCGCGGCTGCGTCCGCGGCCTTTGCAAGTTCTTCCTCGAAGGCGAGCAGCCATGCCCTGGTGTGAGTGATAGCGGAAGCATCGGCAGCAGCCGTGGGCGTCATGTGGCCGGCAACCACGATCGCGGGTTCACGCGCAGCGATGGCGTCGAGGTTCGCGCGCCAGGCCGCGCGTTGGTCCGCGCCTTCGGTATCGGCGGTCCATACGTGCACACCGGAGAAAATCAGGACGCCGCCGAACACTGCTTTTAGCGACGGTACCCACAGATAGTTGTGGAGCGAAGGGAGCCACCGGGAATGACCCTCAGATTCGTGGTTCAAGACGACGACGCCTAGAATCAGCGGGCCCATGTCCAGCTCGATCAGGATCTCACTGGCGCTGGCCTTGAGCCTGTCCGGGTCCACCGCCCACGCCCTCGATCCGGCCCGGCCGCTGCGTCGCTTCGCGCATGATCACTGGACGAGTCGCGAGGGCCTTCCTCAAAACTCCATCCTGGCCGCCGAACAGACGCCGGATGGCTATCTATGGTTCGGCACCTTCGAAGGCATCGCTCGATTCGATGGAGTGACCTTCAAGGTCTTCAACCAGACAACCGACCCGGTCCTCTGGCGGAACGGGATCTTCGCCATGCTCACGCGGAAGAGCGGCGAGCTTCTCTTCACCAGCCCGAACATCGTCGGAAACATCTCCAAGGCGGGAAGACCCGCGGCCTTCGCCGAAGACCGCGGCTCTCGACTCGAAGAGCTGCTCACTCTCGCGGAGAGCCCTTCGGGAGAGATATGGACAGGGGCGGCGCTCGGCGGCCTCTACCTCCTGAGGAACGGGCGCTTCGAATCGGTCCATCCGGAGCGATTCGCGAAGGCGGGCATCCGTGCCCTCGCCTTCGACTCGAGCGGCGCGCTCTATATCGGCACAGCCAACCAGGGGGTCTCGGTTCTGCGCGACGGCGAGCCCGTCGCCTGCCCCGCTTGCGAACGACTTCCCAAGGGCGGCGTGAATTCCCTGGCCGCGGCCCGAGGGGGCGGGGTGTGGGTCGGAGGCGAATTGGGTCTCGTTCGCGTCGATGCCGCCCGAACCAGTGAGACCGTCGCCGAAGTCAGGTCGACGGTCACGGCCCTGCGCGACACCGAATCGGGGCTCTGGATTGGAACGCTGGTCGGGCTCTCGCGCTGGCGCAACGGCCGGCTGGAGACCGATCCCTGGCTGAAGGCGAAGGTGTCGAGACTGATGGAGGATCGCGAAGGAAGTCTCTGGGTCGGCACGGATACGAGCGGACTCTATCGGCTGCGAGACACTCCCTTCTCGACCCTCAGCCCGCACGATGGACTCGCGGAGGATTGGGTCTCGCGTCTTTCCTACGGCGACAACGCGATCTGGATTTCGACTCAGGGCGGGGTCTACAAAGCGAGCCTGGACGATGAGCGGGTCACCTATGTCGAGACCGCGAGTCCCCGCGATACCTCGGGCTTCCGATCGGCAAGGGGACTGGTGGTCAAGGCGGACGGGGCCATGTGGGCCACGGCGACGGATGGCCGGCTCCTGATCTATCGAGAGGGCCGCTTTCATGATTCCCTCCTTCCCTACCCTCGCTCCTTCGCCTCCTATCTGGCGCCCTCGCGTCGCGGTCTCTTCGTGGGGCGACATGACGGTTCCATTCAGGAGATCGTGAAGCGGCGCCTGCTGCGGACCATTCAGCTTCCGCCCGGGGTCAGCCCATCCTCCGTTCACGAATGGCCGGATGGTCGTTTGACCATTTCCACTCAAGGCGGCCTCTACGAATGGAACGAGGGTCACCTCACCGACATCACCTCGCGCCTCCAGACCAGGCTGGTGGTGGGCACGGCAATGGTGGGCGACGTTTCTGGCGCGCTCTGGCTCGCCACCGATGGCCGAGGCCTCTACCGTCTCAAGGGCGAGGAGGTCCGGAACGTCTCCGCCAAACAGGGGCTGTACGACGACACCGTCTTTCAGGTCGTGGATGACGGCCTCGGATACTTCTGGATGACCAGCAATCGCGGCATCGCGCGCGTCTCGAAGGCGGAGTTGAACGCGGTGGCGGACGGAAAGCTCGATCGGGTGTCCCCACGCGTTTTCACCGAGGCGGACGGTCTTCGTTCCGCCGAGTGTGACGGCGGTCAGGTCACGAGAAGCCCGGATGGACGATTGTGGTTTCCCACGATTGCCGGCGTGGCCTTCGTGGATCCCTCGAAGGTCGACCTGGCCCCGGCGCCCTCGCTGCTCAAGATAGAAGATGCGCGCGCTGAGGGCGCTTCCATAGCCCCGGGGGCGACCCTGCCGGCCGGAGTCGAGTCCGTCGAGATCGACTACACCTCGTTGTCGTTTCGCATCCCGGGACGCGTGCGGTTTCGTTACCAGCTTGAAGGCTACGACCCCGATTTCGTGGCGGTTCAGAATCGGCGCACCGCCTACTATCCCAGGCTGCCGTATGGTTCCTATCGATTCGTTGTTCATGCCGTGAACGAGGACGGCGTCTCCGACACCAGGGAGGCTTCGTTTGCCTTCAGCGTCGCTCCGCGCTTCCACGAACGCCGCAGCGCTCAAGTCGGATTCGCGCTGCTGGGCCTCGCCGGGACCTTTGGGCTCTTCCGGCTCCGCACGAACGCCCTGCGGCGCCGGCAACTGGTCCTCGAGGCCCTGGTGGCGGATCGGACGAGCGCCCTCGGCCTCGAGAAGGAGCGCGCCGAAGCGGCGAGCCGCGCGAAGAGCCGCTTCGTATCGAGCGTGAGCCACGAGTTGCGGACTCCGCTAAACGCCATCCTCGGCTTCGCCGATCTGCTGGATCGCGACCTTGGCGGCAGGAAGCGCGCGGAGTACCTCGCCCTCATCAAATCCAGCGGCTCCCATCTGCTGGGGCTCGTCAATTCCGTCCTCTCGCTCACGAAGATCGAGGAGGGCCATGGCGATGCGGCCCGCGAGCCCTTCGCCCTCGCCTCCCTGGTGCGCGACGCCGTCGCGACCCTGCGGCCAGGCGCGGAAGCCAAGGGCCTGCGCCTCCTCGAGGACACCGACGCGCTGCCCGCGTGGGCGATCGGCGATGGCCCGAAGATCCGTCAGATCCTCATCAATCTGATCGGCAACGCGATCAAGTTCACGAGCGACGGCTACGTGGCGCTCCACGTGACCCGGGACGGCGAGGTCACCGCCTTCACGGTTGAAGACACCGGGCCGGGAATCGAAGAAGACCAGCAGAGTCTTCTCTTCCGGGAGTTCTCTCAGACCGACACGGGTGCGAAGTCGGGTGATGGCACGGGGCTCGGCCTCGCGATTTCGCGCCGGCTCGCGCATCTTCTTGGCGGCGATCTGAGTCTGTCCTCGTCCGGTCCCACCGGCTCGAAGTTCGTGCTGACCCTGGCCCTGCCCGAGTCGGCGGCTGAGGAGCAGGCGGGGCGGCGCCGCGCGACGGGACTCACGGTTCGCGCCGAGGTCGCTCCCGTCCTCATCGCCGACGATGCGGCCGCCAACCGACAACTGCTGCGCGACCTGCATGACATCCTGGGACTCACCGTGCTCGAAGCGAAGGACGGCCCATCGGCGCTCACCCTCTTCCTGTCCGCGCGTCCTTCGTTCGTCTGGACCGACGCCCTCATGCCCGGCTTCGGTGGCCTGGAGCTCGTGCGACGCATCCGTCAGGCGGAACGTGATCGTGGCTGGTCGCGCACCCCGGTCGTCGCGGTGACCGCGAGCGCCCTCGGTAACGAACGCGAGGAGTTGTTGAGCGCGGGTTGCGACTCGGTCATTCTCAAGCCCTTCAACGAAAGCCAGATCTTCTCGGTGCTGGAGGAGAAGCTGGGCCTCACCATCGCCTATGAGGACGCGACCGCAGTCCCGGCCACGGACGGCCATTCCTCAACGGAGGCGCGGGTTGGCATTGAATGGACGACCGGCATGGACGCCGAAGTGGCTCGCATCGAAAAGGCGATCGAGGCCGGTGACTGGGAACAGACGAGGCTTCTCGCCCACGACCTGCGGGGCGCATCATCCGTGGTGGGTCTGATTGAGCCCAGCGCGGCCTTCGCCGCCCTCGAGGAGATGGCTTTCGCCCGCGACTCCAAAAGCGCGATGCGCAAGCTCCTGACCCGCGCCCGCGCCGCCATAGACGATGCGCGCCGCTCGGATCGCTGACCCCGACCCGCAAGTACACTTCCGTTTCGTCGGTTCTTCTTCATGGCAACGACCGCAACACCCATCACCATCGCGATCGCCGAGGATCATCCGCTGACCCTCGCCGGTCTCCGCGCGGTGCTGACATCGCATCCCTCCCTCTCGCTCGTGGGGGAGGCGATGAACGGGGCATCGGCGATCGACCTTCATGCGAGGGTGAAGCCCGACGTCCTGCTCGTCGACCTGCTTCTGCCCGATATGACCGGAGCGGACGTCGTGCGCGCGATCCGCGCGAAGGCGGCGGAGGCGCGCATCATCGTTCTCACCAGCGCTATGGGAAGCGAGGACATCCATCGAGCCCTTGAGGCGGGCGCGCGCGCGTACCTCCTGAAAACCGCGACGCCCGAGGAACTCGTCCGGGCGATTGTCGAAGTTCACGCGGGCCTGCGCGTGATCCCTGACGCGGTCGCGAAGAGTCTCGCGGAACGCATGCCGCTCTCGGACCTGACCGCGCGGGAGACCGAGGTGCTTCAGCAGCTCGTGGCCGGCGGCTCGAACAAGGAGATCGCGGGAACCCTGGGTCTGGCCGAATCGACCATCCACACCCACGTCAGCAACATCTTCATGAAGCTCGCGGTCAACGACCGCGCGGCCGCCGTCGCCGCCGCCCTGCGTCGCGGCATCGTGCGCTGAGACCTGCGCTCGCCTCCCCCATTTGGTGGATGTCCCCGGTCCCCCTCCCCACTACAGTCTGGTGAGGAGATACAACATGCGACACCTTGCTCTCGGACTTCTGACCGTGATCCCCTTCGCGTCCTGCACCTCGTCCCCCGTGGCCCCCAGCGCGGCGGCCGCGCCGTTGGCGGGTCCTTCCGGCGCGGACGGGTCCCTGACTTCGAACGCGGTGACCACGGATCGCCTGCGATTGCGTGTCGTCGGGGGCGCGGACATCGTGACCAGTCTCGTCGACGGTCAGGTCGTCGACGTTCCGATCAACGTCCCCCTCGATATCTGGGCGGAGATACGGCGGCTCGAGTCGGACCGGGCGCGGCTCGTGGTCGACTGGGGGAATGGAAACAGTGACTTCGCCGGATGCGGCGCCTGCCGGCTGGAGAACAAGTACGCGCAGGAGGGTCGGTACACCGTGATCGCGAAGGTGATCGACCTCAACGCTGTGACCGGACCGCCGGTGATCGCCGTCTCGCTGACGCTCAGGGCCTTCGATCCGAATCGCGTCCCGGAGCCGCCCTCTCCCTCGCCAAGCCCGACTCCGGTTCCATGCGTCGCCGTCTCCGGGGGCGAGTTCGAAGGCGTGCCCCGGGGTCCCCTCCCGGTCCAAATTCCCGGAGCCACACTGTCCGGGCCCAACGGCTCGGTGACATCGGGCAGCTACGTCGGCGGCGGGAACTACGTAACGAGCGGGGGCCCGCTCACGATCACGTTCGACACCGACCAGGCGAGCATGACCATCGACTGGATCCACCCAAACATCGCCGCCATCGGTTTCGAGGCCTTTGACGCCGCCGGAAACATGGTGGCCACCGGCTCGCAGCCGTTCACCAGGCGCGCCGTCGTCGGCTGGTTCGCCGGAACTGGCGTCGTCTCAGGCGTGAAGTTCCGCAAGGTCATCCTGTACGGCCCTTACTATTTCGACAATCTGACCGCATCCTGCAACTAGCCCGGACCGGGACCCGCGACCGCTCGGGCTACGCAAGCCAGCCGGGTAACCCGGCGGCCTGCTTCAGCCAGGTCGCCATGTGCGTCTTGTCGAGGTCATCGTCTTCGTGGACGTCGATCCAGCGAGCGCCCTTGCCCGTGCCCCCAGGCGGAACGGGTCGGAGCGACGTGCCCCGGAAGAAGGTCACCTTGACGTAGCGGGTGAAGACGTGGAACGACGCGAACCAACCCTGCCCCTCGATGCCGTAGAACGGTGAGTTCCACTTCACGGCCTTGCGCACGCCGGGAACCTTCTGCACGATGAGGGCGTCGAGGCGCCTCCCGAAATCGCGCTTCCAGCCCGGCATCCGGGCGATGTAAGCCTGAACCGGGGCGGCGCCGTCCGCCTTCGCGATTTGCGGGTTGCCGCCCGAGAGAAGGGCGGGGACCTTCGCATTCGGCTTCGCCTTTCCTGGCGTGCGTACGGATCGCGCCGGCGGCTTCATCATGGTTGGGGCTCCGCGTAGGGGTTCATGATCTTGTCGTCCAAATGAAATATAACTGGACCCTCCCAGGATAAAAAACATGAAACACTCGGGCAGTAATGAAGGCCAGTCGGCATCGGAACTCATCTCGAAGAAAATCGCCGAACTCGGGGACTGGCCCGGGGAAACCCTCGGCAGAATGCGCAAGCTCATCAAGGAAGCAGACCCGGAGGTGGTCGAGGAGTGGAAGTGGATGGGCACTCCGATCTGGTCGCACGACGGCATCATCTCGACGGGCGAGTCCTACAAGAAGGTCGTGAAGCTGACCTTCGCCAAGGGCGCTTCCTTGAAGGATCCGGCCCGTCTCTTCAACTCGAGTCTCGATGGAAACGTACGCCGCGCCATCGACATCCACGAAGGAGAAGAAGTGGACGCATCGGCTTTCAAGGCGCTGGTCCGCCAGGCGGTCGCCCTCAACCGTGCGGTCAAGGCAAAACGTTCCACGGTCCTCACGCCGTCGAAGGAGCCCGAGGGACGCGCGTCCGGCGATTCGAATGGTCCCGCACCGGAAGGAGCCACCTCCAAATGAGCGAACCCAATGATGCCGTCCGCGATCACCTGGTGCGCCTCCTCAACTGGGAGGAAGCGCACGTCGGATTTGACCAGGCCGTGGCCGGCGTTCCCGCGCACGCGCGCGGGGGGTGCCCGCCGGGTTTCGAGCATTCGCCGTGGCAGTTGCTGGAGCACATCCGGATCGCGCAGGACGACCTCGTCAACTTCTGCTTGAACCCGAAATACGTGCACGACCTGACCTGGCCGGACGACTACTGGCCTGAGACGAAGGCCCCGGCCGATGACGCCGCGTGGTCCGAGAGCATCGCCTCATGCACGCGCTCGCGCGAGCGGCTGCAGCAAGTGGTCCGGGACATCGACGACCTCACCACCAGCGTGCCGACCGGGAACCCGAAGCAGACCTACCTTCGGGCGATCCTGATCGCGGCCGATCACCTCGCGTACCACGTGGGACAGCTCGTGGCGGTGCGGAGGGCGCTCGGAGTCTGGGGCTAAGAGCACTCGTACCAACGCAGCACACGCAGCGCCCGAAGCGTGTTCCACCGGCTCGGCTGGCCCGCCGACTCGTTGAATGGGAAGCCGAGCGCCTCGTCGTGCGTGCGATCGAGGAGCCATCGACCATCGGCCTGCCGCTTGCTCTCCACCAGATGCACGGCATCGCCGAGGCGCGCGTCGGGCTTTGCCCCAGCGGCCCTGAAGTAATCGAGGGCACGGAGCACGTCGTAGCTGTAGCGGGGCGGATACGCAAACTCCAGGAACGCGGAATTCGCAACCTCTCCGGTCGAGCGCCGCCTGAAGAGGCCGCGCTCGAGCAGGTACTCCTCGCCGCGCCGCCTGGCCGCCGCGATCTCCGGCGTGGAACCGACCGCACGCTCGTACTCGAGCAGTCCCTCAATGACGCAGATCGTGGTGTGAAACGACGAGCGAGCGCTCCTCGGCGCTTCGCAGTTCCAACCGCCGTCTTCGAGTTGCTCGCCGGCGAGACGACGCGCGAGGCTCTCCGTCGGACGCCCGAAGTAGGCGCCGAGCGCGAGCACGCCGCCGTTGATGCAGGGCTCCACCTCCCCCTCGAAGAACGGCTTCCTGCCGAACTCCTCGTGCCACCGGAAACCCGCCGCTAGGCGCGCCACCGCCGAGTCGACTTCAGGGTCGGCGCGGTCGACTCCGGTCGCTCGCAGGAGTTGCATGGTGAAGAGCGTCGGCAACCAGTCGGCTCCGCCTTCCCGGCGCCACGAGCCGCCCGACCCCTGGCAGGCGAGGATCTCGGCGCCGAGCCCTTCGCGCGGGATGCGGGCGCGCTCCGCCGCCACCGTTTCCGGGGAGGCGGCGGTCAGATCGCGCATGGCCTGAAAACGGATGACGGGCTCCGAATCGAGCAGCCAGTCGATGGGGTCCACGGCGCGATCCTACCGAAGCTAGAACCAGCTCGCGACGGGTTCGGGCTGGTAGTTGCTCGGCGGGGTTGCTTGCCCCGAGGGCAGGCTGGCGCGCTCAGGCCGGTTAAGGAACGAATGGGCCTTCGCAATGACGGCGAAGGCCCATTCCGTCACGCGAGGTCGAAGCGATCCAGGTTCATGACCTTGCTCCAGGCCGCCACGAAGTCGGAGACGAACTTCTTCCGCCCGTCCGAGCTTCCGTAGACCTCGGCGAGAGCGCGCAGTTCGGCGTTCGAACCGAAGACGAGATCGACGCGTGTGCCCGTCCATTTGACCGCGCCCGTCTTGCGATCGTGGCCGTCGAACGCGTCGCCGGACTCCTTCCACTTCGTGCGCATGTCGAGCAGGTTCACGAAGAAGTCGTTGGTCAGCGTTCCCGGCTTCGCCGTGAACACGCCGTGCTTCGAGCCAGAGGCGTTGGCGCCGAGAACACGAAGGCCGCCCACGAGAGCCGTCATCTCCGAAGGCGTCAGCGTCAGTAACTGCGCCTTGTCGACGAGCAGCGTTTCGTCCGAGACCTTGTGACGACCCTTGAGGAAGTTGCGGAAACCGTCCGCGCTCGGTTCGAGCACGTCGAAGCTCGCCAGGTCGGTCTGCTCCTGCGAAGCGTCCGTGCGTCCGGCCTTGAAGGGAACCGTCACGTCGTGACCGGCGTCCTTCGCCGCCTTTTCGACTCCAGCGTCTCCGGCGAGAACGATCAGGTCGGCGAGCGAGACTTTCTTGCCTCCCTTGTTGAACTCGCTCTGAATGCCTTCGAGCGCTTTCAGCACCTTCGCGAGTTCAGCCGGCTGATTCACGTCCCAGTCCTTCTGGGGCGAGAGACGGATGCGCGCGCCATTGGCGCCGCCGCGGCGGTCGGAACCGCGGTAGGTGGAGGCCGACGCCCAGGCGGTGGAGACCAACTGTGAAACGGAGAGACCCGCCGCGAGAACCTTCGTCTTGAGGGCCGCGACATCCTTCTCGTCGACCTGCGCGCCGCTGGCCTTGGGGACGGGATCCTGCCAGATCAACTCTTCCTTCGGAACCTCGGGACCGAGGTAACGATTGATCGGGCCCATGTCACGGTGGGTCAGCTTGAACCAGGCGCGGGCGAAGGCGTCGGCGAACGCCTGGGGATTGTCGAGGAAACGACGAGAGATCTTTTCGTAAGCCGGGTCGAAACGCAGCGACAGATCGGTGGTCAGCATCGTCGGCTTGCGCTTCTTCGACTTGTCGTGAGCGTCCGGGATGATGGCTTCCGCACCCTTGGCTTCCCACTGGATGGCGCCCGCGGGGCTCTTCGTCTTCTCCCATTCGAAATTGAACAGGTTCTCGAAGAAATTGTTGCTCCACTGCACCGGCGTCTTGGTCCACGTCACTTCGAGACCGCTGCTGATGGCGTCGCCCGCGAAGCCGGACGCATAGCTGCTGGTCCAGCCGAGTCCCTGCTCCTCGATCGCCGAAGCGCCCGGGTCCTTTCCGACGTGCTCGGTCTTGCCGGCGCCGTGGGTCTTGCCGAAGCTGTGGCCGCCCGCGATGAGCGCCACCGTCTCCTCGTCGTTCATGGCCATGCGCGCGAAGGTCTCACGGATATCGCGCGCAGCGGCGAGCGGATCGCCGCTGCCATTCGGACCTTCGGGGTTCACATAGATGAGACCCATCTGCACGGCGCCGAGGGGCTTTTCAAGTTCGCGGTCGCCGGTGTGGCGCTTGTCCTCGAGCCACTTCTTCTCACCGCCCCAGTAGACGTCCTGATCCGCTTCCCAGGTGTCGGCGCGGCCGCCGCCGAAGCCGAAGGTCCTGAAGCCCATGGACTCGAGGGCAACGTTCCCGGTGAGGATCATGAGATCCGCCCAGGAAATCTTCTGGCCATACTTCTGCTTGATCGGCCAGAGCAGGCGGCGCGACTTGTCGATATTGACGTTGTCGGGCCAGGCGTTGAGCGGCGAGAAACGCTGCTGGCCGCGACCCCCGCCCCCGCGCCCGTCGAAGGTGCGATAGGTGCCGGCGCTATGCCAGGCCATCCGGATGAACTGCGGACCATAGTGACCGAAGTCGGCCGGCCACCAGTCCTGCGAGTCGGTCATCAAGGCCAGGAGGTCCTTCTTCAGGGCCTGATAGTCGAGCTTCTTGAATTCGTCGGCGTAGTTGAACTTCTCGTCCAGGGGAGTGGTTCGGTTGGAGTGCTGGCGCAGAACGTCGAGGTCCAGCTGGTTCGGCCACCAGTCGCGGTTTGCCGTGCCGCCGGCGA
>JANMVV010000158.1:0-73417 GCA_031392925.1 Vicinamibacteria bacterium
CGGTCGATCGCATCCTGGATCGACTCGCCTCGATTCACCACGAACTCGCCCACGGTCGGGACGATCTTCCGGCCCAGGCCGGCATTGAGCCGGGCGGCTTCCGCGCGCGCGGGATTCCTGAGCCGCGCCACCACGGGCAGAGTCGAAGGCACCTTCCGCGGTGAATCCGCGAGCGCGCCCTCATCGGTGAGCGCGTTGAGGAAGGCGATGAGATCGAGGCGCTGCTGGTAGGTGAGATGGATCGGCCGGATCTTGTCATCGAGGTTGGGTGTGGGCACGCCCATGCCGGGGCCGCCGCCCTTCGAGTAGAAGTCGAGGACCTCGTCGAGGGTTTTGAACCGGCCGTTGTGCATGTAGGGCGCGGTCAGAGCCACGTTGCGAAGGGTTGGCACCTTGAATGCACCCTTCAGGCCGCTTCCCTCGATGTCTCCGCGGCCGCGGTCCTCGGCTTCGTCGTCGAGCCTTGGCACGCCGATGACCTTGAAGTTGCGACTGGAAAACGTGGGGAGGGAATGGCACTCGAAGCACCGGGCCTGGCCGGACCGAAAGACATCGAAGCCGCGACGCTGCGAGAGGGTCAGGGCGCGGCGATCCCCGGCCACGTAACGGTCGAACGGCGAGCGCGAGGTGAGCTGGGTGCGCTCAAACGCCGCGATCGCCTTCGTGACGTTGAGAAGATTGATCGACGAGCCCATGTGGCCGCCGAACGCCTGATCGAAGAGGGACTGGTATTCGGGCAGGGTCGCCATCTCGCTCGACAGGTTCGCGTCCGTCTCCCCCATCTCCTCGGGCGCGGTGATCGGATTCTTCGCCTGATCCTCGAGATCCTTCGCCCGGCCATCCCAGAACTGGGTCTGGTTGAACGCCGCGTTCCAGATGCTGGGGGCGCCGCGGCGGATCACCTGCCCGCCCGTCCGCTCCGGCCCCAGACCCTTGCCGCCTGCGCCCATCGCCTTGCCCCGGCCATCGGAGTAGCCGAGGTCGGGGTGATGACAGGTCGCGCACGACATGTCATTCCTGCCTGAAAGGACGGGGTCGTAGAACAGCAGGCGGCCGAGCGCGGCGCGGCGCGCAAACCGGGGATCGGTGATCGAGTTGTCCGGGCGCTGCGGCATGTCGGGCCAGCGGCTGGCGAGCCCGCCCGAACCGCTCGGGCCGGCGGTGTTCGAAGCGCCCTCGGTGTCCACGGGAAGGGCCATCGACGAAACGATCGCGATTGTGGCCACCGGCACGCCCAGGACCAGCGCGAGGAAGGCGCCAAGGATCTTCGGGCCCCGAGGCTTCGGCGGAGGCGCCAGCCGGGCCGTCTTCGGCAGCGGCGCGTAGGTACTAGTGGGTCGTTTGGGCGGCGGTGGCATGTTGTCCGCGTTCACTTTCCAGGCGTCTCATGAGCCACGGTCCTTGAACCAGTGCCCACACCGCGCAAGTGGCGCCGGCCAGATAGAAGACGTTTCGATAGGCCGAGAGGGGATCCGCCTGGTTTCGAAAGGCCGCAACCATGATCCCCCCGCACATCGGCCCGAGGAGCATGCCCACGGCGCCCGCGGTATTCACGAGCGCCATCATGCGTCCTCGCGATTCGGCGGGAACGAGAGTCGCGGCGTAGCAGAGCACGGTGCCGTACATGAACGACGAGGCGATGCCCGCCACCATCATCGAGACCGGGAGCATCCCTTTGGGTGCGATGGCGAGGGACGCGATCGCGGCTCCGTAGAGCAGCGCCCCCAGGCCCAGAAGCGCCGCACGCGGCAGGCGGTCGCCCAGGCGGCTCGCCGGATACATAAGAAGGGCGAAGGGGAGCATCAGCATCGAATAGAGAAGGCCGACGCTGCGGTCGGACAGGCCGTGGGTCCTGGTGGCGAAGAGCGCGAAGGTCACGATGATGAGGCCGACCGTGAATCGCTCGACGAAAGCCGCGGAGAGCGGTCCCAGGACGTCCCCGTCCCGCAGGGAAAGGCTGCGCTTCGTCGCGGGGTCGGCGGGCTCGATGGGCAAGGTCGCGGAATAAAGAAACGGAGCCGCCAGGGCCACGATCGCGGAGAGCGAAGCCCCGACAAGGAAAGGCAGCCTCGGGCTTTCGCCCACCAGAATTCCGCCCAGACCGGATCCGAAGGCGATCGCGAGCATCACCGCACCTCCGGCCATACCCATGGCCCGGCCCGCCCCGACGAGCGGTTTGTAGGCGGCGGCGCGCGCGAGGAGCAGCGTCGCCGAACCAAGGTGGGCGGCGCCTTCGACGGTTCGCAGCAGGAGAACGAGCGGGGTGGCGAGCGGCAGTGAAACCACGACGAGTAGAACCGCATCCAGGCCGGCGAGGGCCATCAGCCAGCGCGCCGAGCGGTTGGCGCTCCCGGAGGAGACGAGACGCGCGATGAACGGTGTCGTGATTATGGCGCCCAGCATGTTGAGCGACATGAAGGCGTGCATGGGGCCTTCGGCGCCTCCGTGGAGCGCCGCGAAGAGAGGCCGGATCGCGGGAGCGAGCAGGGTGGCCGGAAGCATCTGCAGGAACACGGCCGCGATCAGCCAGTGGAGCGAGGCGTGCTTCGCGTCCATCTCGGAAAGTTCCGCCGGGCGAGGGTCGTTCACCCGGCGGATTTTCTCACGGAGTTACGAACAGCAGGTCGGGCCGCAACACGCGGCCTTGGGCGCCACCGCGGCCTTGCGAGCGCGGTAGGTCAGCGACCGCACGGTTCCCCGAAGCGACTCGAGGCCCACCCCGGCTTTCGCGGCCAGGCGCTCGGCCTCGGGCCGCGCATGGTCGATGACCATCGCGCCATAGTCGATGTCCTTCAGGATCTCGATCTCTCCCAGGCCCGCGGCCTTCAGCATGCCGAAGTACGCGTCGCGCATGGCCGCTCCCGAGATGCAGCCCACGTAGGCGTAGACGTCCTGCTCGATCTCCGGCGGCAGCTTCTTGTCGAGCACGATGTCGGAGATCACGAGACGGCCGCCGGGCTTGAGAATCCGCGCGATCTCCTTGAACACCACCGCCTTGTCGGGCACGAGGTTGATCACGCAGTTGCTGGTGACGGCGTCCGCGGTTTCGTCATCAACGGGCAGTTTCTCGAGCCGGCCTTCGCGGAACTCGGCGTTCGTGACCCCGGCCTTCACCGCGTTGCGGCGGGCGCGGGCCAGCATCTCGGGCGTCATGTCGACGCCGATGACCTTGCCGGTCGGGCCCACGGCGTCCGCGGCCAGGAACACGTCTATCCCGGCGCCGGAGCCGAGGTCGACCACGGTCTCTCCCGCCTTCAGGGCGAGGTGTTCGATGGGTGCGCCGCAGCCGAGACCGAGGTTGGCTCCCTCAGGAACCGCCTTCAGCTGCTTTTTCGAGTAGCCGATGTCGAGCGTGACCGCTTCTTCAGATGGCGAGCCGCAGCCGCTCAGACCGCAACACGAGCCTCCTTCGAGCGCAATGGCCGCGTACTTTCCTCGCACGTTGCTGACCACGGCGTCCTTGTTCTTGGCATCAAGCGTTTCCATTACTTCTTTCTCCTGGTGATTGTGTTGAGAGGGACGACGGGCGCCACTTCCTCGGCGCAGCAGTTTTCCTTGAGGTAGTCCACGAGGCCGAGGCTCGCGGCGAAATCCACGGAATAGATGACCCTCCGACCCTCGCGCCTCGCGGTCACGAGACCGACGCGGGCGAGTTCGGCGAGGTGAAACGAGGCGTTTTGTGGCGAGATCTCCATGCGAGTCGCGATCTCCCCCGCGGCGAGGCCGAGAGGCCCCCGGCGCACCAGCAGACGAAACACCGACAGACGGGTTTCGTGGGCCAGGGCCCCCAGTCGCTGCACCGCTTCTCTTATTTCCATATTTCTATTATTATAGAAACATAGAAGTCATGTCAAGTGTCATGAAGTTCGACCGGAGCGAAACCCTTAGTACCCCCTGACCGCAGCGAACTCCTCGGGCCGATAGCTCGAGCACGGACGATCCAGCGCGGCGGGCCTCTTCTCTCCGGGAAACAGTCGGGCGAAGAGTCCGTCGGCCGCGGCATGCGCGGCGATCCGGTGACCCATGGGATTGGGATGGACGACATCGACGCGAACATCGCGAAACCCATAGGAGGCGAAGCACGGGAGGAGATCGACGGAGAGAAGACCCGCGCGCTCCGCGGCGCGCGCGATCCGGGCATGGAGGTCCTGGTAGGGGTAGTTCTCGAATTTGTTTCCAAGGATCGGAAAGATCGCGATCGCGGCCGCGATGCCTCGAGGCTTCACCACTCCCGCGAGTGCGGTGAAGCTCGCATCGAGATGAGCGTCGAGCGTCTCGGGCGTCGCCTTGTACAGTTCCCCGCCGAAGGGATTGCGGGCCCGCGCGAACTCCGCTCGGGCGTCGCGTTCGGTGAGCCGATACTCGATCCAGGCCGCGAAACGGGAGACGGACAGGAGGGATTCGAGGGCGTGTCTCGGGCCGCTCCGCGCTTCCCGCCGCGCCTTGGTGAGACCGTATTCGAAGCTCACGAGGCCTTCAAGATCGTTGAGACAGAAGCCGAACACCACGACGTCGGGATGAAGAGCATCGACGCGGTTCCGCAGATTCTCGACCTCCTGATCGAGGTTGTAGCCAGGCACGCCCAGATTGAGGGTCTCCACGCGCGGACCGAGGATCGCGCCGAGCTGAGCGGGAAACGCGTCGCTCTCCGCGACCCAGTAACCGAAGACGATGGAATCGCCCAACACCGCGACGCGGCTCACTCCGGGCCGCCTGGGCTGAAGCGTCGGGCCACGGAAGCCGTCACCGTTGATCCGATAGCCGACTTCGGAAGCGACGAAGGAGTTCGGCCGGAGCTCGAATCCAAGTTTCGGGTCGGCGCTCGCGCGCACCACTCCCCGGTTGATCTGGACCGTGCCCACGCTGAGCGAGGCGAGGCGGGCCGCCGCTTCGGCGACAAGGAGGACGAAGAGGATCGAACCGACGCTCAGCAGAACCGGAGGACCGGCCCGGCGAAGGAGCCTCATCGAGCCATGGGAGAGTCGAAGGCGCTTCCTAGGCCTTGGCGACGCGGCTGCGAACGGCCTCGATCTTCGTGTCGCGTTCGGCGGAAAGGATGTCCCGCTCGCGCATGTACTGCTCATTGAGGAGGTCGACCTGTTCGCGAAGCTCTTCCGGAAGGCCGGGCGGGAGCTTCGGCTTCTTCATGATGTCGACCTCCGCGAGTTTCGCGTCGTAGACCCGGCGGATCTCCGCGATCTCCTCTTTCTGGGCGGCGGAAAGCTCGCGAATGCTTTCCCCGCTCTCCGCGTCCTTCTTGCGCAGGCGGGCCATGGCCAGTTCGAAGGAGCTCTTGGGGGCGTCGTCTTCAGTCATCAGATCGCGATTCTAACGATGGGGCCCTGAAGGGGTCTGCGTAAGTTCAAAAAATTGGTATTCTGTCCGGAATGCCCTTCAGACGTCACGCCGCGGTCACCTGCTTGTGGGCCGCCTTTGTCCTCGCCACCCTGGCTCTCGTGGCCTGCGGCGGCGGCGGGCCCGCCGCCCCCACCCCCGCGAGTGGCTCGGTCCCCTCCGCGGCCGCGCCCACGCCTCGGCCGGGACCGCCGGACATCGTGATCATCCTCGCGGACGACATGGGATATGGCGACCTCGGCGTCTACGGCCACCAGTTGAACAAGACGCCGAACATCGACCGGCTGGCCGCCGGGGGGTCGCGCTTCGACGCCATGTACGTGCCCACCCCGATCTGCGCGCCGTCGCGCGCCTCCCTACTCACCGGCCGGTACGGAGTCAGGAACGGTGTCACCTGGAACAACAATACGGTTTTGCGCAATGGTGAGGTCACGATCGCCCAGATCCTGAAGAACCAGGGCTACGCGACCGGCATCGTGGGCAAGTGGCACCTCGGCGCGAAGGTGAACGAGATGCCTCTGCGCCTGGGCTTCGAGTTCTTCTACGGAATGCTGAGCTCGCCCCCGGTCACGGACTTCATCAGTGGTGAGCAGGTCACCAAGGACTTTCCCGGAATGGACATGCTGACCAAGCGCCTCACCGATGAAGCCACCGCGTTCATCAAGAGGACGCCCTTCGACAAGCCGCTGTTCCTGCATTTCGCTCACCACGCCCCGCACGTGCCGAACATAGCCGGTCCGGCCTTCGTCGGAACGTCGGGCTGGGGCCCCTACGGAGATGCGGTCGGGGAACTCGACTGGTCGGTCGGCGAGGTGATGCGCACGCTCCAGGAGACCGGGCGGGACCGCAACGCCATCGTCGTCCTCCTGAGCGACAACGGGCCCGAGGGATCGGGCTCGCCGGGGCCGCTCACGTACGGAAAGGGCAACATCAACGAGGGCGGCATTCGCATCCCGGCCATCGCCTGGCAGCCCGGGAAGATTCCCGCGGGCCGCCTCATCAAGGACCCGGCCTCGACCCTCGACTTCTTCCCCACCCTCGCGAGCATGGTCGGAGCGCCCATGCCTCCGAAGGACTACGACGGTGTCGACATCACCCGACTCCTTACGGGAGAAGTCGACAGCATTCCCGGCAAGGGCATGGGCGGCCGGCGCGAGTTCTATTTCTTCATGGTGAGCGAGATCGCGGCGGTCCGGTCCGGCAAATGGAAGTACGTGCGGCCGGGATTCCGGGACTCGGTCCCGGTGCTCTACGACCTCGAGGTGGATCCGGGCGAGACGAACACACTACGCCGGTTCAACCCGGATTTGGTGACCGCGCTGGACAAGCGCATCGCCCAGTTCAAGTAGCGCCCCGCCTCAGCGGCAGGACGCGCCGCGACAGGCCGCCAGGAGCTTCATGCGCTCGTTGAACCGGCTCACCTGAAGAGGATTGGCCCCGACCGCGCTATCCATCTGGTAGGGATCGGTCTTGAAGTCGTAGTACTCCTCTTCGCGGGTGTTGTGCTGGACGTACAACGCGGATTCGACGCCATTCTCCACCCGGATGCCCTGGTAGGTCGGCATGAGCGTGGTCGCGGGATTGGTGTTGTCCCAGTACTCGATGAGGAGATCGGGCCGCCAGGCGCTGAGCGGCGGCGTGGATGCGGCGAAGAGCGGAGTCAGTGACCGACCCTCGATCCCGGGCGGCGGCGGCATACGGGCCCAATCGACGATGGTGGCGGGCAAATCGATGTTCGCGACGAGGTGTGGGATCGTGATCCCCTTCGGCCCTCCGGGAACCCGGATGTAGAGGGGGATGTCGAGAGACTCGGCGTAGGGCGCGGTCTTGTCGGTGAACCTGTGGGCGCCGGTCGAAAGCCCGTTGTCGGAGAAGAACACGATCGCGGTGTTGTCGAGCTCACCCTGAGCCTCCAGGGCCTGCACCAGCTTCTCGATCATCTCGTCGATCGCCTGCAGCGCGCGCAGCGAGTTCCGGTATTCGCTGTCGATGGCGATGATCTGGGCGGCGGTGAATCGGGCGATTCGCTTGATGTGCCTCGGCTTGTCGTTCACATCGGCCTCGTCGAAGGAGGGCGGCCGGGGCGCGCCGACGGAATCGAACATGCCCGCGTGCCGTGACGCGTACTTCGAGCGGTTATGCGGCGCGTAGGGAGCCACCATCAGGAAAAAGGGCTGGTCGTCCTTTTCCTCGGTCCGCTTCAGGTACTCGAGCGCGCGCGTGGCCAGGTAGTCGGTCTGGTAGTCGTTCAGCGCCGACTTGAAGTCTTTCCCGTCTTCATTGAAGGTGAAATTCGTGTAGGCCTGCGGCTCGGTGAGGCCGAGCCAGTCGTCCCAGCCCGGAGGCTTGCTGGTCCAGCCGGGACCGTATCCATTGATGTACTTCCCGACGTAGGCGGTGCGGTAACCCGCCGACTTGAGCCACACCGGAAGGGAATCGGCCTCCAACCCGCTGTCGCGATACTTGCCGTATCCGCCAAGCGGCGCTTCGTTGCTGAGGACGTTGTGATTGTGGGCGTAGCGGCCCGACATGATGGTCGCACGCGAGGGGCCGCACAGAGGGGTCGTGGCAATCGCGTTCTGGAAGGTGACGCCCTGGGCGGCGATGAGCGCCTGCATCCGCGGCATCTCGCGAGCGCTCACTTCCTCCTGATCGTCGGTCATGATCACGACGATGTTGAGGGCCTTGGGCGTCGGCGTGGCCGAAGGAGGGGCGGCGGAGGGCAACGAGGGCGACGGGCTGCCCGAACCGCAAGCGAGATGGAGAAGGAGCCCGGCGGAGAGCAGGGAAACGATTCTGAGGGTCTTGGGGAAACTGATCATCTGGAAATCGACATCACTCGCGAGTATTCAAGAACGAAAGGTCAGGACCGCCCCCACAACGCGTGTCGAAACTATATACAAATAAGAGACCCAGTTGAAGTACAGTGGCGCCGAGGAGTACCACGTGGCGAGCAAACGCGAGCATCTGACCGGGGCGGCCCAGGTCAAGGGCACCATGATCCAGGCTCACCTCAACTGGCTCGGGAAGCGAGGCCTCGATCCCGCCACGACTCTGGCCGCGCACCTCCCGGCCGAGGTGGCGAAACTCGTGGCCCACAGCGTCCTTGCCACTTCATGGGTTCCCCTCTCTTCGCTGATCGCGGTTGATCGCGCCATCGCCGCCGTCACGAAGGGCAACCCGGACGACGTGTTCCGCGAACTCGGTCGATTCTCCGCCACCTCTAACCTCTCCGGCATTTACGCGGGGTTCGTCTCCGACGAGCCGCATCGCTTCTTCGAGAAGGCGGCCCGGCTTCACGATCGCTTTCAGAACTTCGGCGCCTCCTCCTACAAGCAACTTGGCCCGCGGGCGGGTCAGATGCGCCTCACGAAGTACACGGAGTACTCGCCGGTCTACTGCCTGAGTGCCATCGGCTACTACCAGGGCGGCCTCGAGACCATGAAGGCCCCGGGACCCATCCGGGTGCGCGAGACCCTGTGCACCTGCGCAGGGGATGAAGCCTGCGTCTTCGATCTCAGCTGGTAGCCCCCCCGTTCTCTCTCGCTCAGGAGCCAAAACCCCCATGCATCGCCGATTCCTCCCTTCTGCTGTCGTGGCCCTGGGCCTCGCCACCGCGCCCTCGGCCTTCGCCCAGCCTTACGAGGCCGCGGCCTTCAACGCGCTTCAATACCGCGTCGTCGGACCCAATCGCGGCGGGCGTTCGCTCTGCTCCACCGGGTCGGCTCAGCGGCCGCTCGAGTACTACTTCGGCGCAGTGGGCGGCGGTCTGTGGAAAACCACCGACGGCGGCCTCAACTGGAAGCCGGTCACGGACGGCCAGATCAAGTCCTCCTCCGTGGGCTCGTGCGCGGTCGCGGAGTCCAATCCCGATGTCGTCTGGATCGGCATGGGCGAGACCCAGTTCCGCGGGAACATCATGCAGGGCGACGGGCTATACAAGTCCGAGGACGCGGGCAAGACCTGGAGGCACTCCGGCCTCGGGCAGATACAGGCGTTCGCGCGGGTGCGCGTTCATCCCACGAATTCCGACATCGTTTATGTGGCCGCGTTCGGCAGGCCCTACGCGGAGAGCGAGGACCGCGGCATCTACAAGACCACCGACGGCGGCAAGATCTGGAAGAAGGTCCTCTACAAGAGCCCGAGGGCCTCCGGCGTCGACATCTCCATCGACAAGAAGAACCCCAACGTGATCTTCGCCTCGCTGTGGGAGGCGTGGCGAACCCCGTGGAGCATGAATTCAGGCGGCCCGGACAGCGGCCTCTACAAGTCCACCGACGCGGGCGAGACGTGGAGCGACATCACGCGGAATCCCGGACTGCCCGCCGGTGTCGTCGGCAAGATCGGCGTGTCGGTGTCGCCCGTCGATTCGAGCCGGGTCTTCGCCATGGTCGAGAACGAGAACGGCGGCCTCTTCCGCTCCGATGACGCGGGTGGAACGTGGACGAAGATCAACGACGACCGCGCCCTTCGCCAGCGCGCCTTCTATTACACGCGCGTCTACGCCGACACCCAGAACAAGGACCTCGTCTATGTCCTCAACGTGAACTTCCACAAGTCGGTGGACGGGGGCAAGACCTTCACCACCATCCGCCCGCCCCACGGCGACAACCACGACCTGTGGATCGCCCCGGGCGACAACAAACGCTTCATCGCAAGCAATGACGGCGGCGGCACCGTGACCACGAACGGCGGCGAGACCTTCACCGACCAGGACTACCCGACGGCGCAGCTCTATCACGTCATCACCACGAAGGACTTCAACTACCACGTCTGCGGAGCGCAGCAGGACAACACGACCCTGTGCGCGCCGTCGCGGCCCGATCCTCTGGCGCCGCCCCGCATGGGGCCGGGCGACCCGGGCAGCTGGTTCTACCAGGTGGGCGGGGGCGAAAGCGGTTACATCGCTCCCTCCCCCACCAATCCCGACATCTTCTACGCGGGCAGCCAGGGCGCTCTGATCACGCGGTTCGATCGATCCACCGGCGCGCTTCGCGACGTCCAGATCTATCCGGAGTTCTTCTCCGGCATGCCCTCCAAGGACCTGAAGGAGCGCTGGCAGTGGACGTTTCCCATCGTCTTCGATCCTCTCGAACCGAACACGCTCTACGCGACGTCACAGCACCTCTGGAAGACCACGAACGAGGGCAAGACCTGGGAAATGATCAGCACCGACCTGACCCGCGCGGATCCGAAAACGCTCGGCGATTCCGGCGGCCCGATCACCCACGACATGAACGGCCCCGAGATCTACGCGACGATCTTTGCCGTCGCTCCCTCGCGCTTTGAGAAGGGCACGATCTGGACGGGGAGCGATGACGGGCTCGCCTTCATCACCCGCGACGGCGGCAGAAACTGGACGAACGTCACCCCCGCGGGGCTGCCCGAGTTCGCGCGCATCAGCATCATCGAAGCCTCGCCGCACAAGGCCGGCACCGCGTACCTGTGCGCCAAGCGCTACCAGCTCGACGACCGGTCGCCCTACATCTACCGCACC
This sequence comes from Vicinamibacteria bacterium, assembly GCA_031392925.1. Taxonomy (GTDB): domain Bacteria; phylum Acidobacteriota; class Vicinamibacteria; order Fen-336; family JAGNNV01; genus JAGNNV01. Next base: position 10,853 of record JANMVV010000158.1, read on the forward strand.
GACGACTACGGCAAGAGCTGGACGAAGATCGTGAACGGCATCGAGGCAGGCGCCTACGTGCACGCGGTGCGCGAGGATCCGAAGCGGGAAGGCCTGCTCTACGCGGGCACCGAGCACGGCGTGTACATCTCGTTCAACAACGGCGCCTCCTGGCAGCCGTTCAGCCAGAACCTGCCCGTTACCCAGATCTCCGACCTCGTGGTCGAAGAGAACGACCTCGTCATCGCCACCCACGGCCGGTCGATGTGGGTGATGGACGACATCGGCCCGGCGCGCCAGATGACCGCGCGGACCGCGGCCGCCTCCCTTCACGTCTTCACGCCGCGGGCCGCGGTCCGCGGCAACGGCCCGGTGCCCATCGACTTCATCCTGAAACAGCCGGCGGAGAGGGTGCAGGTCGAGATCCTCGATGGTAAGGGCGCGGTGGTCCGCTCCTTCATCGGAACACCCGAGGACGACAAGAAGAAGGCCGGCGACGGCGGCGATGATTTCTTCGGGCCACCCTCGGTCAAACCTCCCACGCGCAAGGCCGGGCTCAACCGATTCACCTGGGACCTCCGCTACCCCGGGCCGGAGACGTTCGAAGGAATGATCCTGTGGAGCGCGTCCTCCGCCGGGCCGCTGGCCATGCCCGGGATGTACTCGGCCAAAGTCACGGTGGGCCCCGAGACCGAGACCGTGCCGTTCGAAGTGAAGATCGATCCGCGGCTCAAGAACACCACGGTGGCCGACCTGCAGGAGCAGTTCGACCTGGCCATGCAGGTGCGCAACGCGACCTCCGCCGCGCACAGCACGGTCGCGAAGATCCGCGGGATCCGCAAGGACATCATGGACCGTGACGCCAAAGCGAAGAACAAGGCGTTCTCCGCCGACGCGGCGGTGGTGCTCGCGAAGCTCTCCACGGTGGAGGAGGATTTGTATCAGGTGAGGAACCGCACGGGCCAGGACCCCCTCAACTTCCCCATCAAGCTCGGCAACAAGCTCGGCGCGCTGCTGCGCGTGGTCTCGTCCGGCGACGGCAGGCCGAACGCCAGTTCGTACGACGTCTACAAGCTCCAGAAGAGTCAGCTCGACGCGATCATGGCGAAGTACGACGCGGTGATCACCGTCGATCTCCCCAGGATCAACAAGCGGCTCGAGGGCCACAAACTCGAACCCATCACGGTCAGCGGCGTGAAGCCGCCGGGCGTGCGGTAGAACCCTACGGTGAAGCTGAGCCTCGCGCCATCGCCGTCCTCCCGGGCCCCGCGGCTCCTGTGGGCGCTGGCCCTGATCGTCCTTCCCGTCCTCGCGCAATCTCCAGGGCTCGCGACACTGCCGAAGAAGCGGCCCAACATCGTGGTGGTGCTGCTCGACGATGCCGACGTCGAGATCACCGAGTCCATGCCGCGACTCCGCTCGATGTTCATCGAGAAGGGCGTGCGCTTCACTTCGAATATCGCGAACACGCCCCTGTGCGGGCCCGCGCGGGCGGTCCTCCTGAGCGGCCAGTACGCCCACAACAACAAGGTGTACTACAACAACGGCGCGGAGGGCGGCTACCGCCCGTGGGCGAAGGGCGGCTACGACGAGAACAATCTCGCCACGAGGCTTCAGTCCCAGGGCTATCGCACCGGCCTCTTCGGCAAGTACGTCAACGACTTTCCGCTGGGGCGGCCGGAGACCTTCGTGCCGAAGGGCTGGGACGATTTTCGAGCCGTGCTTTCGGACCGCGAGGCTCACAACAATCGGTTCACCCTCAATGAGAACGGGACGCTCAAGGTCTACGACGCCGGATCCGGCGGCTATCAGACCGATCTCTTGAGCCAGCGTCTCGGCTCGTTCCTCCGCGACCCCAAGAAGGGCGACACGCGCCCCTTTTTCGCCCTCCTTGCGGTGAGCGCGCCCCATATTCCTCCCGAGCCGGCGGAGCGCCATCTCGCCGCTTTCCCCGGCGAGAAGGCGCCGCGCAAGCCCTCCTTCGACGAGGCGGACCTGAGCGACAAACCGAAGGCCCTGCGCGAACAGGCGACGCCGATCACGAGGCAGCAGGCGGAGGAGATCGACGCGACCTACCGGTCGATGAAGCAGTCGCTCCTCTCGGTGGAAGACGCGGTCGAAGCGCTGTTCAAGACGCTCAACGATACCGGCGAAATCTCGCGCACTTATGTCTTCCTCACCTCCGACAACGGCTGGATGCGGGGCGAGCATCGGATCCCCGCGGAGAAATACGCGCCCTACGAGGAATCGGTCCGGGTTCCACTGATGGCGCGCGGCCCGGGCGTGGCGGAAGGCCTGACCCTCGATCAGGTGGTCGGGCTGGTCGACCTCGATCCGACCCTGCTCGACCTCGCGGGCGGCGCTTCCGCGAACGCGGCTGCCCGTGATGGCCGATCCCTCATGCCTCTCCTTCTTCTGAAGAAGGGCGAAAAGGTCTCCTGGCGCGAGTCGATGCTGATCGAGCACTTCGGCGGCGGCGCACCCTTTCGAGTGCGCGGATACTTCGGCCTGCGATCGAAGGAGGCTACGTATGTCGAGTACGCGACGGGCGAGAAGGAGTACTACGACCTGGTCAAGGATCCCTTCCAGATGGAGAACACCGCCTCGCGACTCGATGGCCCGGCTCTCGCAGCCCTTCACGCGCGGGTCATGGCCCTCCAGGACTGCAGGGGCGCCGCCTGCCGGGCCGCCGAGGGAACCGCGACCCTTGCTGCTCGCTAGTGTTCTGTCTCGTAAGTTCGCGACACATGGGACCGCCGATGCATCCCCGCGCGCTGCGTTGCTCGTCCCCCCGAGGGGAGGCTTCGCGCTCGTTGCCTATGCTGGATATGCAGCCTCCTCGGCGCCTTGCGACCGGGGCGCCTCGACGGTCGCATGTATCGCGGACTTACGAGACAGAACACTAGAAGCGTGCCGGGGTGCAGCTCACCTGATAGCCCGGAGGGTTGAAGGCAGTCCCGAACTGGGTGAAGATGTCGTACTGCTCGCTCCAGGCGTTTGAGGTCTTGATGGCGATCTCGTCATGGGGGCCGCCGGTCTTGGCGCACACCCCCTTGTTGTCGCGCTCCACGATCCTGGCGACGCCCGCTGAATAGGCAGGCTCGTCGAGAACGAGGTTCCCCGGCCCGAACAGACTGGGTTGCTCCTCCTTCAGTCTATAGATCGCCTCGGAGATCATGGTTCTGAACTGCTCCGTGTTGTCCTGAACCACCGTGCAGCAGCCCCAGACTCCGGGAGGATTGCCGGGCGGCTGCCCCTTGTCGCCCGGCTGCCCACACTCGGGCATGACCGGCAGGCCACAGGCGACGCCCTGGCCAAGGACCACTGGAGTGGGGGTGGGCGCGGGAGTCGGCGTCGGCGTAGCCACGACGACGACGGGAGTGGTCGTCGCCGCTACGGGCATCTGCCCCTCACCGCAGGCGAAAGAGAAGGCGGCAAAAGTGGCGAGCAGGGCAGGGGCTGGATTTCGCATTGAATCGTTCCTTTGGGGTGTCTTTAGAGGGCGGCGGATTCTAGCAAGGAGACCCATGGCTAAACATATGTAAAGCTTCACTTAACGGACCCAAGGCGGGTCAGGGTCCGTCAGGACAGTCGGCAACCCCGGCTAGCGGTGCGGCGGGGCGGCGGTGGCTGGCGCGGCGGCCCGCTGGGTCCTGCGCCCCACGAGAATCCCCAGGGTCGTGAACGAAATGGCGATGATGATCCCCGCCAGGATTCCGAGGAGCGTTCGACTGAATCGAATCACCCCGCAACCTTACACCCACTGTTCATTGAGACTGAACATGCGCGCAGTCCGAATGCACGGGGACGCGCTTACCGCCCCTTCGTGATCGCCTCGAACCAGGTCTCAGCCATCAAGGCATAGCCCGCGGCCGAGGGGTGAATGTAATCGGCGAAGAGCTCGGACCATGCGAGGGGGGAGCGCTCGAACGCCGCGTACAGGTCGACCAGCGCCACGCCCTCTTCGGTCGCCATCTGCCGAATCGCCTCGTTCTGCGCCACGATCCAGCTGTTTCGCTGTGGTGAGGCCCTGAAGTCGTCCCCCAGATTGGTCATCAGCAGGGTGCCCACGAAAGCGAATCCTCCCGCCGCTTTCACCTTCTGAACCATCGAGCGCAGATTCGAGATGGTGAAGCAGGGGGGCCGGCCGCAGAGGGGATCCGACCAGTCGTTCGTGCCGTAGAGAATGAGGGTGAACGCAGGACGGCCCGAGGCGAGGGAGGCGGCGATCCGCGAGTCGCCGCGCTCCGAGCTCGAGGAGTCGATACCGTCGTTGATCACCTTCGCTAAGCCGAAGTGCGCGCTCAGCATTCTCTCGAGCTGACCGGTGTAGCCCTGACCATCGCCGGTGGCGGCCTGGCCGTCGGTGATGCTGTCTCCGAACGCGAGGTACACCCCGGCCGTCGCACCCGGACCGAGGGGAAGCGCGATCGGCACATTGAGATTGCCGGCGAGGGGTGGCGCCACCACCGAGCTCTCCGGGCCACGGTAGTATGGGGGAAGGGACGACGGATCGACGGAGAGGGCCTGGGCGGTCGGAAGAACATTGAGCGCCACTTCGCCGGTGAGAGGCGCGCCCTTTCCTGATGTGGAGCCAAACGACATCAGGGCGCCGGGAACCCGGATGCGCTCCGAGGCTTCGAGGAGGCCGTTCCGGTTCTCATCAAGGAACGCGGCGAAAGTGACAAGTCGGCTGGCCGCCGTGGGAGGCACCGCCCCTGCGGATCCTCCCCCACATCCGTAGGAAAGGAGGAGGGCGGCGGACATCGGGATACAGATCCTCATCGGACAGGACGGGCGAGTCATGGCCGATCGCCGACGGGCTTTGGAGGAAAGGGAAAGCGGCGCTTCTGTCGGTTGATAGGCGATTCGATGACATACCAGGAGATCGTCGCGAGGACAACGGAGATCGCGGTGTAGGCGAGGAACATCTCGAGCCCTCGCTCCATCTCCGACCACTCATAGCCCCGCGCCACCACGCGTCCGATGGGAATCAGGAACAGGTGGTAGAGGTAGATCCCATAGCTGATGCGTCCCATGTAGCGCACGGGCCGCAGTTCGAGGGACCTCCGAACCAGGGAGCTGCTGGTCGTGGTGGCGAGGTACACCAGGGACACCGACATGAGGGCGATCCCGAGGTCGCCTGGAATCCGGTACGGCAAGAGGTCGGTGGCGGGAAGACCAACCTGGTACCTGAATCCTTGAGCGAAGAAGAACAAAGGAGCGCCGAGGAGCGCGGCCCAGAACGACAGTCGCTCGGCGGAGTTGCCCCCTGCCTGGTCGCGACGCGAGCAAATCGCGAGCAGCGCCCCAAGCCCCAGGGCGTCCATGCAACCCTGCAGGACGAGGTGCGTCTCCTCGAAGCTTCGGCCCTGCAGCACTCCGACCGCCTCGTATGCGAAGCTGAACACCACGAGGCCGATCGCGATGAGGACGAGGCGTCGGGCAGAGGCGAAGAGAACGACGATGGGCCACAACAGATAGAACTGCTCTTCCACGCAGAGCGACCAGAGATGGGTCGCCTGGGAGAGCGGTTGGTGAAAATAGGTGAGGGCGATGTTGCCGGTGTAGGTCAGATGCCAGGGGAGCAGGTTCGCGATCGGGCCATAGCCGACTCCCCAGCCCACCAGGACGACCAGGTAGTAGATGGGCGCGATGCGAAGGGCCCTCCGAGCCACGAAAGCCCGGAAGACCTGTCCGCGCGTCACCCACCCGCTCGCCACCACATCCCTTCCCCGGAGCAGGAGACCGGTGATGAGGAACCCCGAGAGGACGAAGAAGAGCATCACTCCGAAGCGGCCCCAGTGGAACGCCCGCTGAATCGCGGAGCGGTCGGGGAAGAAGTGGGAAATGAGGACGGCCAGAGTCGCCAGCGCCCTCAACCCGTCGAGAGCGGGATAGAACCGCTCTCCCGCGCCGGGGTCCCGGGCGGGAACGGGAGAGGCGGGGCTTTGATCGGGAGTCAAACCGGGTGTTCAGCATAGCTGAACACCGTCCGGGAGAAGCGGACGGGGCGTCAAGGACTACTGAACAAATGTGCGGCGGAACCCCGGGGTATATCCTGCCTGACTCCAACCCCACCTTGAGTCGAACTCTCCTCTTCCTGGTCAAGGCCGCCATCTCGGCGGGCCTGCTCGTCTACCTGCTGGGCAGCGTGGACCTTGCGGATGTCTTCCGCCACTTTCAGCAGGGCGATCACCGGCTCTTCGGAATCGCGGTGTCCATCTACGTGATCGTGGTCATCCTCTCCACTCTCAGGTGGAAGGTGCTGCTCGACGCGCTCGGGGGGAAGTCCAGCTTCGGCTCGCTCACCCAGTCGTACCTCATCTCCGCCTTCTTCGCGAACTTCCTCCCCAGCAACGTGGGCGGCGACGTGGTTCGGGTGACCGAGGCCGCCCGGGCCGCCGGTTCGCATACCGCCTCGCTCACCGTCGCGGGCATGGACCGGTTGGTGGGCTTCATCGCCCTCTACTTCATCGCCGCGCCCGCCTTCCTGCTCGGCGGCCCGCGGGTCCAGGGGCTGGCGGGCGCGCGCGTCATTCTCGCGGGCCTCACCGTGCTCTTCCTGGCCATGGGCGCGGTCTTCATGACCCCCGGGTTCGTCACCTCCGTGGCCGGGCGGGTCGGGCTCGGGCGATTTCCATTGATCCACGACAAGTTCGTCACCGTGCAGGTCGCGCTCAACGCCTTCCGGGCCAACAAGGGCGCGGTGGCGTATTCGTTCCTCCTGTCCCTCGTTCTCCAGTTTCTCGGCGTCTCCTACTTCTTCATCGTGGCCCGCGCCCTGGGCATTCCGCTGGCGCTTCCGACCAGCCTCCTCATGGTTCCGCTCTGCACGCTCATTCAGGCCATTCCCATTTCCGTCAACGGCTGGGGCCTTCGTGAAGGAATGTACGTCCTCTACTTCCAACAGGTCGGGCTGCCCAAGGAGAGCGCGCTCGCCTTCTCCATCGTCGCCTCCGCCCTGGTGCTCCTCCTTTCCCTCTCCGGCCTCTTCGTCTGGCTGGGCCGGCGATCGCACGCCCACGAAAGCCAGAGCCCGCCGCCGTCATGAGCCCCGAGTCCGTGTGGAACGATCCCGAGCAGGAATACAGGGCCCGCAAGCGCGACGGGGTCAGGCAACGAGTGCGCTTCGGGGAGGGGGCCTTGCTGGTGTTCGGAGTCTTCCTGGCCGTGGCGACCCTCGAAGGCGGAGCGCGGTTGGCGCAGCGCTCGCAGCCATCCAAGGGGGGCTATTCGCCGGTTCGCGGACACCGGTCTCGCGAGCCCATGAACACGGCTGGTTACCGTGACGTCGAGCACACGAAGGAGAAACCGCCCGGAGTTCGCCGCGCCGTCTTCATAGGCGATTCGTTCACGTATGGGGTGGGCGTGCTGCTGGACGATACCTATCCCAAGCGAACGGAGCGGGGCCTCGCGGCCTCGCGATCGGAAACGTGGGAGTCCGTCGTTCTGGCCGTGCCGGGCATCGACACCGAGCAGGAGCAGGTGATCCTCGAGAACGAGGGCTTCGGTTATTCGCCGGACCTGGTGGTGCTGGGCTATGTCCTCAACGACGCGGAGGATCCGGGCGCCGCGGAGGAGCGCCGCGCGCGGGAGTGGGCCGTCGCCTTGTCAGAGAAACAGAGTCATCCCTTCTGGCGGCGCTCCGCACTGCTCAGCCTGGTCGCCGATCGACTGCACGCGACGCGAGAGAACCGCAAGCGGATCGAAAATCACCTGAACCTGTATCGGGAGGGGCAGCCGGGCTTCGTCGCGGTGAAGAAGTCCATTGACGCGATGGCCGCCCGGTGCCGCGAGAAGGGCGTGCCGTTCATCGTGGTTCTCTTTCCCCTGTTCGCCAATCCGCTCGATGACGACTACCCCTTTGCTTCGGTAAATGAGAAGGTGGCCGCGGTGGCGCGATCGTCGGGGGCGACTTTCATCGATCTGCTTCCCTACTACCACGGCATGGACTGGCATCTGCTCGTGGTGGAGGGCGCCAGCGACGAGCATCCCAGCGAACTGGCTCATCGGATCGCGGCCCAGGCCCTGCTTTCGGCCCTGGAGTCGTTGCGCCTTCCGCCTCTGCAGCCCTCGATCGAACCGGCCCATCGAATCCACTAGACGCGGGCGGATACGGTATCCTCTGCCCCCGTTGAGCATCCCTTCGCCATGAGCCGGACGCCCTCGCCCCAAAGGGACATCCGGACCGCCACAGCCTTCTTCTTCCTCAGCGGGGCGGCAGCCTTGGTTTACCAGGTCGCCTGGCAGCGGCTCCTGGGCCTCACCACCGGCGTCGCCGTGCACTCCGTGGCCATCATCACCGCGGCCTTCATGGCTGGTCTCGGGATCGGCAGCCACTACGGGGGCCTCTATTCGGCGCGATTGACGCCGCGACGATCTCTCGTCGCTTTCGGAATCATCGAGATCGCGGTCGCGGCCTTCGCCGCGGTGAGCGTGCCCTTCTATCACGGGCTCCTCTATCGAACTCTCCCGGGGCTCTACGACAACATGCTCCTGGGGACCATCACCCACTTCGTTACCCTCCTGCCGCCCACCGCCCTCATGGGCATGTCCCTGCCCTTCCTGGTACGCGGTCTGGTGGTGGAGCGCGCGGGGGCTGCCCGCACCATCGGTTTCCTCTATGGAGCGAACGCGCTCGGCGCGTCCGCGGGCGCGATCCTCACGCCGTGGGTCCTGCTCCGGTTCCTGGGCGTCACCGGCGCGATTCTGGTCGGCGCTCTCGGCAGCGCCGTTGCCGGGGCAGCCGCGCTGATGCTCGCCAAGCGTCGTGGAGAGGTCGAGGTCGAAGCAGCGCCGGTCGAGTCCGCGGAACACTTCGAAGAGAGCCATGAACCAGCCCAGTCCTTCGAGCGATGGGTGCTGCTCTACGCGGTTTCCGGTTTCGTCTCGCTCTCTCTCGAAGTGATCTGGTTCCGCGTGCTCGACGTCGGGGCCAAGGGCGGCGCCTTCGCCTTTGGAACCCTGCTCGCCATCTATCTCCTCGGCCTCGCCACCGGAACGTTCGTGGCCGCCCGCCGGGCCGCGTCCATCAAACGCCCGCTCGCGGTCTTCCTGATGTGCCAGATCGGGATCGTTCTCACCACCGTCCTCGCTCACGCGGCTCTGGTCTGGGCTCCGGGCACGTGGCCCGTGATCTCTCGGCTCGTGACCTACGGGCAGCTCTCGGTCGGCGTGCATCTGCCCTCGACCGACCCGGCGATGTTCTTCATCGTGTTTCTCCTGATGCCCCTCGTTCTCTTCGGGCCCTCCACCTTCCTGATGGGCTTCGGTTTCCCGGTCCTGCAGCGCGCCACCCAGTCGGATCCTTCATCGAGCGGACGCACCGTGGGCCTGCTGCAGGCGGCGAACATCGCGGGCTGCACGCTCGGAAGCCTCTTCACCGGTCTGGTGCTGCTCGATCGCGTGGGCACGGCCGGCGTCTTCAAGACTCTGACCCTCATCTCCGTGGTCGTGGCTCTCTTCGGCTTCAGAGCGCTACGCGAGACGCGTTTCGCCGTCCTCGCCGGAGTCCTCGCCACAACCGCGGTCATGTTCCCGAGCAACGAACACCTCTGGTTTCGGCTCCATGGAGACCCGGACCCGAAAGGCTCAGTGGTCGAGGAGGACGCGGCCAGCGTCACCCTGCTGACTCCCGAGGCGGATCGATACAAGCTCTGGATCAACGGACGCCACAACAGTTGGCTTCCCTATGGCTGGCTGCATACCGCGATCGGCGCGCTGGCCGCGGTCTCACACCCGGCGCCCGTGGACATCGCGGTCATTGGCCTCGGTTCGGGCGACACCGCGTGGGCATCGGCATCCCGCGCGGAAACGAAGCGCGTGGTGGTCTTCGAACTCGCGTCCAGCCAGCCTGCGCTCCTGAGGCGCATCTCGGACCTGCCCACCATGGGCCGGGTGAAGGAGTTCCTCTCCGACCCTCGGGTCACCATCGTCAAGGACGACGGGCGCCGACGCCTGCACGCCGACGGCCGCCAGTACGACATCATCGTGGCCGACTCGGTCTGGACCGACGTGACCATGAGCAACAATCTCTACTCGGTCGAGTTCTACCGGCTGGTCAAGGACTCGCTCAAGCCGGGCGGCGTCATGTGCATCCTGGCCAAGACCGACCGGATTCTCGCCGCGGTAAGGCGCGTGTTTCCCTACGCGGTGGCCTTCCGCGAGGACTTCCTTCTCGTGAGTTCCGAACCGATCCATCTCGACAAGGATCTCTGGCTCGAGCGACTGCGCAGCCAGAGAATGGCGGACTATCTCGGAAAGGGCCGGGCCCGCGAAGTGGCGGAGTTCGTGCGAGCAGCCATCTACGCGCCTCCCATGGCCTCGATGGCCGACGTGAACTGGGATCTCCAGCCCAAGGACGAGTTCCTCCGCCCGTACGCTGAGCGCAAGTAGCCCCCCAATGTTGTCGCGCCATCGCGGTGCTTGATATCCTCGCCCGCTTGAGTTCAAGATACCTATGAGCCGGACTACGCCTGGTCGCGACATCCGGTTCGCCACCGCCTTCTTCTTCTTGAGCGGAGCCGCCGCCCTCGTCTATCAGGTGGCCTGGCAGCGCCTCCTCGGCCTCACCACCGGCATCGCGGTCCATTCGGTCGCGATCATCACCGCCGCTTTCATGGCCGGCCTCGGCATTGGAAGCCAGGTGGGCGGCACGATGTCCGCGAGACTCACACCGAAGAGGTCGCTCATCGCATTCGCGGTGATCGAGCTTCTGGTGGCCGGCTTCGCAACCGTGAGCGTGCCCTTCTATTACGGCTTCCTGTATCGCTACATGCCGCAGTTGTACGACGGCATGGTTCAAGGAGCGATCACCCACTTCCTCTCCCTGCTTCCGCCCACCGCTCTCATGGGAATGTCGCTTCCTTTCCTGGTGCGCGGCCTCGTGAAGGACCAGGCAGACGCTCCCCGGACCATCGGGTTGCTGTATGGAGCAAACGCGCTCGGCGCCTCGGTCGGAGCGTTCCTGACCCCGTGGGTGCTCGTCCGGTTCCTCGGCGTAACCGGCGCGATTCTCGTAGGAGCGATCGGGAGCGCGATCGCCGGGATCGGCGCGCTGATCCTGGCCCGACGCACCGCCGCCGGGATGGCGCCCGAGGCGCCAAGCCAGGAGCCGAAGGCCGCGCCGATTCCCGATTCCACTGACGAGGCCGCTCAGCCTTTGGAGCGCTGGGTCCTCCTCTACGCCCTGTCGGGGTTCGTCTCGCTTTCTCTCGAAGTGGTCTGGTTCCGGGTCCTCGACGTAACCGCCAAGGGCGGGGCCTTCGCCTTTGGGACCTTGCTTGCCGTCTATCTCCTCGGGCTTTCCGCGGGTACGTTCGTGGCCGCGCGGCGGGCCGCATCGATAAGACGGCCGCTCGAGGTGTTCCTCACCTGCCAGATCGGCGTCGTCCTGGTCACCGTCCTCGCCCACTCCCTGCTGGTATGGCTGCCCGCCTCATTTCCGGGAATCTCGTGGATCGTCGCGTACGGCAAGACGCCCTACGGCGTCCACCTTCGAGCCGCAAGCGTTTGGGAATTCCTGATCGTCTACCTGGGCCTGCCCATTGCTCTGTTCGGACCATCCACCTTCCTCATGGGATTCGGATTTCCCGTGCTGCAACGCGCCACTCAGAAGGATCCCGTGAGCAGCGGCCGGACCGTGGGCCTCCTGCAGGCCGCCAACATCGCGGGCTGCACCCTGGGCAGTCTCTTCACCGGCCTCGTGCTCCTCGACAAGGTGGGAACGTCGGGCGTCTTTCAGTCGCTCTCGGTGGTGTCCCTGATCATCGCGCTGCTGGGCTTTCGCGCCACCCGCCGTGCACGCTTCGGCTGGCTCGCCGCGGCGCTCCTGCTCCTCGGCATCACGTTCCCCGCGAACGAGCATCTTTGGCTGCGTCTGCATGGAGATCCCGATCCCGTGATCTCCCTCGTCGAAGAGGACGCCGCCAGCGTCACCCTGCTGACCCCCGAGGGCGAACGCTACAAGCTCTGGATCAACGGCCGGCACAACAGCTGGCTGCCCTATGGCTGGCTTCACACCGCCATCGGCGCGTTCCCGGCGATCGTGCACCCGAATCCCGAAGATGTGGCCGTGGTGGGAATGGGCTCGGGCGACACAGCCTGGGCGGCCTCGTCGAACGAGAAGACCCAGCGCGTCGTGGTCTTCGAGATTGCATCGAGCCAGCCCCGTCTCATGGCGCGCGTCGCTTCCCGTGATGGCATGAGCCGGGTTGCGCAGTTCCTCGCCGACAAGCGGGTGACCATCGTCAAGGACGACGGCCGGCGGCGGCTCCACGCCGATGGCCGCAAGTACGACATCATCGTGGCCGACGCCATCGACACAGACTCGACGATGAGCAACAACCTCTACTCCGTCGAGTTCTACCGTCTCGTGAAGGACACGTTGAAGCCGGGCGGACTCATGTGCGTCCTCGGAAAGACCTCCAGGATTCGGGCGGCCGCCCAACGTGCCTTCCCTTACGCGGTGGCCTTCCGAGAGGACCTTCTTCTCGTGAGCGCCGATCCGATCGTCATCGACAAGGAGGCGTGGCTCGAGAAACTTAGGAGCCCGCATCTGGTCGAGTACTTCGGCAAAGCGAGGACCCGCGAGATCTCGGAGTTCGTGCGGGGAGCCGTCTACGCGAGGCTTCCACCAAACGGCGCCGAAGTGAACTGGGACCTCCAGCCGAAGGATGAATTCCTTCGGCCGTTCACCGGCCCGCGGTAGGACCTCCAACGCGGCGTGCGGCCGCGCGACCGGTTGCCTGTTTGGATCTCACGTAACATTTCAAAGCATGCCGGCCCGAAACCCCGTTCTGAAACAGCAGCAGGTGGGCCAGCATGTACGCCGGTTACGAGAACAGGCCCGGCTGTCGGTCCGAGCACTCGCGGCCCGCACGGATTTTTCCCCAAGCTTCATCTCCCAACTGGAGAACGGGCAGGTTTCCCCTTCGATCCACTCGATGGAGAAGATCGCGAATGTCCTTGGCGTCACTCTCGGGTCATTCTTCGCCGCGGTCGGCCCGGGAGAAGGTGGTCTCGTCCTGCGCCGCGCCGATCGCGAGCCGATTCCGAGTTCCTGGTCCAACGCCGAGCTCGAGTCGCTGGGCCGGCACAGCCCCCAGCGACGGCTCGATCCCCTCCTCATCACCCTCGCGCCCGGCGGTCGCAGCGGCAAGCATCCGGTGGCGCACCGCACGGAAGAGTTCGCGCTCATCCTCAAGGGCCGGGTTCATCTCCGGCTCGGACCCGACGAACATGTGCTTTCGACCGGGGACTCCGTGACCCTCATCGGCGGAGAGCTCCGGTTGTGGGTAAACGAGGGGCGGGCCCCGTGCCAGGTTCTGATCGTGGGGCTCGCTCTCGGTTGAGCGGAGAGTCCCTTTGGGCCTTGGGGCTTTCGCCCTGGCGCGGGTAGACTCCCTTTTTCGTGGCCGGACCGCGTAAGAGGCCAGGCACCGGGTTCGGTGTCCGGTCGATGCAAGCCTCCCGTGGCGTTGATGCCTGACGGGCGTCACCGGCGACGGCACTTCTTTTCTTGAGGGAAACTACTATGAGCCGAACTCTTCGCATCAGCCTGGCGTGTCTGGGCCTTCCCCTCGCTATGGCCCTCGCGAGCTGCGGCAAAGGCGCGACTACCTCGACCCCGACCGGGTCGACCGGCACGCCCACGCCGACGCCCACCGCGACTCCGACCCCGACCCCGACTCCGACCGCCGCCCTCAAGTGCGAGTTACCGGAGCGACCTGACTGTGGCGCTTCGTGCTGCTTCGAAGGTGGCGGCAACCCCTACTTTGCTGTGATCGACAACGCTCAGGCCGACCTCGAGCGCACGCGTCCCGACCTCTTCAACTCGAACGGTTCCCTCAAGGTCGACGAAGTCACGTACACCCGGATCCTGGCCGACAAGATCACGGCCATGACCGGAATCTGCGCGATCGGCGGCGGCCAGGGCTCGTCGCGATCCAAGGATGAGGTTGGCCTCAAGCGGGACAACGGCTCCTCCACCAACGTCGACACCATCATCGGCAGCTCGAACACGCCCTACATCGGCGGCGTCTACACCTGCCGTCCGGCGGCTTTCTAAGGTCTCCGCGAGGCAGCGCTCGTTGCGCCCCGGGCGGCGAGAAATCGCCGCCCTTCGTGTTTCTAGCCTGGGCAGACCGGCGCGAAGCCTTCATGGGTGGGCGGTGCGCCGAAGCCCAGTTGTCCGAGCTGGTCGAGCGCTGAGGGCGCCGAAAGCAGAGCCCACGCCACCAGGAGAGTCCCAAGCAAGAGCTTTCGCGATGGGACGTTTCCGGCTCGAGCGTCGAGCTCGAAGAGCGCCGCCGAAAGAATCATGAAGACCGGGACCACGGGCAGGCGATAGCGGGAGAAGCCGTGGGTCGCAATGTGAAGCAGGAGGTACGCGACCAGGAGGCCGCCCAGGAAGACGGTCTTCCGATTCACGGGCGTGCGGGCCAGGGCCAACATCGCGCCGAGCGCGATCAGGATCCACGGCACGATGACGATCGCGGCCACGCCGCGGTACACGCCGCACGAGGGATCCGCGTAGGCGCGGCGCCGCAGGTGGATCAGCGCGAGTGAATCGAGCTCCAGAAGCCTCGGCCCTTCATCGCGGATCTTCTCGAAGAGCCAGCCCGGCTGCCGTTTGAGAATCGCCTTGATTCCCGCCATCCTGGCCCACTGGTACTGCTCGACCTTGCCTTCCTTTTCGTAGTACTCGTTGTAGACCTCGCCGCGAGAGATCAAGGCGTTGCCCTGATAGAGATTCAGTCCCCCGCCCGTCGACACCGGAATGAACGCGCCGAACTGGATCCAGTTTCGCGCGGTCCAGGGAGCGACCACCATAGACGTCGCGGCCATCAGGGTCAGGGCCAGAATCGGACGCCTTGACGGCTTCGACCACGCGAGCCACATCGCGGCCAGGGGAATGAGGTAGAGGATGGTCTCGCGGGTCAGGACCGCGAGGCCGAAGAGCGCTCCGGCGACGGCGGCCGTCCGGATCGAAGACCCGTCATCCGCGGCCATCACCCTTTCGATCGCCCACCAGAGGATCGAGAGAAAGAGCGTCTCGCACCAGAAGTGCGCCGAGTACCAGATCAGTTCGGGATAGAAGGCGGCGAAGCAGGCCGCGGCCACGGCGGCACGCGGACCGAACACCCTGAAGGCCACGCGGGACACCGCCGGAATGAGCAGGCTGCCGATCAGGGCCTGCGCGACCTTGATCGCGGCCAGGCTCCCGAAGACCGCGTTCATCGCGGCCAGGAAGTATGGGTACAGGGGCGGATTGAAGATCGGGAAATTGGAAAACGGCGAGAAGTGAGCGGCGGGAATCCGCTTCAAGGCCATGAGCCACATGGTCTCGTCCGCGACCGGCGCGGTCGCGGGCTCGAGGCCGATGAAGGCGAGGCGCACGACCACACCCACCGCCCAGATGGCGGCGAGTACGGCGGCGCGTGGGGCCGGGGAGGGCGTATCGGAGGTCTGATTCACAAGTGGAAGGAGCGATTATGCGCGAGCGGCGCGTCCCCTTTGGCGTCCGATCAGGGCGGAACCTTAAGATCGGCGCATGAGACTTGGACGCGTCTTCTTTCCGGCCCTGCTCCTGGGCGCGGCCCTTGGAGCCTACTTCGGGAGAGACCTCAAGCAGGTCGTCTCCCGCTCTTCCGTGGCTGAGGCGCAGACCCGGCCCGAGGCCGGTTCGAAGGAACGCAACCTCGACCCGGACGAGCGGTTGACCATCGCCTTGTTCAAGGAATCCCAGGGCGCGGTGGCCTTCATCACCACCACCGAGCAGCAGGTCGACTTCTGGAGCCGCACCGTCTCCGAGCAGGCGACCGGATCCGGCTCCGGCTTCGTGTGGGACGACAAGGGCCACATCGTCACCAACTACCACGTGGTGCAGCCGGTGGCCGAGGGTTCGCGCGGGGCCGAGATCACGGTCACCCTCCACGACAAGAATCTCGCGGGCACGCTTGTGGGCGTCGCCCCCGAGCTCGATCTGGCGGTCATCCAGGTCCAGATGCCCAAGAGCGACCTGAAGCCCCTGGCCGTAGGTGGGAGCGCAAACCTCGAGGTGGGACAGAAGGTCTTCGCCATCGGAAATCCCTTCGGGCTCGATCACACCCTCACCACCGGCATCGTGAGCGCGCTCGGTCGCACGATCACGAGCGTGCTCAACACGCCGATCGAGGACGTGATCCAGACCGACGCCGCGATCAATCCCGGGAATTCCGGCGGGCCGCTGCTCGACAGTTCGGGCCGGCTGATCGGGGTGAACACCGCGATCTATTCCCCGTCGGGCGCCAATGCCGGCATCGGCTTCGCCGTCCCGGTGGACACGGTGAGCCGAGTGGTTCCCCAGTTGATCCAGTACGGGAAGATGCGGCGTCCGGTGATCGGCGTCAACTTGAACAGCCGTCTCGACGGCCTCGTCGAGAGGCGGTTCGGCGTTCGCGGCGCTGTGATTCTGAGCGTGGAACCGGGCTCGGCGGCCGCGCGCGCCGGCCTCCAGGGCGCCGACATCGAAAAAAGCAGTATCAGAGTGGGCGACGTGATCACCGAGATCGACGGCAAGCCGGTCGCCAGTCAGGCCGACCTCTCCGGCCGGCTCTCCTACATCGACCCGGGCGCCACCGTGAACGTCAAGGTCTGGCGCGACGGCAAGGTCCGCACGGTCAAGCTGACGCTCGGCGGGAGCCGCTAACCAAAGCCCTCGGGCGCTAAGGCCGGGGGTAGGGACGCGGGCTGACGTGAAGAGCCAGGCGAATCAGCGCGTGCTCGGTCTGGCTCGAGTCGGGGCTCTGGGTCACGGTCACGCCTCGAGACTCCACGCGCACGCTGTAGACGAACGAGTCGTAGTACATGACGTGCGGCCCTGGGACGACCCGGAGTCTGACCAATCCCAGGCCGGCCACCAGCGCGCGCTCCGCAGCGGCCCCGGCCTCGATCTCGATGTCGTCGCCCGTGCGCATCCCGACGAGGGTGACGTCGATATAGTCCACCGGCTCGTTCGCGCGGAGCAGGACTTCGGTCTTCCCGCCCCGCTTCACCCGGAAGCCCTCCGCCGGCTCGCCGTCCTTCAGAAACATGCCCGGGATGGTCTCGCGCCCGAACGTGCCGTCGTCCGGGAAATAGAGCCAATAGCCGGCGCGCGAGCCCGGGCGATGGAGCGGCGGATCGCCTTCCACATCGTCGTAGGGCTGCTTCTTGCGCCACGGGTCGGTGCAGAACGAGAGGTCGTTCAGCATGGCGCGCTCGGCCCGGAGGTAGGTGAGCGGGCCGCCGGGAGTGCTCGCGAGGCGCGAGGGCCGCAGTGAATGCTCGACGGGCTGAAGCCAGGCCGGGACAAGGAACAAGGCACTCACGGCGACGCCGAGGACGGTCACCAGGAACTCGCGCCCTTTGGGAACGAAGAACATGGCGAGGGGGAGGACGGCGGTGAAGTAGCGGTTGCCCACCGTTCCCCCGCCGCCGTACCAGTTCGAAGGACCAGGAATAATGCGAATGCTCACGAAATAGAAGAGGAGAAGGCCGGCAATCGCGAACCATCCCTCCTTCTCCCGAGGACCGAGCAGAAGGAAGAAAGCCAGGGCGAGAAACGCGGGTGCGAAGTAGGGCAGCATCCCCCCATAACGGCCCACCCAGAAGTCGACGAGATTGGCCAGGAACATCTCCTGCAGTTCTACCGGCGACTGCGCGATTCCCGCCCCGCGCGTTTGCGCCTCGCCTTCTCGGAGCGGCCCGAGCTTCATGGTGGTCATCCACTCGCCGCTGTTTCCGAAGGTCACGTCCTTCAGTTCCGCGCGCTCGAAGGGGAACTCCGACCCGAACGTCTTTCGTTCGCCCCCCTGGTAGTTCCACTCCCCCGTGACCAGGGTATTCACGCCGAAGAGGAGCGCCGCGCAGCCGATCATCACCGCGCCGCGACGCGCCGTCTCCCTCACTTGCCTCACCGCGGGCAGGCCCGCCTCGAAGAGGGGCGCCAGGCCAAGCGGCGCCGCCATCAGCAGGTGCGTGGGCTTGGTGTATCCGGCGATGCCGAAGAGAACCGCGGACAGCATCGGGCGATTCCCTCGCCAGGCGGAGAGGGCGAGGGCGACGAGGGCAAGGTTCATCAGCTCCGGCTGGATCCAGAAGATGTAGATGGGGACGATGGTGGCGAGGACCAGGGTGGCCGAGGCGAACATCGCGACCATGTCGGAGGCGCGCCGCCGTAGTTCCATGAAGACACAGAGCCAGGCCACCATGAGGCACACAGCATTGAAGATCAGAAAGCCGCGGCTCCCGAAGAGGGCGACGAAGGGCGACGCCGCGACCGGGTAGGTCATGGCCTTGCCGAAGTAGAGCCGCTTATCGTCCTTCGACCCTCGCTTGAGCCACGGAGCCGACGGGTGGAGCTTGAAACCACCCGATGCCCGTTTCAAGAAGATGCCGCTCGGGCCTTCCGGATACTCACGTTTGATCCGGGCCAGGTCCGTCGCGGTGTACTCGAGGTCGAAGTCCCCGACCAGGCTCCAGGCCATGGAGTAGTAAGTAGCGCCGTCCGAGAAGAAGCGCCCTTCAGAGAGCTTCGCGGGATCGCTCTTGAAGCAAAGGCCGAGCAGTACGAGCGCGGCCAGGGACATAAGAGCCCTGGGAAGCCAGCGCACGAACGCGTTCATGCGGCGCCTCGGGTGCACCCGACCGTCACTCGACGGAATCGAGCGGAGGCAGCAGATCTGATTCGATGACCCGGAGACTTTGCCACGCGCCCTTACGATAGCGGACGAACATAACCACGCCGAGGACGACCACGTACAGGGTCGCGAAGACCCAGGCGACGTAGACGCCCTGGCCTCCGTGGACGCAGAACCACCAGGTCGGAACCAGCATCACCACCCACGAAATCACCACGGTCGCGGTCATGGGAAAGCGCGTGTCTCCCGCTCCCTTAAGGCCTCCCGCGCACACGACGTTCACCATGTCGAAGATCGAGTAGAAGGCCACGAAACGGAGGAGGACGGTGGCGATGCGGCTGATCTCGACGAAGGTCGCGGGATCGGCCCCCGCGGCGTAGGGCGCAAGCAGCAATCCGGGCACGAGCACATACGCGGCGCTGCACACGATCATGTACACCTGGGAAATCACGAGCCCCGACTTGATGGCGCGATCGGCGAGCGCGGGCCGATGCATCCCGAGGTAGCGCGCCACCAGGGTCGAGACGCCGTAGCCGAGGCCCACCGCGGGCAGGAAGACGATGGTGTTCAGGTTGAAGGCGATGGAGGTGGCGGCGAGCGGGGCCACCCCGATATTCCCGATGACGAACATGAACAGGGTGAAAGCAAGGATCTCGAGCGACGGCTGCAGGCCCGAGGGTACGCCAAGCTTGAGCAGACGCATGAAGATCCGCGGCTGGAATCGGAAGTCCAGGAAGCCATGGGCCACTCGCTCCGGCGCGTTCATGATCAGGGCGAGATACACGAGCGCGCTCATGGCCTGGCTCAGGATCGTGGAATAAGCGGCCCCGACCGTGCCCAGGGCGGGGAACCCCAGCTTGCCGAAGATGAGGACCCAGTCGAGGAGCATGTTCAGGATCGTCGCGAAAATGGTGACGCCGAGGACGACCTTGGTTCGCCCGCGCCCGGCGAAGTAGGTGGAGAAGGCGACCATCACCACGACCGGGAAAGTGCCGCGCAGCATGATGCGCGCATAGGCGATCTCATGCACCCGCATCGACTGCGCGTGGCCCACGGCATCGAACAGAGGGGTTACGAAGTACGAAAGGAGCCAGCCGCACACTCCGGCGAAGGCGGCGAAGTAGGCGGCCTGGTACACCACCGCCCCGATGCGATCCTCGCGCTTCGCCCCAACGTACTGCGAAACGAAGGGCGTCGCGTATTCCGCGGTGCCATTGAAGAGCCCGGTAAGCACGTAGATGGCGAAGCCGCCGGTGGTGACGCCGGCCACCGCCTCCGCCGACCACCAGGTGAGGAAGATGCGGTTCACGAAGTGCTGGATGGTCACCGACATCATCGACAGGATGAGCGGCAAACCGAGGGCGAGGACCTCCCGCCCGCCCGCATCCCCCTCCCACAACCGGCCCAGTCGCTTCATGAGCCGCCCATCTTGCCAGATGCCGCGATCCGGCTAGAGTTCGTATCGCCCTCTTTCCTCCCGCGACCCTCATGCACATCCGCGAAGCCACGTCCCACCAGGACCTCGATGAAGTGACGAGGATTCAAGCCGAGGTGTGGAACGTCGCGGACATCGACATCGCGGGCCGGATCCAGCTCCGGGCCAGCCAGCACGCGGGCGGCTCTGTCCTGATTGCGGAGGAGGACGACGGCGCGATCGCCGGCTTCGCGTATGCATTCCCCGCCTTCGAGCATGGCGAGGCCTTCTGGCACTCCGACATGCTCGCAGTGCGACCGCGGTTTCGGGGGGGCGGGGTCGGCCAGGCCCTCAAGTGGGCGCAACGCGAGGAGGCCCTGCGAAAGGGAATTGCGCGGATCACCTGGACCTTCGACCCCATGCAGGCTGGAAACGCTCACCTCAATCTCGAGCTGCTCGGCGCCACCGCGCGTGAGTACCTGAGCAACTTTTACGGTGTTACCTCATCGGATCTTCACCATGGACTCCCCACCGACCGGTTGCTTGCGTCGTGGGATCTGGCATCACCGCGCGTGCGGGCGCTCGCCCGCGGCGAGAGACCGGTCCCCGCCAGAGCCGACGCCACCGTGGCGGTCCCGCCGGTCTGGAACGAACTGGTGAAACGCGACCCTCAGCGAGCCCGCGATGAACAGCGCCGCGTCGAAGGTGAACTGGGGGCCGCGCTCTCCCGGAGCCTCGTCATCACCGGCTTCGACAAGGCGAGCACGTCGTACGTTCTCAGCCAGGAACGCCCATAGACTCACTCCGCACATCCACCTCTTCTTCACTCGGAGACTTCATGCGATCGATCCTGCCCTTCACCTTCCTTGCCACCTTCACGCTCGCCATTCCGGCCGGCGCTCAGGATGCGAAACCGGCAGCGCCGCTCTCCCCGCTCAAGACGGTCTGGGAGGGCAAAAAAAGCGGATGGGAACTCGCTACCGCCGACCAGCGCAAGGAGATCTTCGCGTTCAATGACGGCTTCAAGACATTCCTGAAGGTCGCGCGCAGCGCCTACTTCTCCACGAAAGAGATGACGCGGCAGGCGAAGGCCGCGGGCTTTGTGGAGTTCACCTCGCCCGCGCAGGTCAAGCCCGGGGCGAAGCTCTTCGTCAACAGCCGCGACCGCGGTCTCATGATCGTGGTGGTCGGCTCCGAACCCATGGCCTCGGGCCTCCGCGTGGTGGCGACCCACCACGACTCCTCGCACCTCGACTTGAAGGCGCGACCCATCTACGTGGCCGGCGCCGTCGCCATGTTCAACACCGTCGAATATGGCGGCATCAAGCACTATCAGTACGCGAATGAGCCCATGGCCCTGATCGGCCGCATCGACACCACGGACGGGAAGACCGTCGACGTCTCCATCGGCATCGACGACTCCGACCCGGTCTTCGTGATCCCCGACAACGCCCCCCACTCCGACTTGCCTCTGCGCACGCGCACGTACCAGAACGTCCTCGAGTCGGAGGAACTCGACCCCGTCGCGGCCAGCATCCCGACCGACGGGTCGCTGGTGGCCACGGTCATGAAGGAGATGACCGCGCGCTACGGGATCAAGGAAGAAGACTTCGTCTCGGGCGAACTGCACCTCGTTCCCGCGCGCACGCCGGCCGATGTGGGTATCGATCGCGGGCTCACCGGCGGCTACGGCCAGGACGACCGTCTCTCGTCCTACTGCGCCGCGCGCGCGGCCATGGACGTCAAGGGCACGCCGAAGAGGACGGTGGTCGCATACCTCACCAATCACGAGGAAGCGGGCTCGGTGAACAACACGGGCGCGCGGTCGGAGTTCTTCAACGGCGCGGTGGGTCGGTTGATCGCGGCGCAAAAGGGCAAGGACTACACCGACCTGGACCTGCGGGCGACCCTTCGCGCCTCCGACGTCATTTCCGCCGACACCAACGACGGCATCAACCCGCTCTTCGGCTCCACCAGCGAGCCCACCAACGCGGCGAAGATGGGCTACGGCCCGGCGATCAAGCGATATGGCCGCGGCTTCGACGGCAACTCCGAATTCATCGCGCGCGTCCGAGGCATCCTCGATCGCGCGTCCATCCCCTGGCAGACCCAGACTCCCAAGGTTGGCGTGGGCGGCGGGGGCACCATCGGCCAGTTCTTCTCGGACTGGGACATGGAGGTGATCGACATGGGCGTGCCGCTTCTCTCCATGCACTCGACGTTCGAGATTTCCTCGAAGGTCGACACCTGGAACTTCTACCGCTTCATGTCGGCGTTCTTCGCCCAGTAGCGATTCCGCCGGCCCACCCCCTCACCCGATTTCCCAAGGAGACTTGACCATGAGCCATCGTTCCCACAATCGCCGCGACTTCTTCAGGAACTCCGGAACCGCGGCCCTGGGCGCGGCCCTCGCCGGCGGCGCGTCCTCCGTTCGCGCGGAGGCCGCCGATCCGGCCCTGCCGGCGCCCATCGCGGAACTCAAGGCTATGACCGCGGGAGTCGCTCCCATCTCCCTGGACGAGCGCAAGGTCCGGATCGCCCAGGCCCAGGCGCTTCTCGCCGAGAACGGGATGCAGGCGCTCATCATGGCCTCGGGCACCTCGCTCGACTACTTCACCGGCGCACACTGGGGAATCTCCGAGCGCTTCTTCGGCTGCATCATCACGAAGGACGGCGACCCCGCGTGGGTGACGCCCGCGTTCGAGAAAGCGCGCGCCCTCGAGCAGGTGAAGATCGGGAAGGACGTCCGCGCCTGGGAGGAGCACGAATCGCCGTCGGCCCTGGTCGCTTCGATCCTGAAGGATCGCGGGGTCACCACCGGGAAGATCGGCATCGAGGAGATGATGCCGTTCACCTTCGCCGACGCCATCGCGAAGGCGGCGCCCGCCGCGCAGATCGTGAATGGGACGCCGATCAGCGCGGGCTGTCGCGTGATCAAGGACGCGCATGAACGCGCCCTCATGCGGCGCGCCAACGAGATCACGGTGGCCGCGCATCGGGCGGTGTTTGCATCGCTCAAGGAAGGCATGACCCAGGGTCAGGTCGGCGATCTCTCCGAGGCCGCGTTCCAGAAGCTTGGCATGGCCGGCGGCTCGCTGGTTCTGTTCGGCAAGGATGCCGCCTTCCCCCACGGCACCACCAACCCCCAGCCCCTCAAGGCCGGCGACGCGGTCCTTCTCGACGGCGGCGGCCGTCTCCACGGGTACGCGTCGGACATCACTCGCACCGGCATCTTCGGCGCGAAGCCGACGGACCGTCAGCGCCTGATCTGGGACACCGTGCGCAAGGCGCAGGATGCGGCCTTCCGCGCGGCCAAGCCGGGCGTCGAGTGCCGGGCGGTGGACGCGGCCGCGCGCAAGGTCGTTACCGACGCGGGCTTTGGCAAGGACTACGAGATGTTCGGCCACCGCGTCGGCCACGGCATCGGCATGGACGGCCACGAGTGGACGTACTTCGTCCGCGGCAACACCACCAAGCTGCGCCCCGGCATGTGCTTCTCCGACGAGCCCGGCATCTACATCTATGGCGAGATCGGCATCCGCCACGAGGACTGCATCTTCATCACCGAGACCGGCGCCGAGAACTTCACCAAGTGGACGGGAACGCCGGAGGACCCGTCGATCGTCTAGCGTCCCGCCGCCACGCGCTCGCGATCGCAATCGCGCACGCTGAGGAAAGTATCGTCTCGCGAGCGGTCAGTGCTTGAAGTGGCGCTTGCCGGTAAACACCATGGAGAGGCCGAGTTCGTCCGCGGCCTTCACCACTTCCTCATCCTTCACTGAGCCGCCGGGCTGGATGATCGCGGTGGCTCCGGTTTTCGCGATGGCATCGACGTTGTCGCGGAAGGGGAAGAATCCGTCGGAGGCCACCACCGTTCCCTTGAGTTCGGCCTGGGCCTTGCTGATCGCGATCTTCACCGAGTCGATCCGGCTCATCTGGCCGGCGCCGATGCCGATGGTCTGATTCGCGGTCGCGAACACGATCGCGTTGGACTTCACGTGCTTGGCCACGTTCCAGGCGAACCCGAGCGCCTCCCACTCCGCGGGAGTGGGCTTGCGCTTGCCGACCGGGTCACAGGAGGCCCGGTCGAACTTCGCCATGTCCCACTCCTGCGCGAGGACGCCTCCCATCACCCGCTTCTGATCGAAGCCGGTGACGCGATGGATCGAAGTCACGTCCATGTCGAGCACGCGGAGGTTTTTCTTCGCGGCGAGGATTCCCTTGGCCTCCGCGCTGAACCCTGGAGCGATCACCGCTTCGAAGAAGGATCCGGTGATCTTCGTGGCCACGCCCGCATCGCACCGGGTGCTGAGCGCGACAATGCCGCCGAAGGCCGAGGTCGGGTCGCAGTCCCACGCGCGACCGAAGGCCTCTTCGAGCGTCGCCCCGCGACCGACACCGCAAGGGTTCGTGTGCTTGATGATCGCGCAGGCCGTGCCGTCCACGTCGGTGACCAGGCGCCACGCGGAGTCGAGATCGAGGATGTTGTTGAAGGAGAGTTCCTTGCCCTGGAGCACGCGGGCCGCGGCCACCGAGTACATGGTCGACCCCATGTCGGAATAGAAGGCGGCGCGCTGATGCGGGTTCTCGCCGTATCGAAGGTCCTGGATCTTCTCGAAGCTCTGGTTCAGTCGATAGGGAAACACGCTGTCGCTCTGGACTTTCGTGTAGGCGTCTTCCGCGGCCTCGATCTCGGCGAGGTACTGAGAAATCGCCGCCTCGTAGCGCGCGGTATGCCGAAACGCCTTCTGCGCGAAGAACAGCCGGGTCGCACGATCGGCGCCGTCGGGGCGGGCGAGCTGTTCGAGGAGCAGGCCATAGTCCGAAGCGTCCACGACCACACAGACCGACTGGAAGTTCTTCGCCGCCGCTCTCACCATGGACGGACCGCCGATGTCGATGTTCTCGATGGCCTCGTCGAACGAAGCGCCCTTCGACACCTTGTCCTCGAAGGGATAGAGGTTCACCACCACCACGTCGATGGGCGCAAGCCCGGTGTTGGTGAGATCGGCCAGGTGCTCGTCGTTTCGCCTGGCCAGGATCCCGCCGAAGATCTTCGGGTGAAGCGTCTTCACCCGCCCGCCCAGGATCTCCGGGAATCCAGTGACGTCCGAGACCGACGTGACCGCAACGCCCGCCTCGGCAAGCGCGGTCGCGGTGCCGCCCGTGGAGAGGATCTCGAAGCCCAGGGCTACCAGGCCCTTTCCAAGATCCACGATGCCTTCTTTGCGGAAGACCGAGATGAGGGCGCGCTTCTTCTGAGTGGTCATAGGATCAATTTTCCTCGTTCTTCAGTCCAAAAGGTCGGGGCTTGATGATCTGGGGAGGTTTCTGCCGGCTCATGTCGCCCCCGGCGCTGCGCCAGATCGCGATCCAGGTCGCGGCCACCGCGCTCACCGAGCGCGAATAGGCGATCGACGACACCGCGAACACCGGGCTGCGGAAGTCGATCTCGGTGGCCGGGACCACCCGACCGTCCTCCTGCCCCTCTTCGCGGAGACGTGCGGCCTGGGCCGGGGTCTTCGCAATCACGCGGTCGAGAAAGCCGGGAAGCTCATCGAGAGCCAGGCGCATCGAGTCCGGCTCGACAAGCACCACCGGGATCTTGTCGAGGTTGGCGGTGGTGAAGAGATAGAACTCGCGCCGGATGGCCTTCGCCTTCGCGTCGCTCCCGATGCCAAGGCCAACGCTCGGGTCGGCAAGGTCGACGGCCAGGCGGTAGGTGGCGCCGAGGGCGATCACCGCTCCGCGAAAGTCGTGACCGCCAAGCGCCTTCACGCGTTCCGTGAACTCCAGGGCCAGCGCCTGCTTCGTGGGCGCATCCAGCCTGCCCTTGGGAAGATCGGAATAGACGAGGGACAGGGCCGGCATACTGGAAGTCCGGGCGTCCGCGAAGATCTCCGCTTCGTTCGCGAGAAAGATTTCGGCCAGCGACTTCGGAACGATCTTGAGCGCGTCCCTGGCGATCCGCTGGGACAGGTCGGCCGGCCACGCCTCGGCCCGGGGCGAGCCGAGAAGAAGCGCGGAGAGCGCCAGAACAAACAAGCGGCTTCGGATCAAGCGATCAATCGATCCGCACGGGCTTCGCCTTGAGCGCCACTTTTCCGTCCTGAAGGGCCACCCGGAAATCCACGGCCACCGCGTCCTTCTCCTCGAGCAAGCGGGTGCGCTGCTGGGCGATGAGCTTCTTGAAGGACTCGAACTTCACCTCCGACTCGCCCACCGAGGCGCGCGCCGCCTTGAACTGCTCGTACAGGACCTTCACTCCCTGCTCGTCTTCGCGCAGGGTGCTGAGACGCACTTCCACTCGGGCGCCGGCCCCGGGGTCCACGGCCCTCGACCCAGCCAGGAGCGGCGGCGCCGCCGCGGTGGTGGCGGAGGCTTCGGCCGCGTCGCGCACGTGCTTGAGCTGGACGGAGGAGAGCGGCCGCCCTTCCTCGATGGCGCGGAGCTTGCGGTTCCACAAGTCGGAAAGCGTGTTGTACTTCGCGGTGAGGGACTGGAATCTGAACCGCTCGATATTGTTCCGAATCTCCACACCCACGTAACGGCGCACCAGCCGATCCAGCCGCTGCTTGGCCTCGAACGGAGCCTTGCGCTCCTGCCCCGAGAAGAACCGCTCCCATTCCTTCTGGAGCTTGAAGATCCCCTGGTCGATCTTCTCGAGATCTTCCTCTAGCGCGCTCATCGATAGAACCCCGACCCGATTCCCGAGATCAAGGCCATGGCCATCACTCCTTCACGAAGAAGGACATGAGAGGAAGCCACAGCTCGTGGCCGTAGGGAGCCTTCCGGCCCGCCACCAGGATCTCGCTGCCCGGGCGCGCGGCCACGAGCGAAGCCACGTCGCGCAATAGGGACGCCTGCTCGGTCCGGAATTCGGCGCGATAGCGCGTGATCGAGCCTTCCTTGAAGGTGCTGAAGGATGCGGCCTGCCCGGAAAGCCGCTTCGCCCTCGTCACCACGTCATCCTCGGAGTCGTCGAACACCACCGAAATGGCGAAAGGCTTCTGCCGGCGGCCCGGGTAGAGGATCTCCACCAGTTCGTCGGACATGCCTTCGATGTTCTCTTCGACCTTCGGCACCACAGGGGGCAGACGGTCGGCATACGTCGGAACGCGGTCCCGGCTCATCGTGATCGATGAATCTTATCGGTTCCGCGCGGCTTGGGGCGAAGGGCTATTTCGAGGCTCCGTCCAGAGCCTCGATGGTCGCGGTGGAGGCCGGCCGTTCGGTCTTGAGGCGCGCGGCGATCTGCTCGTTGGCGGCCCAGACCCGGAGGATGTTCTCGCCCACCAGCTTCTTCACGTCCGCGTCGGTCCAGCCCCGGCGCAGAAGCTCGGCCACGAGATGGGGATACTTCGAAACATCCTCCAGGCCGTCGGGCAACTCGTCGGTGCCGTCGTAGTCGCCTCCGAGGCCAATGTGGTCGACCCCGGCGATCCGGCGGATGTGCTCGATGTGGTTGGCGACCTGCTCGAGGGTCGCGTTCTTCGTCTTGAACTGCGCGGTGACTTCGGCGGTGATCCGCTTCATCGTGGCCTCATCGGTGACTCCCTCGAGCTTCGCCTTCAGGGCGTCGCGACGCTCGCGGCCCTTGGTGGCGACGTCCTGGGAGATGAAGCCGGGAACGAAGGTCACCATCACCACACCTCCATTCGACGCCAGCTGGCGCAGGATCGCGTCGGGGACATTGCGCGGCACGTCGCACAGGGCGCGGGCCGAGCTGTGCGAGAAGATCACCGGCGAGGCGCTGACCCGAATCGCGTCCTCCATGGTCTTTGGGGAGACGTGAGAGAGATCGATCATCATGCCGAGACGGTTCATCTCGCGAACCACCTCCTCGCCGAACTTCGTGAGCCCCCCGTGCGTCGCGGGGCCCGCGGCCGCGTCGGCCCAGTCCAGAGTCACGTTGTGGGTGAGGGTCAGGTAGCGCGCGCCCAGAGCGTAGAAGGCGCGCAGGGCGCCGAGGGAGTTCTCGATGGCGTGACCGCCCTCCATCCCGAGCATCGACGCGACCTTGCCCCGGCGGAAGATGGGGAGGACCTGGGACGCGTTGAGCGCGAGTTCGAGACGGTCGGGATATTTCTGGATGACCCGGCGGGCGATGTCGATCTGTTCGAGCTGCACCTTCGCATAGCCGAGCTTCTTCGTTTCCTCCTCGCCCGGAATGTAAACGGACCAGAACTGCCCCCCCATCATCCCCTGGGCCATTCTTGGAAGATCGGTCTGGCCGGGCGCGGTCTTGCGAAGGTCGTAGGCCTCGACGTCCTTGGGACTCTCCTTGGAGATCCGAATGGCCCAGGGAACGTCATTGTGGCCATCGATCAGGGGCGTGACCTTGAGGATGGCCCGGGCGCGCGTCAGGAAGGGATCGGCGGCGGTCTTTGAAGCGGTCGGCACGGCGGGAGCCCCCTGAAGAAGCGTCATCACGGCGAAGGCGGTTGTGATCATGTGTCCTCGTGTCGGCCGGAAGGGGCAGAGCCCGTTTCGAGGGCTCGGCGCGGCCTGAAGGCTCGAAGCTTAGAGCTTGAAGTCGATTTGAATGGCGACCCAGGCCCGGCCGGGTTTGCCGTTGAGGGTGGCCGGCTTGTACTTGCGCCGTTTCACGTTGTCGAGCGCGGCCTGATTGAGGCCCGAGGTGCCGGCAACACCGCGGATGAGGCGGACTTCGGCCACGTTTCCCTGCTCGTCCACCAGCGCCGAGACCACCACGCTTCCGGTGATCCTCTGCGCACGGGCTATGGGCGGATACTCGATCCTGAACTGCGAGACGAGAATCGGGGCCACCACCACCGGGTCGGAGAGATCGAGCAGTGCCGGACCTCCGGCGGGCGCCGGGGCCGCGGCGGCTCCCGCGGGCGGCGGGACTGCAGCCGTGGGTGGGGGCGAGGCGGGGGAAGCGGCCACGGGAGCGGGCGTGCTCGCCGGAGCGATGGACGGGGATGCGGCGGCGGCCTCGAATGCTTTCGCGACCTCCGCGGCCCTCGCGGCCTCGGCGGCGCGAGTTTCCTCCGCCTTCTTCCTCTCCTCTTCGATCTTCAGACGCTCGGCCTGCAGACGGGCCTCCTGATCGGCCTGGGCCTTCTTCCTCGCTTCGTCCTGGGCCTTTTGCAGTTCCGCCGGATCGACGGCCCGGCCTTTCGCCTTGGCCTGAGCTTCGATCGTCTTCTTCGCTTCGTCCGCCGCCTTCTGTTCGGCCGCGACCTTTTCAGCCTCGAGCGCCGCGAGGCGCGACTCGAGCTCGCGAACCCGAGCGAGGGCCGCCGTCTCCGCCGCGTTCATGGTGGGCGCGGTGGCAGGGCCGGGAGTCGGAGCGGCGGAGCGCGTGAGGAAATAGCCCGCGACCGCCGCAACCACGACCACCCCGATGACAACCGGCGCCACGGGGAAGCCCTTCTTCTCGGCCAGGATGCTCTGGAAGAGCTGGTCTTCAGCCGGGCTCGGAGGCGCCGGGCTCGCCGCCGGCGCCGGAACGCGGCTGATGCGCCCCGAGTCGTGCTTGACCGGTTCAAACTTGGCGGCTTCCGCCTTGAAGGCCTCGGGCCGGATCGCGTCCATCCGAAGCGTGCTGTCGAGGGCGGCCCTGGGCGGAGCGGCGGGCGTCGACGCCGGCCCGCCGTGGACCAGGCCGGAGGCCGAGACCACCGTTGGCGCGGCCGCGGCGGGGGGAGCGCTCATCTCGGCGAGATACGGCCGGTAGTCCGCGTTCTTTTCGGCCTTGATCCGGGCCGCGTCGTCGTCTCCCTCGTCACGGAAAAGAGTGTGCATGAAGAACGCAAGATTGAACGTGGTCGGCGAATAGTCGCCGGAGAAGAGCAGAGTGTCGACCGCCTTCTTGAACGCGGTCGCATCCTTGAACCTCCGGCCCGGATCCTCGGCCAGGGCCTGGCCGAGGAGCGCCGCCAGCGCTTTGGGGATGGGCGCCCCGTCCGTTCCGGGCGACTGGATCCTCGCGGCTTCGATGCTCTTGAGCGTCGATTCCGTCCGGGGCAGGGCCACCCCGGTGAGCATCTCGAAGAGTTGCGCGCCGAGACTGAAGATATCGGCCCTGATGTCGAGGGGCGCCGTCCCTTCCAGTTCAGGGGCGAGGAACCTGGCCTCGCGGACCCCCACGCAATTCGCGTTGCGCAGGACGCGAGGCGGCAGTCCGAAACCGCGGACACTGACTTCGCCGTCATGGGACACGTGGATGAATTCCGGAACCAGGAAGCCGTGGGTCTGCTTCTTACCCTGGGCCGCCTCGAGAGCGGCCGCGGCCTTGCTCGCGATCAGGAGGGCGTGGTCGGCGGCGAAAGGGTGGCCCTCGGCCTGCGACCGCTCCATGAGCGCGCCCACCGATCGGCCGTCGAACAGTTCATATGCCGAAAACGCCGTCTTGTCGAGGCGTCCGGCCTCGAAGCCGCGGACCACCTGCGCGTGCTGGACCGCCAGTCCGTTTTTCAGCCCGTCGGCCAGAGCCTGGGCGACCTCGGGGGCCAGGAGTTCGGAGCGAAACAGCTGGACATGCCGCTCGTATCCCGAGGTCCCCAGTTGTATGGCGCGAAAGAACGAGCCAGCGCTGGTTCGCGCGTCCTCGGACTGCAGGACGAACCGACCGTATCGCTCTTTGGTCTCCACGTGGCGCCTCGCTTCACGGACAGCAAACACCGGGGCTTCCTTCCTCTTGAAGTCGGATCGCCCACCGCGGCTGTCGTCCCGAGAACGCTACACGCCGAGCGACCCCGAGGTCAATGTCAGCGCTCCGACGAACCTGCCTTGAGAACCACGCGTCCGTGCAGGGGCGAGGTAAACACCGCCCCCTCGTCACGGTCGATCGAGACGCAGGTCCAGCCGTCGACGGCATCGCCCACCGAGATGACGCGGACCTCGTCGCCCACGCGAATGGAGACGCGGCTCTTCCCTTCCGAGACCAGGAACGCGACCAGGGCAAACGGCGGCGCGGGCGCCGGCTCGACCGCGGGGATCGTCCCGGCCGGATCGAGAGGGGCAGCGGAAGGCGTCAGAGGGCGGGGCGGGGCGAGCCTTCGCGGCGTCTTCGAGACCTCAGGCAAAGGTGCAGCCTCCGCCGGAGGCGGATCCGAACCCCCGGAGCAGGCCGGGGGCGCGGGGATGCTGCCGCCCGGAAGCGATTCAAACACTCCGGTGTTGGCGGAGATGGCCCAGTTCTCGCCCTTTTCTCGAATGGAGACACCGCGCAGGAAGGCTCCGCGGCCCGGATCCCCCAGCCTCTTTAGAAGCTCCACTACTGAGCGGTGCGCCCCGGTGGCCTCCACCGTGGCGCCTCCCTCGGAACCGCCGGTCACGCTCAGGGCGAAGGGCGATAGCGAAAGGCCGGCGGTCGCGGCGACCGCGCGCTGACGCAGCGACGCCGGATCCGAGGAAGCCCGGCAGACGGTTCCGAGAGCGCTGCCGATGCGGGCGCGAAGGGCCTTTGTCTCGCCCACCCCGCGCTCGGCCTTGACCCGGTCGCGCCGGATCTTGCTCTGCTGGCTCAGTCGAGTCTCCTGCTCGGCCCGCATGGGAGCGACGAGACCGAACCACACGATCGCCGCCAGGAGCCACGGCGCGATCGCTTGGACCTCCCGGCTCGTCCGGCGTTTCATCATCGCGCGATCCCCTTCGGACGATGAAGGGCCGCGACGGTCGCGCGGACCAGGCCGGGGCGGCTCTCTGACCCGGGACGGATATCGCTGAAGCGCGGCGCCTTCGAAAGGGCGCTCAGGAAGCGGTCGTAGGCCTCGGGCCCGCGGGCGACCACAGCCAGTTCCACGCGAGCGGTCGCATCCGGCTGGTACTCGATCCTGTAACTCATCACCGAGACGCCCTGGGGAAGAATCTCCCGCAGATCGGCGATGATCCGCTCGGGCGACGACTCCACGCTGGCGGCCGCGACGAGGAGGTCCGGACTCTTGAGCAGCATCCGCTTTTCGCTCTCGGCCGACTGAGCGAGCGCCGCCGCCTCGGCCATCGCCTTGCGCATCGATCGATCCGCCGAAGAGGCGGCCATTCCCTCGCTGGCCGCGATGGCGAGCGCATACGCGAGGGCCACGAAGCCCGCGATCTGCACGCCTCGCCAGGCGCCTTGCGCTTCGTCGGCGAGGGCGCGCGAGCCGAATTCGGGGAGGCCGAGGCTCACTTCGAAGCACTCTCGTGGAAGAGGGACAGGAACGGAAACCGCTGAGGATCGGCGGCGCCGCGAAGGGCCGGTTCATCGAACGCGGTCTGGATCGTGACATCGCTGGCCTTGCCCCGCAGGGAGGAGGCGTCCTCGCCGAGCACGCGGATTTCCGAGACTTCGCTCGCCGCCCGCAGGGCTTCGTCGATCGAGCGCTGACCCCGGTCGTCTCCAAGGACGAGGAGACGGAGGTGGATCGCGTCCATGACCCCGGAAGCGTCGCGGACCGCGATGGCGCAGGCCGAGTCGCCGAAGATGAGATCCACCGTGCCCGGTCTCGGCGGGAGGCCGCGCAGGGCGGCGGAGAGCGAGGACGTGACCCGGGGGCGGCCGAATCCGAGCGAGGTCATCACCCTCTCGCCTTCCTCGATCGTGGTTTTGAGCACGGCCTGGGCCAGCACCGCGCCGCGGTGGACCGAGGACGAGCGTTCCGACCGGACCTCGGACAGCGCGATCGGAAAAGGCAGGAGGGGGGCCAGCCGGAACCGGACCAGATCGGCTTCCTCCACCTCCGGAGCCTGCGTCTTCTTCATGGCGGAGAGGTCGACGATCGAAGGAAAGGAGGCGCCCAGGGGCAGGAGGAGCGTGGCGTCACCGGAAGGGGCCTTGAGTTCGCGGGAGAGGCGAGAGACCGCCTCCCTCGAATCGGCCAGGACATCGGAAAAGAGGTCGCCCCCGCTGGCGCGCGACGCGAACCGCTCCGAACCGAAACGTTCCAGGCGCGGGCCCGAGAAACCCTCCCGATAGACCGCGAGGGCGGCGCTGCGCGTGTCGACAAAGACGAGCGCCTTCTCGGAGAACCACATGGGGACTCAATCTTAGGGTGTCTTTGCATCATATGAACCCCTTGACCCTTTCGCTAAGATCCGGGCAGTTGATTCCAATACGTCCGTGAACCCTCCGGGCGGTTCTCCCAGGCCCGGCTCAGAGTGGAGGTCCCATGAAGGCTTTCGAGAGCACGCAGATCCGCAACGTGGCGCTGGTCGGTCACGGAGGCTGCGGGAAGACCTCGATCGTGGCCGACGCTCTGTTCACCATGGGGGTGACGCCGAGGCTCGGCCACGTCACCGATGGCACCGCGGCCACCGACTTCGACCCCGAGGAGATCGAGCGAAAGATTTCGATCCAGACTTCGGTCGCGAGCGGTGACTGGGCGGACACCCGCATCAACCTCATCGACACGCCCGGATACGCGAACTTCGTGGGCGAGGCGCTCTCCGCTCTGCGGGCCGCCGATGCCGCCATCGAAGTGGTCGACGCGGTCGCGGGGCCGGAGGTGCAGACCCATCGCCTTTTTCACGCGGCCGAGGACATGGAGCTTCCGCGCGTCTTCGTGATCAATCGGATGGACCGCGAGAACGCCTCATTCGGCCACACCGTGGAGGCCCTGCGGAAGGCCTTCGGACGCACGGTCACTCCCATCGAGTTCCCCATCGGGGAAGGAGCCGCGTTCAAGGGTGTCGTCGACCTGGTGAACTCCAAGGCCTGGGCGTTTCTGGACGACGAGAGCGGCACCTTCAGCGAGTTCAAGATGACCAAGGATCTCGAGGAGGCGACGGTGCGCTTCCGCCAGGAGCTCGTGGAGGTGGTGGCCGAGACCGATGAGGCGCTCATGGCCGAGTTCTTCGACAAGGGGACGCTGTCGCCGGAAGCACTCGGGGAAGGACTGAAGAAGGCGTGCCAGCGCGGCCAGATCTTCCCCACCCTTCCCTTCTCTTCGATCAAGAACATCGGCGCGGCCCAGCTGCTGAACGCGATTGTCGCCTACCTGCCGAGCCCCACCGACCGGCCGGAGGTGAAGGGCAAGGGCCCCGCGGGCGAAGAGTCGAGGCCCTGCTCGGTGAGCGCGCCCGCCTCGGCCTTCGTGTTCAAGACCATCTCCGATCCGCACGCCGGACGCCTCTCCTTCGTGCGCGTGGTCTCGGGAAAGTTCAATCACGACCTCACCATCACGGTTTTGAGCCGCGACGTCCAGGAGCGCGTGGGGGCCTTGTCCCACGTGGTCGGGAAGACCCTCGTCCCCGCCACCGAACTGATCGCCGGCGACATTGGCGTGATCGCAAAACTCAAGGAGGCCCACACTGGAGACACGCTCTCCGACAAGGCCCGCCCGATCACCTTCCCGCCCATCGACTGGCCGGAAACCCTCACCACCTTCGCGATCGCGCCGAAGACGCGGGGCGACGACGACAAGATCGGCATCGCGATGAGCCGCCTCATCGAAGAAGACCCGGTCCTGAAACTCGAGCATGCCACCGAGACCCATGAGCTGCTCCTGCGCGGCCTCGGCCAGCTCCACATCGAGACCGTCGTCTCCAAGCTCGCCAAGCGCTACAAGGTGGAGGTGAACCTCAAGCGCCCCACCATCCCCTATCGCGAGACCATCAAGGCTTCGGCCGACGGCCACGGGCGCCACAAGAAGCAGACCGGCGGTCACGGCCAGTTCGCGGACTGCAAGATCACCATGCGTCCCCTGGCGCGCGGGGAAGACTTCAAGTACATCAACGGCACCTTCGGCGGCTCCATTCCCAGGAACTTCCTGCCCGCCATCGAGAAGGGCATCCAGGAAAGCCGCAAGCGCGGCGTCATCGCGGGCTGTCCCATGGTGGACTTCGAAGTGGAGGTCACCGACGGCCAGTTTCATGACGTCGACTCCTCGGAAATGGCCTTCAAGATCGCGGGGTCGCTGGCCTTCAAAGACGCGGTCGCGAAGTGCCGGCCCACCCTGCTCGAGCCCATGATGGCGGTGGAGGTGGTGATGCCCGAGGAGTTCGCGGGGGCGGTGATGGGCGACCTGTCCAGCCGTCGCGGCCGGCCCCAGGGCATGGAGCCTTTCCGCGATCTTCAGAAGATCAAGGCGGAGGTCCCGCTGGCCGAACTCGAGACCTTCGATCAGGACCTCACCTCTCTTACCGGCGGCCGCGGTTCCTTTCACATGGAGTTGATCCGGTACGATGAGGTGCCGGGCCACCTTCTCGATAAGGTGGCGGCCGAGATCCGGGCTCACCGACCCGGAGACCATCACAAGGAAGAGGAATAGTGCTGAAGAAGATCGCGTCGATTGTCGCCCTCCTGTCCCTTGTAGGGCCCTCCGTGTGGGCTCAGACCGCGAGTCCCACGCCGGGTCCCGCCTCCACGCCCTCGCCGGGCCCCGCCGCTCCGGGGGCGAAGGCCGTCGATGCGAAGCTCGCCGGCCAGGATGTGCCGGTACCGGCCCGGAAGAAGTACGTCGCTCCCGAGTACCCGGCGAGCGCCGCGGCGGAAGGAATCCGCGGGATCGTCATTCTCGATGTCCTGATCGCGGAGGACGGCCGAGTGGAGAGCACCCGGGTGACCCGGTCCATCCCGGGCCTCGATGAAGCGGCGATGAACGCGGTGAGGCTCTGGGAATACGAGCCCACGAAGCTTACGGGCAAACCCGTGAAGGTCCGGCTGTCGCAGTCGATCACCTTCGCCTTGAAGCTGCCCGAACTGCAGCGCGCTCCCGGCATTCCGGAACTGAAGAGCGGGGGCGCGCCGCCCTTGCCTCCGGGCCTCGCCACCGCGGAGACGGCCTCGGTCATGATCGCTCTCGGTCCCCAGGGGGAAGTCCAGGAAGCGGCGGTGGTCGAGGGCAATCCTTCGGCGGGCGAAGCCCTGCTGCGCGCGGTGAAGGCCTGGCGCTTCACGGTCTCGGAAGGCGCTCCGCCCCTCGTGTTCACGGTGCGTGCGGACTGGGCGCCCGGACCTCCGCCCACCCTCGCCCTCAAGGCCCTGGACCCGCGAAGCCCCAACCCGGCCGCCGCATCCCCGGCCCCCCGGGCGTCCCCGTTGCCCGCGCCCTCGTCGTCGCCCACCGCGGCGAGCACGTCCACGGCTGCGCCTTCTGCCGCGCCCAAGGCCCCGGTGGCAACGTCCCCCGTGCCCGCGGTGACCGCGGTCCCTGCCGCACCCAGCGTTCCCGTGGCTCCCGCCCCCGTGGCTCCCACGGTGGATACCGACGTGATCCCCGCACGTCAGGAGCCTCCGGCGAAGGAGGAGGGGGTCTCAGCGGTGGCCGAAGTGAGTCTTGGCAACAACATCCCGGACCTGGTGAAGGGCCGGCGGCCAGTGTGGCCGCCCATGGCGCGCCTCGGCAACGTCATGGGCGAGGTGGTGGTGCGATTCTCCGTGGACCTCGCGGGCCGGGTCACGGTTCATTCCGCCGAAGGGCCGGACCTGCTCAAGGGCGCGGCCGAGCAGGCGGTGGGCACCTGGGTCTTCAGGCGAACCGCTATCGACCGGGTGCACCTCATCGCAACCTTCAAGTACGGGGCCGAGCGGTCGATCGCGAAAGTCGAGCGGGTGGCGCAGTAGCCGGCGCGCCGAAAGAAAATGGGCGGCCAACCGGGCCGCCCACTCTTTCAAGACTACGAGGCTGTTCTGACTACTTCGTGGCGGCCGCGGGGGCCTTCTCACCCTTTGGAGCCTTCTCTTTGGCCTTGTACTCGTAACCGACGAGCTCGATGAAGGCGGTGTCCGCGTTGTCGCCAGGACGGTGGCCGAGCTTGACGATGCGGGTGTAGCCGCCGCTTCTGGTCTGGAACCTCGACCCGATCACGTCGAACAGCTTCTTCACGATGAGCGGATCGTGGATGTCCCGGGCGGCCAGACGCCGCGCGTGCACGCGCTCGGCCGCCGTTCCCTCGCGCTTGGCCAAGGTGATGATCTTCTCGGCGAAGGGACGGAGCTCCTTCGCCTTCGGAAGCGTCGTCTCAATGCGCTCTTCGCGGAGCAGCGCGGTGGCGAGATTCCGCAGCAAGGCGATACGGTGGGCGGTGGTGCGTCCCAGCTTTCGTCCGGCGGATCGATGTCTCATGGTCTTTGGTCCTTAGTTTGAGTTTGCCACCCTTCCTTCGGAAGGGTGGCAATGACGGTGTGATTAGTCGCGCCGGAGAAGGTCGGGCTGAAGCCGCATGCCGAGGGAGAGCCCCCACTTGCGCAGCTGATCCTTGGTTTCGTTGAGCGACTTCTGACCGAACTTGTTGATCCGGAGCAGCTCGCTCTCGGTGCGCACCACCAGCTCGCCCACGGTCTTGACGTTGATCTGGGTGAGGCAGTTGTAGGCGCGGACGGGCAGCTCGAGATCGTCGATCTTGCGGCCGAGCTTCTCGCGCAGGGCCTCTCGATCGGTGTCGCCCACCGGCAGGGGAGCCGCTTCGGACGCCGCCTGGGGGAGCGCTTCGGCCTGCTCGGGGAGGTTCAGGAACATCAGCATGTGCTCGCGGATGAGACGAGCGGCGAGGCCCACCGCGTCGCGCGGGGTGGTGACGCCGTTGGTCCAGACTTCGAGGGTGAGCTTCTCGTAGTCGGTGGCCTGGCCGACGCGGGCCGCTTCCACGAAGTAGTTCACCTTGCGGACGGGCGAGTGAACGGAGTCGATGGGAATCCAGCCGATGGAGAGCGACTCGTCAAAGTTCTTCTCGGCGGGGATGTAGCCGCGGCCCGGCTTCACCACCATCTCGATGTTGAGCGAGGAGCCGGCGGAGAGGGTCGCGATGTAGGCCTCGGGATCGAGGATGTCGACGTCGGCGTCGGGGGTG
This sequence comes from Vicinamibacteria bacterium, assembly GCA_031392925.1. GTDB lineage: Bacteria > Acidobacteriota > Vicinamibacteria > Fen-336 > JAGNNV01 > JAGNNV01. Next base: position 48,650 of record JANMVV010000158.1, read on the forward strand.
ATGTGCTTGGCCCGGATCTCGCCCGCCTCGGAGGTCTTCAAGTAGATCGTCTTGGGATGATCGACGTTGAGACGCAGCGAGAGCTTCTTGAGGTTCAGGATGAGGTCGGTCGCGTCCTCGGTGGCGCCGGGGATGGGCGAGAACTCATGCAGCACGCCCTCGATGCGGATCGCGGTGACCGCGGCGCCCTCGATGCTCGAGAGCAGGACGCGACGCATCGCGTTGCCGACCGTGGTTCCAAAACCGCGCTCGAAAGGCTGCGCGAAGAAACGGCCGTAGGTGTCGTTCGAGATCTCGTCGTCCATCTCGAGGTGGCGGGGGCGCTGAAAGCCTTTCCAAAGCATCGGGGTTTTGTTTCCTTAAGTCGGTGAGGGTTGCTGGATGTAAAGGGGTGAAACGAAAAAATGTGGGGCGCCGGCCCGGGCGATTTGGGACCCGGACCAGACGCGTGCGGCTCTTACTTCGAGTAAAGCTCGACGATGAGCTGCTCTTGAATGGGGAAGTTCACGTCGTCGCGTGACGGCATGGCCTTCACCTTGCCCGAGTGCGCGGCGGCGTCGAGTTCGATCCAGCGCGGGGCGGTGCGGCCCTTCGCGTCTTCCATGGCCTCGGCCACGTACTTGAGCTTGGACGCGCGCTCCGAAAGCGAGATCACGTCGTTGAGGCTGACCTCGAACGAAGCGATGTCGACCTTCTTGCCGTTGACCTTGACGTGGCCGTGGCCGACGAGCTGACGGGACTGGGCGCGGGAGGCCGCGAATCCCATGCGGAAGACCGCGCTGTCGAGACGGCGCTCGAGGAGGATCAACAAGGTCTCGCCCACGACACCCTTTTGCTGGGAGGCGCGGTCGAAGGTGCGGCGGAACTGGCGCTCGAGGAGGCCGTAGATGCGCTTGACCTTCTGCTTCTCGCGCATCTGCAGGCCGTAGCCCTGGGTCTTGGGCTTGGCGTTGCGGCCATGCTGACCGGGCGGGTAGTTGCGCTTTTCGATGGCCGCCTTGCCGGAAGTATCGCGGCGGCCTTTGAGGAAGAGGTTGATCCCTTCGCGGCGGGAGAGTTTCCCGGTGGGTCCAATATATCGAGCCATGTGTGTGTGCTTGCCTTAGATTGCTCTAGAAATTAGACGCGGCGGCGCTTGGGCGGCCGGCAGCCATTGTGAGGGATGGGCGTGATGTCGCGGATGGACTTCACTTCGACGCCCACCGCGGTGAAGGCGCGGATCGCGGACTCGCGACCGCTGCCCGGGCCCTGGATGCGAACGTCCACGGACTTGAGCCCGTGATCCTTCGCGTTGGTGGCCGCGGTGGTGGCGGCCTGCTGGGCCGCGAACGGCGTGCCCTTGCGCGAGCCCTTGAAGCCGAGGCTCCCCGAGCTCGCCCAGGAGATCACGTTGCCCGCGGCGTCGGTGATGGTGATCTTGGTGTTGTTGAAGGACGCCTGGATGCTCACGGTGCCGTGCGGCACGTGCTTGCGCTCCTTGCGGGTCTTCTTGCCGGGTTCGGCCTTGGCCGTCGTCGTCGTCGTCGTCGGTGTGGTTGTGGGGGCTGCCATGCTGTTTTCCTAGAAAGTTCGGTGCGGCGTCACTTCTTGACGCGCGCGCCCTTGCGGGGGCCCTTGCGGGTTCGCGCATTCGTCTTGGTCCGCTGTCCGCGAACCGGGAGATTCCGCCGATGCCTCGAGCCGCGGTGCGAGCCGATCTCGATGAGGCGCTTGATGTCGAGGGACACCTGCTTACGCAGGTCGCCTTCCACGGCGCCTTGAGCTTCGATGGCTTTCGCGATCCGGCTCACTTCCTCTTCCGAGAGATCTTTGACCCGGACGTTCGGGTCGATCTTCACCTCGGCGAGGATCTTGGACGCGCGGTGTGGACCGACGCCGTAAATGTACTGGAGACCTGTCTCGACCCGTTTGGTTCGAGGGAGGTCGACGCCTGCGATGCGAGCCATTCTCTACCCCTGCCGCTGCTTATGCTTGGTGTTTGCGCAGATGACGCGGACGACGCCCTGCCGCTTGATGACGCGGCACTTGACGCAAATTTTCTTGACCGATGATCGGACCTTCACTTCTTGAAACTCCGTTTCCTAAATGCTCTTTGGCTGACCTGTCTTTACGAGACGCATCGAACGATGCGGCCGCGAGAAAGATCAAACGGCGAAAACTCAACAACCACGACGTCGCCCGGCCTGACCCTCAAAGCGTCTGCGGCAGCGCAATGCGCGGTGACCTGGCGGACTTTCCCACTGTCTCCAAGGGTTTCAACCCTGAACAGGGACGACGGCAACGCTTCCATGACCCGGGCTGTCATCTCAATTCGCTCGCTCTTGGTCATACAACCTACGCATGACGCACGCTTTGCGCGAAGGGATAAGGCTCAGACAACACCCACGGACCGTGTTCCGTCACCGCAATTGTAAGCTCGTAGTGCGCAGAAAGCGACTTGTCTTCCGTGACCACCGTCCACTTGTCGTCCAGTGTCCTCGTGGCCGCGCGCCCCGCGTTCACCATGGGCTCGAGGGCCAGGCACATTCCGGGCTGTAAACGCTCGCGCTTTCCCGGGGGGCCGTAGTTCGGAACCTGGGGATCTTCGTGGAGTTTTCGGCCGATTCCGTGGCCGGACAGCTCGCGAACCACGGTGTAGCCGTGCTTCACCGCATGGCTCTCGACCGCATGACCGATATCGCCCAGGCGATTCCCCGGACAGGCGGCCTCGATGGCCAAGTGCAGGGACTCTTCGGTCACCTTCAGGAGGCGCTGGGCCGCGGCGGAGACCTGCCCTACCGCGACGGTGCGCGCGGCATCGCCGTAGTAGCCATCCACGATGGCGCCGAAATCGAGGCCGACGATGTCGCCCTCGTTGAGCACGCGCTTGCCGGGAATCCCGTGAACCACTTCCTCGTTGACGGAGACGCAAAGGGTCGCCGGGAAGCCGTGGTAGCCGAGGAACGCCGGCCTGGCTCCGCGCTTCCTGAGATTCTCCGCGGCCACGAGGTCGAGTTCCCTGGTGGTGACGCCCGCCTTGGTGTGCTCGGCCAGGATGGCGAGGGTCTCGACCACGATACTGCACGCGCGGTGCATGGTTTCCATTTCGGAGAACGAGCGGAGGGTGGTCATGCCGAGGCTCCAGCGAGATACTGCTCGATCTCCGCGAATACCTCGTTCACATCGCGGTAGCCGTCCACCCGGTGCACGGGCCCGCGCTTCTCGTAATGCTGGATGACCGGAACGGTCTGGGCCTCATAGGCCTCGAGGCGTTTCGCCACCACGTTCTCGCGATCGTCGGCGCGCTGGATGAGCTTCGAGCCGCACTGGTCGCAAATCCCCTGCTTCTTCGAAGGCGAAGTCTCAAGGTGGTACGTGGCCTGGCAGTTCGGGCACCAGCGGCGGCCCGAAAGGCGGCGCAGCAGCACCGCGCGGGGCACATCGAAGTTCATCACCACGAGCTCCATGCCGCGGTCCTTGACCAGCTTGTCCAGGGCCTCGGACTGGTTCACGGTTCGCGGGAAGCCGTCGAGAAGGAAGCCGTTCGTGCAGTCGGGCTCGGTCACGCGTTCCGCGATCAGGGCCACCAGCAGGGAGTCGGGGACGAGATTCCCGTTGTCCATCAGAGGCGCAGCCTTCTCGCCGAGCGGCGTCTTGCGGGCGATCGCGTCTCTCAACATTTCCCCGGTGGAAATGCGAGCGACGCCCGTGCGGCGGGCGATGATCGCCGACTGAGTCCCTTTCCCGGCGCCCGGAGGGCCCAGGAGAAGGAAGCACAGAGGACGCTTCGCCTTGGCATCAGCGGCGCCCACGAATCCTCCGGCCTCGACCGGTGAAGCCATCGTAGTGACGCATGACCAGCTGTGCTTCGATCTGGGCCACGGTGTCCATGGCCACGCCGACCACGATCAGAAGCGAAGTGCCGCCGAAGAGGAACGTCAGTCCGAGGCCTTCCGTGATCCACGACAGGCCGTTGTTGGTGAGGAAGGCGTCGAGCCAGGGACCGATCAGGGGCAGCGGAGCGACCTTGAAGCCGGTGATCAGGAACTCGGGCAGAAGCGCGATGGTGGCGAGGTAGAGGGCGCCGCCGAAGGTGATGCGCCCGAGGACCTTGTCGAGATACTCCGCGGTCCGCTTGCCCGGACGGATGCCGGGGATGAAGCCGCCGGCCTTCCGCATGTTCTCGGCCACGTCTTCCGGATTGAAAACGATCGCGGTGTAGAAGTAGCAGAAGAAGATGATGAAGGTGACATAGAGCAGGTTATAGAGCGGCATGCCCCAGCGAAGCTGCTCGGAGACCGACTGCATCCACACGTTGGTCGGCGCAAACATCTGGATGATGGTCTGCGGGAACGCGATGATGGAGGAGGCGAAGATCACGGGGATCACACCCGAGGTGTTCACGCGAAGGGGCAGGTGGGTGGATGCGCCGCCCATCATCTTGTTGCCCACCACGCGCTTGGCGTACTGGACGGTGAGGCGCCGCTGGCCGCGCTCGACGAACACGATGAAGGCCACGACCACCACCATCAGGGCAACCAGGATGATGGCGGTGATGAGGGAAAGCTCGCCGCGCTGAATCTTCGAGTAGGTGTCGATGGCGCCGCGGGGAAAACCAACCACGATGCCCGCGAAGATGATGAGGCTCATCCCGTTGCCGATGCCGCGCTCGGTGATCTGCTCGCCCAGCCACATGATGAAAGCGGTGCCCGTGGTCATGGTGAGGCAGGCGAAGAGCCGGAAGCCCCAGCCCGGGGTCTCGACGATCTTGAACTGCTGGGTGAGAGTGGTGCGCTCGAGCCAGAGCGCGATGCCGAACGACTGAACCATGGCCAGAAGGACGGTGCCGTAGCGGGTGAACTGGGTGATCTTGCGGCGGCCGAGCTCGCCTTCCTTGCTGATCCGCTCGAGGAACGGCCACACCACGGTGAGCAGCTGCAGGATGATCGACGCCGAGATGTACGGCATGATGCCGAGGGCGAAGATGGTGAAGTTACCGAGGTTGCCGCCGGAGAACATGTCCACCAGACCGAACACGTTGCTCTTGTTCTGCTCGAAGAACTCCACGAGAGACTTCGAGTTGATCCCCGGGGTCGGGATGTGCGACCCGAGCCGGTAGACCGACAGCATGGAAAGCGTGAAGAGCACGCGCCTTCGCAGATCCGGGACATCCCAAATGTTGCGGAGGCTTTGCAGTATGTTCATCTGGCCTCGACCGTGCTTATTGGTGAATTCGAAAGATGGTGCTAGGGGTTGAAGCGGCGACTACGCCGCCGCCTTGACGCCGAGGAGCTCGATCTTGCCGCCGGCCTTCTCGATCGCTTCCTTCGCGGAGGCGCTGAAACGATGCGCCTTCACGGTGAGGGCCTTACTGAGCTTGCCCTTGCCGAGGACCTTGACCGAGTCCGTCTCGTTCTTGCCGATGAAGCCCTTGGCCACGAAGTCCTCGGGGCCGACCGTGCCCCCGGCCCGGAACAGTTCGAGCTGCTGGAGGTTCAGGACCGCGTACTCGACGCGGAAGATGTTGTTGAAGCCCCGCCGCGGCAGGCGGCGGAAGAGCGGCATCTGGCCGCCTTCGAACCCGGGCTTCCGCGCGAAACCGCTGCGGCTCTTCTGGCCCTTCTCGCCGCGGCCCGACGTCTTGCCGCTGCCGCTGCCCGGCCCGCGGCCGACGCGCTTGCGGTTGTGCGTGGAGCCCGGATTGGGCTTGAGATCGCTAAGACCGGTGGTCATGATCTTCTGTTATTCCTTGATTCTTGGCTTCTGATTTCGACTAGACGAAACGAACGAGATGCGGGACCTTCTTGGCCATGCCGCGGTTCTCCGGGGTGTCCTCGCGCTCGACCACGTGCCGCATGCGGCGCAGCCCGAGACCGCGCACACAGGCCCGCTGCCCGTCGGTAGAGCCGATGAGGCTGCCGTAGAGCTCGACCTTGAACGTCCCGGTCGCCTTGGGTTTGGTGGTTTTGCTGGTCGTCATAATCTCGATTGACCGATTTCTCTATCGTTTGCTGAAGTGGGATATCGCCTAGACGGCTTCGGGAGCCGGTGGAGTCGTGGTCGACACCATGGTCGGCGACGTGGACACGGTCGAAACCATCGAACTAGCGTCCAGAACCTTGCCCTTGGCCTTGAACTTGGAAGGCGCCATGAACTCGGAGACGTCACGGCCGCGCAGGCGCGCGACCATGAGCGGATCCTTGAGCTGCTGCAGCGCGTCGATCGTGGCCTTGACCACGTTGTGTGCGGTGGAGCTGCCCAGGCTCTTGGTGAGCACGTTGTGGATCCCCACCGCGGAGATGACGGCGCGAACCGCCCCGCCCGCGATGACGCCCGTACCGGCGGATGCCGGCTTCAAAAGCACCGCGCCCGAGCCGAAACGTCCGGTGACGGTATGCGGAATCGTGAGGCCTTCCTTCGTGATGTGCACGCGAATGACGTTCTTCTTCGCCGCTTCGATGCCCTTCTTGATCGCGGAGGGCACTTCGCGCGCCTTCCCGCTGCCGTAGCCAACATGGCCGGCTCCGTCGCCGACCACCACGAGGGCCGCGAACGACATGTTCTTGCCGCCCTTGACGACCTTGGTGACCCGGTTGATTCCCACGACCTGGTCTTTCAGGTCGAGGCTTTGAATATCGATCTTTTCGATGCCTTTACGCATGGCTAGAACTGGAGGCCTCCCTCGCGAGCGGCGTCGGCCAACGCCTTGATACGGCCGTGATACAGGAAGCCGCCGCGGTCAAACACCACGCGCTCCACCGACTTCTCCTTGGCCCGGTCGGCAATGAGCTTGCCCACCGCCTTCGCCGCGGCCACCGTGGCTCCCCGCTTGAGATCCTTCTTCAGGGCCTCGTCGAGGGAGGACGCGGTGCACACGGTCGTGCCGGATTCGTCGTTGATGACCTGCGCATAGATGTGGGCCTGCGATCGAAAGATCGCGAGCCGGGGCCGATCGGCGGTCCCGGTCATGCGCTTGCGGATCCGGCGGTGGATCCTGGTCCTGATGTCCTCTTTGGTTCGCTTCATTGCGCTATTTCCTAAAAGCCGTTACTTGGCGCCGGTCGCGCCGGCCTTACCGGCCTTCTTCTTGAGCACTTCGCCCACGTAGCGGATTCCCTTTTGCTTGTAGGGATCGGGCGGACGCAGGTCGTGGATCTCGGCAGCCACCTGGCCCACCTTCTGCCGGTCGATGCCGGTGACCACGAGATGAGTCTGCTTGTCGACGGTGACGGTGACGCCGTCCTGGATAACGTACTCCACCGGGTGCGAGTAGCCGAGCGAGAACACGATCTTGTTCTTGCCTTCCGACTGCGCGCGGTAGCCGACGCCGACGATGTCCATTTCCTTGCTGAACCCTTCGGTCACGCCCTTGATGGCGTTGTTTCCGAGCGCGCGCGCGAGACCATGGAACGCCCGCTGCTGGCGGTTGTCCTCTTTGCGGGCGTAGGAAAGCTCGGTGCCCTTCACCTCGGCGCTGATCCCGGGAGGAAGCGGAGCCTGGAGCGAGCCCTTGGGGCCCTTCACGGTCACAGAGCCCGCGGCGACACTGACGGTGACGCCTTTGGGGAGGGGGATGGGTTTGCGGCCTATGCGGGACATTTGGATGGTTACCAGACGTTGCAGAGGATCTCGCCGCCCACGCCAGCCTGGGTGGCGGCGCGACCGGTCATGAGACCCTTGGGGGTCGAAAGGATGTTGATGCCGAGGCCGCCGTAGACGCGGGGAATCCCGTCCTTGCGGCAGTAGATGCGGCAGCCGGGCTTGCTGACTCTCTGAAGGTCGGTGATGACCTTTTCGAGGTTCGGTCCGTAGCGAAGATAGATCCGGATCATCGTCGGCTTCTGAGCCACGGGCTTGGGATCGCCGGGCTTGAAGTTGGCGATGTAGCCTTCTTCCTTGAGGATCTTCGCGATCTCCGTCTTCAGACGGGATGCGGGCACGTCAACTTTGGGCGCGCGCGCCCGCACACCGTTGCGGATACGTGTGAGCATGTCCCCGATGGGGTCGGTCATATTCATGAGCTTTGCTTACCTTAAGAGGCCTTTACCGTTTCCAAGTAGGTCAGAGGGGAATGTCCTACCAGCTCGCCTTGATGACACCGGGGATTTCCCCGGCCAGGGCGAGTTGACGGAAGCAGATACGGCACATTTCGAACTTCCTGAGATACCCACGCGAACGGCCGCAACGGCGGCAGCGCGTGTAGGCCTGAACCGCGAAACGCGGTTTCTTGAGCGACTTTGCAATGAGCGAGGTCTTGGCCACGAGTTCTCCTAAAGTCCTTGAGGAGCGCCGGCTCGACCAACGATGGTCCGGCGATCTTTCTTCATTTGGATCCCGGCGCTTGCCCCCTTTAGGGGGTCCGCCGGGATACGCGGAGTGTTCATATCTTTTCTCTTCACTCTGCTAATTGCGGAAGGGCATGCCGAGGGCCTTGAGCAGTGCCCTGCCCTCAGCGTCGGTATTTGCGGTGGTGACGAAGGTGACGTTCATGCCGCGGAGCTTCTCGACCTTGGCGTAGTCGATCTCCGGAAAGATGATCTGGTCCTTGAGGCCGAGGGTGTAGTTCCCCCGCCCGTCGAAGGCGTTGTTGGAAAGACCGCGGAAGTCCCGGACGCGGGGCAGGGCGATGTTGAAGAGGCGGTCCACGAACTCGAACATCCGGTCGCCTCGAAGGGTGACGGTGGCGGCGATGGGCATGCCCTCGCGGACCTTGAACGCGGCGATCGCCTTCTTGGCCCGGCGAATGGCCGGCTTCTGGCCGACGATCCGCCCGAGTTCCTCGGCGGCGGCGTCGAGGATCTTGATGTTCTGGGTGGCTTCGCCGACGCCCATGTTCAGGACCACGCTCTTGAGCCGGGGCACCGCCATCACGTTGGTATAGCCGCCCTCTTTCATCAGATGGGGAACCAGCGTCTTTGTGTACGCTTCCTTCAGTCTCGCGCTCATTTGTCGAGTACCTCACCGGTCTTGATGGCCACGCGGACCCGCTTGCCGTCCACCACCTTCGAACCCACGCGCGAGCGCTTGTTGTTCTCGGAGGCCACCACCATCACGTTGGAGGCGTGCACCGAGCCTTCGCGCTCGGCGATGCCGCCCTTGATGTTGCGCTGGGGGTTGGGCCTGGTGTGACGCTTGATCATCTGGACGCCCTGGACGATGACCCGTCCGGTGGCGCGATCCACTTCGAGAATCTTGCCGCGCTTCTTCCGGTCTTTGCCGGTGAGCACCTCGACAAGGTCGCCCTTGCGAAGGCGGATCTTGTCCACCTTCTGGGGACCGTTCTTACGGGAAAACCTGAATGCCATGGTGTTTTTGTCTAAAGCCTTTGGACCTAGAGAACCTCGGGGGCGAGGGAGACGATCTTCATGAACTTGCGGTCGCGCAGCTCGCGGGCCACCGGCCCGAAGACGCGCGTGCCCACCGGCTCGTTGTCTTCCTTGATAAGAACCGCGGCGTTGCGGTCGAAGCGGATATAGGAGCCGTCCTTGCGGCGCTGCTCCTTCTTCACGCGAACGATCACGGCCTTCACGACCTTGCCCTTCTTGACGTTCTCGGGGGCTTCGGGCGTCGACTCCTTGACGTTGGCGGTGATGATGTCACCGAGGCCGGCGTAGCGGCCGGTGGAATTGCCGACGGGCAGGATGCACGAGATCTTTCGCGCCCCCGAGTTGTCGGCGACGTCGAGAACCGTTCTCATTTGAATCATGGCTTACTCCGTGACCTTCGCCTTGTTCAGGACTTCGACCAGGCGCCACCGCTTGAGCTTCGAGAGCGGACGCGTTTCGACGATCTTCACCGTGTCCCCCGCCTTCGAGACGTTCTTTTCGTCGTGGGCGTGGAAGGTGGAGGTGCGGCGGATGATCTTCTTGTAGAAGGGGTGGCGGACGGACCGCTGGACCGCGACGGTGCGGGTCTTCTCCATCTTGTCGGAGATGACCACGCCCACCTTGGTGTTCTGGCGCCGCGCCTTTTCGGCCGGGGCTGTCTGCTCAACTGTCGATTGGGTCTGAGGGGCTGTCATGACGTTTCCTTAATTCCTACGCCTTGGCGGCGCGCTTCTTCTCGGACGCGATGGTCAGCGTCCTGGCGAGGTCGCGCTTGCTGGTGCGCTTGCTGGCGGAGCTTTCCAGCTGCCCCATCGAGTGCTGGAAGCGCAGCTTGAAGATCCGCTCGCGCTGCTCCTTCTCCAGGGTGGTCAAGGCCTCGGGGGCCATTTCTCTGAGTTTCTCGATTTTCACCGCAGAATTACCTCGTCACTTCCATCTCGAACCGGCGGACGAACTTCGTCTTCACGTTCAGCTTGTGGGAGGCGAGACGGAACGCCTCTTTCGCCATCTCCTCGGTCACGCCTTCCATCTCGTAGAGGACGCGTCCGGGCTTGACCACGGCGACCCAATGATCAGGAGCGCCTTTGCCCTTGCCCATTCGAGTTTCCTGCGGCTTCTTGGTGACCGGCTTGTCCGGGAAGATGCGGATCCACATCCGGCCCTCGCGCTTGACGTGACGCGAGATGGCGATGCGCGCGGCTTCGATCTGACGGTCGGTCACCCACGCCACTTCCGTGGACTTGAGGCCGTAATCGCCGAACGACACCGTGCTCCCCGACCAGGCCTTGCCGGCCCGCTTTCCGCGCTGCTGCTTGCGGTACTTGACCTTCTTGGGCATCAGCATGGTTCTAGACTCCCGCCCCGAGGGTCGAGCCGGCCTGGGCCAGGTTGCGGCTGCGCGCCGAAACCGGCTCGGATTCGCCGTTGTAGATCCAGCACTTCACACCGATGCGGCCGTAGGTGGTCTTCGCTTCGGAGAAGCCGTAGTCGATGTCGGCGCGGATGGTGTGCAACGGCAGCTGGCCGTGCAGGTACCACTCGGAGCGCGCGATCTCCGCGCCGTTCAGGCGACCGGAGACGCGGATCTTGATGCCCTTGGCGCCGAAGCGGAGAGCGGATTCGACCGCCTTACGCATGGCGCGGCGGAAAGCGATGCGCTTCTCGAGCTGGCCGGAGACCGACTCCGACACGAGCTGAGCGTCGAGCTCGGGCTTGAGGATCTCCTGGATGTTGATGAAGACCTCCTTGCCGGTGCTCTTCTGGAGCTCCTGCTTGAGCTTCTCGACTTCCTGACCCTTCTTGCCGATGATGATGCCGGGGCGCGAAGTGAAGATGCCGACCTTCAGCTTGTTGGTGGCGCGCTCGATCTCGATCTTGGCGACCCCCGCGTGCTGGAAGCGGGCCTTCAGATCCTTCTTGAGCTTGAGATCCTCGTGGAGGAGCTTGGCGTAGTCGGCCGCCGCGAACCAGCGGCTGCGCCAGGGCTTGTTGTATCCGAGCCGCAGGCCCGTAGGGTGGACTTTTTGACCCATGGTCGGTTATTCCTTTTCCGCCAGATGAACCACGATGTGCGTGGTGCGCTTGATCGTTTGATACGCGCGGCCCATGGGAGCGGGACGAACGCGCTTGAAGGACGGGCCCTGGTTCGCGTACGCCTGCGAGACCACGAGGTCTTCCTCATCGAGGCGGCGCTGCTGAACGCGCTCCGCTTCCTGGGTGGCATTGGCGATGGCGGAACGGAGCACCTTCTCGACGCTCTTCGCGACCTTCTTCTCGGAGAACTGGAGCACCGCGATGGCGTCGCTCACGGACTTTCCGCGAATGGTCGCGAGCACGAGCCCCGTCTTCTGGGCCGAGGTGCGGATGTACTTGGCTTCAGCCTTGACTTCGAGCATGAGCGGTTAGGCCTTTCCCGCCACGGCGCCAGGTGCGGCCGCGGCCGCGGTCTTCGCCACCTTCTCGACCTTGCTGGAGTGGCTCTTGAACGTGCGGGTGGGCGAGAACTCGCCGAGCTTGTGCCCGACCATGCTCTCGGAGACGTACACCGGGACGAACTTGCGCCCGTTGTGCACCGCGATGGTGTTGCCCACCATCTCGGGGAAGATGGTCGACCGGCGCGACCAGGTCTTGATGACCTTCTTTTCCATCGACTTGTTCTGCTCTTCGACCTTCTTGAGCAGATGGCCGTCGATGAACGGGCCCTTTGAAGTTGATCTAGCCATTAAGTCCTACTTCCGCCTCTTCACGATCATGGATTGCGTGCGCTTGTTGCGGCGCGTCTTGTAACCCTTGGTGGGCTTGCCCCACGGCGTCACCGGATGGCGGCCGCCGGAGGTCCGGCCCTCGCCACCACCATGAGGATGGTCGACGGGGTTCATGGAAACGCCTCGGTTGTGCGGCTTCTTGCCCAGCCACCGCTTGCGGCCGGCCTTGCCGTGCTTCACGTTCTTGTGCTCGGAGTTGCCCACCTGGCCGATGGTGGCCTTGCACAGGACATGGACCCTGCGGATCTCGCCCGACGGCAGCTTGATCTGCGAGTAGTCGCCCTCTTTGGCCACAAGCTGGGCGCCGACGCCCGCGCTCCTGACCATCTGCGCGCCCTTGCCGGGGCGGAGTTCGATGTTGTGGATGATCGTGCCCGCGGGGATCTGCTGGATGGGCATCGAATTCCCGGGGAGGATGTCTGCGCCCTCTCCGGAAATGACCGTCTTCCCCACCACGAGACCGTCGGGACACAGGATGTAACGCTTCTCGCCGTCCGTGTAGTGGAGGAGGGCCAGCCGGGCCGAGCGGTTCGGATCGTACTCAATGGCCGCGACCTTCGCAGTGATGCCATCCTTGTTGCGTTTGAAGTCGATGACGCGGTAGCGACGCTTGTGGCCGCCCCCTCTGAACCGGATGGTGAGACGACCGCGCGAGTCGCGGCCGCCCGACTTCTTGAGGGGCTCGGTGAGCGCCTTTTCGGGCCGCGTCTTCGTGATCTCGTCGAACGACGGAGTCACCATGAAGCGGCGGCTTGGGGTTGTAGCAGCGTAGGTCTTGAGAGCCATTGTGGTTTCTTAGTTAGACCGCATTCTTAGACGGCTTCATGGAACTCGATCATCTTCTCGCCCTCTTTGAGGAGGACGTAGGCCTTCTTCCAGTCGGGACGGTGACCCTGGTAGCGACCCTGGCGGCGAAGCTTGCCGGGCATGTTCGCCACGCGGACCTGCTCGACCTTCACGCTGAACAGCTTCTCCACCGCCTTCTTGATCTCGGGCTTGGTGGCATCGCGATGCACCTCGAAGACGAGAGTGCGGATGGTCTCCTTCTGGAGGGTGGTCTTCTCCGTCACGAGCGGGCGACGGATGACTTCAAAAATGGTGTTCATCGGGCGAGTCTCTCTTCAAGTCGCGAGAGGGCCGCGGTGGTGACCGCGAGCGTCTTGCAGTTGAGGATGTCGTAAACGGTCAGGTGCGATGTCTCGATCACCCGGAAGCCCGGGATGTTGCGGCTCGAGAGGAGGAGGGCGTCGGACGGCTCGCTCTCTACGTAGATCGTCTTGCCGTCGAAGTTCATGGCGTCGATCGCGGCCTTCAAGACCTTGGTCTTAGGCTCGTCGGCGCGGAGGGAGTCGACGATCCGGAGCGAACCGGTGCGGTTCTTGGTCGAAAGGGCCTGCCGAAGAGCGGCGGTGAGGGCCTTCTTCGGCATGGAGTAGGAGTAGTCGCGGGGGGTGGGTCCGAAGACCGTGCCGCCGTGACGCCACAGGGGCGTGCGCTTGTCGCCGACCCGCGCCTGACCGGTGCCCTTCTGCTTCCAGGGCTTTTTGCCGGAGCCGGACACGTCGCCGCGGCTCTTGGTCTTGTGGGTGCCCGCGCGCCCGCCGGCGCGATAGAGCTTGACCGCCTCATAGAGGAGGTGATCGTTCGGACGCAGTTCGAACACGGAGGGAGCGAGCTTCACCTGTCCGGAAGCCTTGCCGCCCGCACCCGTGACGATGAGCGAGCCGTCGGCCGCCTTGGTCTCGAGCTTCGCCTTGGGCTCGGCCTTGACCTTCGCGACCCTGGAGGGCTTCTCGGCCCTGGCCGCCTTCGCGGGAGCGGGCTTCGCCGCCTTCGCAGCAGCAGGGGCCTTGGCTTTGGGCGCCGCCGCCGCCTTCTTGGCCGGCTTTTCCGCCTTCGCCTTGGGGGCGGTCTTCACCGTTTTGCTCTTGGGGGATTCAGCCATTTTCGTCCCCTTACTTTCCGGTCCGGCGCGTGCCGGCCTTGTTGACGATGACGTAGGAGGAAATGGACCCGGGCACCGCGCCCTTCACGACCAGGATATTGTTCTCGGCGTCGATCTCGACCACCTGGATGTTCTTGGTGGTGACTTGTTCGTCGCCCATGTGACCGGCCGCTCGCAGGCCCTTGATGACGCGCGAGGGGAAGGCCGAGGCGCCGATCCCGCCGGGAGCCCGGTGGTGCATGGAGCCGTGGGTCCCGTCGCCGCCACGGAAGTGGTGACGCTTGACCACGCCGGCGAAGCCCTTGCCCTTGCTGGTCCCGGTGACGCTCACCATGTCCCCCGGACCGAAGAGGGAAACGTTCACCTTGTCGCCCGGGCTGATCGCCTCGGAGTCGGGAACGCGGAACTCGCGGATCATGCGCGTCGGCGGGATGCCCGCCTTCTTGAAGTGACCCTGCATGGGCTTGGTGGTGTGCTTCACTCGCTTGTCTTCGACAAAGCCGACCTGGACCGCCGAGTAGCCGTGTTTCGCGGTGGTTTTACGCTCGACGACGACGCAGGGACCCGCGGTGAGGACGGTGGCAGGAATAGCTCTGCCGTCCTTCCCATAGACCTGGGTCATGCCGACTTTTCTTGCGATGATTCCCTGAACTGGCATTGGTGATTCCTGCGCGCCTACGCGCGAGCGTGCTCCTTGCCGAAAGCCTTGATCTCGACATCGACGCCGGCCGGTAGATCGAGCTTCATCAACGCGTCCACCGTTTGAGGGGTGGGCTCGCAGATGTCGATGATTCGCTTGTGGGTGCGAATCTCAAACTGTTCGCGACTCTTCTTGTCGACGTGAGGCGAGCGCAGGACGGTCCAGCGGTTCTTGATGGTCGGGAGCGGGATGGGGCCGGCCACCCGCGCGCCGGTCCTCTTCGCGGTGTCGACGATCTCGGACGTGGACTGATCCAGGACGCGGTAATCGAACGCGCGCAACCGGATCCGGATCTTCTCGTTGAGCATCATGGCTTTGGTGGACTCGCTTCTTTAATCGACGGTGTGGCAGCGGTGACTACTCGATGATGTCCGACACGGTGCCGGAACCCACGGTGCGGCCGCCCTCGCGGATGGCGAACCGAAGGCCCTTTTCCATGGCGATCGGGTTGTTGAGGGTCACTTCAACCTGGGTGTTGTCGCCCGGCATGACCATCTCCACACCCGTGGGCAGGGTGGCGACGCCGGTGACGTCGGTGGTGCGGAAGTAGAACTGCGGGCGGTAGCCGGTGAAGAAAGGCGTATGACGGCCGCCCTCTTCCTTGGTGAGAATGTAGACCTCGCCCTTGAACTTGATGAAGGGCTTGATGCTGCCCGGCTTGGCCAGGACCATGCCGCGCTCGATGTCCTTGCGCTCCGTGCCGCGGAGGAGCACGCCGACGTTGTCACCGGCGGTGCCTTCATCGAGGAGCTTCTTGAACATTTCGATGCCGGTGACGACCTTCTTCTCGGTGGGGCGCAGGCCGACGAGATCGACTTCCTCGCCCACCTTCACCTTGCCGCGCTCCACGCGACCGGTGGCGACGGTGCCGCGGCCGGAGATGGTGAAGATGTCTTCGATCGGCATCAGGAAGGGCTTGTCGATCTCGCGCGTCGGCATCGGAATGTAGCGATCGACCTCGGCCATCAGCTTGAGGATGGGCTCCGCACCCGCGTCCTTGCCGTCGCCGTCGAGCGCCTTCACCGCGGAGCCACGGATCACCGGAATTTCGTCGCCGGGGAAACCGTAGTGCTTGAGGAGCTCGCGAACCTCGAGCTCGACGAGGTCGAGAAGCTCGGGGTCGTCGACGAGGTCGCACTTGTTCAGGAAGACCACGATCGAGGGCACGCCGACCTGACGGGCGAGCAGGATGTGCTCCTTGGTCTGGGGCATGGGGCCGTCGGCGGCGGAGACCACGAGGATGGCGCCGTCCATCTGGGCGGCTCCCGTGATCATGTTCTTGATGTAGTCGGCGTGACCCGGGCAGTCGACGTGCGCGTAGTGACGGTTCTGCGTCTCGTACTCGACGTGCGACGCGTTGATGGTGACCCCGCGCTCCCGCTCTTCGGGGGCGTTGTCGATCTGGTCGTAAGCCTTGAACGAGTTCTTGGGGTTCTGGCCGGCCAGAACCTTGGTAATCGCTGCGGTCAAGCTGGTCTTGCCGTGATCGACGTGGCCGATCGTCCCGATGTTGACGTGCGGCTTGCTGCGATCAAATTTTTCCTTAGCCATGGCTTTTGCTCCTGAGGATCTATCTGGTTGCTTTGCTGAAAGTTAAAAGTTCTTTGAGGACTTACGTGGTGCGCTGCGCCTTGCCGGACGACTTGGCGATGACTTCTTCGGCGACGTTCCGGGGCGCTTCTTCGTACTTCTCGAAGTGCATCGTGTAGGTCGCGCGTCCCTGCGTGCGCGACCGCAGGTCCGTGGAATAACCGAACATGTTGGAAAGAGGAACCAGCGCGTTGATGAGGTTGGTGCCGCCGCGCGAGGTCTGGCCCTGGAGCTGACCGCGGCGGGACGACAGGTCTCCGGAGACAACCCCGGTGTACTCGTCGGGGGTGACCACTTCGACCTTCATAATGGGCTCGAGAATGACGGGATCGGCCTTGCGCGCGCCATTTTGAATGGCGAGCGAGCCCGCCAGCTTGAACGCCATTTCACTGGAGTCGACGTCGTGGTAGCTGCCGTCGTAGAGCCGAACATGGACGTCCACCATGGGAAAGCCGGCCAGGACGCCGCGTTCGAGCGCTTCCTTGACCCCCATCTCGATGGGCTTGATGAATTCCTTGGGAATCGATCCGCCGGTCAGGTCGTTCTCGAACACGAAGCCCAGGCCGGGATTCGGCGCGCATTCGATCTTGCAATGTCCATACTGGCCCTTGCCGCCGCTCTGCTTGATCCACTTGCCTTCGGCCAGCGCCTTCTTGCGGATGGTCTCGCGGTAGGCGACCTGGGGCTTGCCCACGTTCGCTTCCACGCCGAACTCGCGTTTCAACCGGTCCACGATGATCTCAAGATGGAGTTCGCCCATGCCGGAGATCTTGGTCTGGTTGGTCTCGGGATCGCTCTCGACCTTGAAGGTCGGATCTTCCTGCATGAGCTTGCCCAGACCGACGCCCATCTTTTCCTGGTCGGTCTTGGTCTTGGGCTCGACGGCCAGGGAGATGACGGGAGCCGGGAACACGATGGCTTCCAGAAGGACAGGCTTGTCGCCGTCGCAGATGGTGTCCCCGGTGGACACGTTCTTGAGGCCGATCGCGGCCGCGATATCGCCCGCGTAGATCTCCTTGATCTCTTCGCGCTTGTTCGCGTGCATCTTGACCAGGCGGCCGATGCGCTCGCGCGTGCCCTTGGTGGCGTTCAGGAGGGTGTCTCCCGCCTTCATCTGGCCGGAGTACACGCGGATGAACGCGAGCTGGCCGACGAAGGGATCGGTCATGATCTTGAAAACGAGGCCAGAGAAGGGCGCGCTGTCATCGCAGGGACGCTCGACCGGCTGCCGCGTGTCCGGATCGATGGCGACGGTCGGCGGGATGTCGAGGGGCGAGGGCAGGTAGGCGATGACCGCGTCGAGCATGGGCTGCACGCCCTTGTTCTTGAACGCGGTGCCGCAGACCACCGGGAAGAGCTTGAGCGCGATGGTGGCCCGGCGGATGCCGGCCTTCAGCTCGGCGGTGGTGATCTCTTCACCCTTGAGGAACTTGTCGGTGAGGTGATCGTCGACCTCCGAGACCGTCTCGATGAGGTGGTCGCGGGAGAGCTTGGCCTCTTCGAGCATGTCGGCGGGGACCTCTTCCGTCTTGTACTCGGCGCCCATGGTCTCGTCTTCGTACCGGTACGCCTTCATCTCGACGAGGTCGATCACGCCGATGAACTTGTCCTCGGCGCCGATGGGAAGCTGGATCGCCACCGGGGTCTTGGCCGAGAGGCGATCGATCATCATGTCGATGCAGTGCTGGAAATCGGCGCCCACGCGGTCCATCTTGTTGATGAAGGCGATGCGGGGGACGTTGTACTTGTCGGCCTGGCGCCACACCGTCTCGGACTGGGGCTGCACGCCGGAGACCGCGTCGAAGACCGCGACCGCGCCGTCCAAAACCCGGAGCGAACGCTCGACCTCAGCGGTGAAGTCGACGTGGCCCGGAGTGTCGATGATGTTGATCCGGTGGTCTTTCCAGAAGCACGTGGTCGCGGCGGAGGTGATGGTGATGCCACGCTCCTGCTCCTGCTCCATCCAGTCCATGGTGGCGGTGCCGTCGTGGACTTCACCGATCTTGTAGTTGACACCGGTGTAGAAAAGAATCCGCTCGGTCGTCGTGGTCTTGCCCGCGTCGATATGCGCGGCAATCCCGATGTTGCGGGTCTTTTCGAGAGAGGTAGAACGAGCAGCCACGATTGTTTCTCAGGCGTCCTTAAGGGGGGAACCAATTACCAGCGGTAGTGGGCGAAGGCCTTGTTGGCCTCGGCCATCTTGTGAACGTCGTCCTTCTTCTTCATGGCCCCGCCACGAAGGTTCGACGCGTCCAGCAGTTCGTTTGAAAGCTTGTTGATCATGCCGCGCTCCGAGCGGAGGCGCGCGTAGCTGATGATCCAGCGGATGCCCAGGGAGTTGCGGCGGTTGGGGTTCACTTCGATCGGAACCTGGTAGTTCGAACCGCCCACGCGACGGCTCTTTACCTCGAGCGTCGGCTTCACGTTCTCGACCGCCTTCTTGAAGAGCTTGAGCGGATCGTCCTGGGTCTTCTCATGGATGGCCTTGAGCGCGCCGTACATGATCTGCTGGGCGGTGGACTTCTTGCCATCGCTCATCAGGCAGTTCACGAACTTCGTGACCAGGGTCGAGTTGTAGAGAGGATCGGGGAGAACATCCCGCTTCGGTACGGTGCCGCGACGTGGCATTTGCTTTAGCGCTCCAGACTTCTACGGAAAACTTGAGTTGACGGTCTTTCGAAAACCTGCAAGAACTTAGGTTTGCAAAGACCCTTGGAGCACTCCCTCGGGGGACACCCCCAGGGGTTTCGACGCGGCACGACCAGAATCAGGGTTCGTTGACTGCTTTCGACCCTGATGCGATCCGCTGCATCGAGCGTGGCTCAAGGATCTTTCGCCCAATCGCTGAATCAGCTTTGGGGGCTGCTTCAGAGCTTCTGTGGCGGGATTTCCCAGGCTTCTCTTGATTTACTTTTGTCTTCGAGATCTCGGATTTGCACCCGATTCACGATTCGGTTGACCTCGAAGGGACGGCGATCTTACGCGAAAACTCTTAAAAACTAAACTGTTGCAGACACAATTCCCCGGAAAGGGAGAGGTGCCCGGGAGCGAACTAGGCGGCCTTGGGCCGTTTCGCGCCGTATTTGCTGCGGCTTCGCTTACGGCCCGCGACACCGGTGGCGTCGAGCGAACCGCGCACGATGTGATAACGCACGCCCGGCAGGTCCTTGACTCGGCCGCCACGGATCAGGACCAGCGAGTGCTCCTGAAGATTGTGGCCAACGCCGGGAATGTAAGCCGTGACTTCGATGCCGTTGGTCAGGCGAACACGCGCAACCTTGCGAAGCGCCGAGTTCGGCTTCTTCGGCGTGGTCGTGAAGACGCGCACGCACACACCGCGCTTCTGGGGCGACTCCTGGAGCGCGGGGCTCGCAGTCTTCGACTTGAGCTTGGTGCGGCCACTTCGAATCAATTGGCTGACGGTTGGCAAACTTCGATCACTCCTGATGGAACAAGGACTGCGGAGTTTACCGGAGGAGGACGCGAAGTCAAGACAACGCGGGAAGAAACTAGCGCTGCGCGGACAGCCTCGTGAGTGAATCGACCACCGCCTTCGCCTCCGCGCCAGTGACGATGCGCCACGGTTCGAAGGCGCCCGATGGGGCATTCTGCATGACTCCAGCGCCCACCACTCTCACCACCGAGCTGTATTGAAGATGGGAAGGCGACATATCCCTGGGAGCCGCTCCGTTCGATCTCCCCCACCCCACGAGATCGAGGACGCGCGCCGCCACCACCGCCAACTCGCCGCGGCGAACCACGCCGGAGGGCTGGAAGGTGTGATTCGGGTAAACGTCCATCAGCCCGAGTTCAAGGGCACGCAAGACCTGGGGACGGGCCCAGGTTTTCGAGAGATCGGACGCCACTTCGCCTTTGTTCTCGGGTTTCCTGGACTTGAGAATCTCCACTTTCTCCACCACCAGCGCCGCGAGTTCAGCCCGGGTGATGCGAGGCGCCTCGCCGATCGCGCGCAGCGGCTCGGGCAGAGCCAGTGAGGCGCGCCGGTCCTTGATGCGGGCAAGCAGAGCGGCTCCCTCCGTATCCTCGGCCAGGTCTTTGAGACCGCGCTTGAGCGCCATCTCGGCTCCGTCGAGATCTCCGTCTTCGAAACGGATGGAGGCGATCCGGATGGCGATGTTTCGGTCGGCATCCTGCGCGGCGGCCAGGACGGAAAGGGCTTCGGTGCGGCGTCCCGACTCCACGAGGAGATCCGCGAGTTCGAGGCGGACCGGGGACAATTCGGGGGCCACTTCGATCGCCCTTTGCAGCATAACGATGGCCTCCGCCTTCTTCCCCTCGGCCGAAAGGGCCCCCGCCTGGCCGATCGCCGCCTCGGCCACCGCGAGCTTCACCTCGCTCGCGCGCCGACTGAGGGCCGCATCCTTCGGCCGAAGCCGCTCCGCTTTCACATATAGAGGAAGGGCCTGGTCGAGAAGGCCTTGCTTCCGCTTCACCGAGGCGAGACCGACGAGGGCGGCCACGTCGTTTCGCTCCGCGGTCAGAACCGAAGTGAAGATCGCCTCAGAGTCCTTGAGCCGGTTTGCCCGGAGGGCGGCAAACCCGAGAACGATCCGGGCGGGCGCCAGGTCCGGACGGCCCGAAGCGAGCTTGCTGACCGTCTGCTCGGCCCGCGCGGTCTGGCCGGCGAGAATGTCGTCCCACGCTCGATGGAGGGCCTTCTCGTCGCGCGAGGGCATCTCGCCGCGCTTGATTTCCGGAAAGACGTAGTCGGAGTCGTCGACCTGGGGGGTGGCCACTCTCGCGCCACAGGCGGAAAGAAAAAGGGCGAGGATCCCAGCCACGCCCAGCGCGCTGGCCACGCGTCGGGTCGTCTTCATGCGATGGCGAGGAGGGCCCGGGTCGAGGCCTCGGCCTGCAGGACGACCTGGCCGAACTCGTCGCGCGTCTGGGAGAGGACTTTGGCATGGCGATAGACGTTCGCGATCCGCCGTTCGTCCTGAGGATCGATGCGCAGGGTCACCGGCCGCGGCAGCATGTCCAGCATCTCCGCGATGCGTCGTTTCAGGACATCGAGGCCCTCGCCGGTCAGGGCGGAAAGCGGCACCGCGTCGGGCCGCTCCGACCGGAGGGCCAGGCGGGCCGCGTCGTCCGCGCCATCGATCTTGTTGATGACGACCAGCCGATTGGGCGATTCTTCCGCGCCGATCTCTTCCAGCACTTCCCGGACCGCCTTCTCCTTCTCCGCCATCTCGGGATCGGTCCCATCGACCACGTGAATCACGAGGTCCGCTTCAACCACTTCTTCGAGGGTGGCGCGGAAGGCGGCGACGAGGCCATGCGGCAGGTGGCGGATGAAACCGACGGTGTCGACGAGGACGATGTTCTCGCGTTCGCCGATGCGCACGCCGCGCATCAGAGGATCGAGGGTCATGAACAGGCGATCGGAGATTTCGACTTTCTCTTCGCCGGTGAGCGCCCGGAAGAGGCTGGACTTCCCCGCGTTGGTGTAGCCCACGAGCGAAACCACGGGCTCGGCGCGACGGCGGCGGCCTTCGCGCCTTGTCCCCCGCTCGCGCCGGACGTGCTCGATCGACTCCTTGAGCACCGAAACGCGGGTGCGGATGCGACGCCGGTCGGTTTCGAGTTTCGTTTCACCCGGACCCCTGGTGCCGATGCCGCCGCCCAGGCGCGAGAGGGAAACGCCCTTCCCGGTGAGCCGGGGCATCAGGTACTGAAGCTGAGCGAGCTCGACCTGGAGCCGGCCCTCGCGGGACCGGGCGCGCTGGGCGAAGATGTCAAGAATCAGTTCGGTTCGATCGAGCACCTTGACCTCGAGTTTCGCCTCGAGATTTCGCGCCTGCACCGGGGAGAGTTCGGCATCGACCATCACGATGGTGATGGCCTTCTCCGACACCAGCTCCTTGAGCTCGTCGACCTTGCCGCTGCCGAAGTACGTGGCGGAGTCGGGACGCTTTCGCTCCTGCGAAATCACCTCCACGATCCTGGCGCGCGCGCTCTTCGCCAGCAGGGTCATCTCCTCGAGGGAGACGGCGGCGGCCTCGCGTTCGCGGCTGGTCCGATAGGTGCCGCAGATCAGGGCACGTTCGTGCCGTTCAGTTCTTGTCTTGGTGCTCAATGGGTCGGCCAAAGGCTACACCCTCGGCCGTATCCCTCGAAGCACCTTTGGGCGGCAGGAACCTCCCCTGGCTTCAGCGCACGATCGCGCCAATCGGACGCCGATCAGGAACGGGGCGAAGCCAGACTCCCTAATAGTCGCTCGATAGCCTGACCCTTGATCCGGCCGGCGCGCAGGATGGAGAAGCCACCGGCCGACCCGGAGAAGTCCACGATGGTCGACGGCTCGCCGTCCAGCGGGCCCTCGTCAAGCGCCAGTATCGCCCTGGGAAACGCCGCCGCGGCGAGATCGACGGTCACGCACGGCTCCTCCCCCGCAAGGTTCGCCGACGTCGAGACGAGCGGGCCGGCCTGTCGCGCCAATCCGCGCGCCGTGTCCGAGGCCGGAACCCGGACCGCGATGGTGCGCGCGCCGGCGAGCAGTTCCCTTGGCAAGGTACCCACCGCGGGCAGGACAAGGGTCAGCGGCCCCGGCCAGAAGGCATCGGCGAGACGCTGCGCGTCCTCCGGCCAGCGCGCCGCGAGGGATCGCGCCTGCGCGACATCCGCGACGATCACCGGCAGCGCTTTGCCCGCCTCCCGCCCCTTCGCCTCACGAAGCCGGGCCACGGCCGCTCCATCCAGCGCGCGGCACCCAATCGCATAGAGGGTGTCGGTCGGATAGATGACGAGCGCGCCCTGCTGCAGGCGCGCGGCCACGTCCATCTGCTCATCGGGCGTGAGCCCGCGAGTTCGAAGGTCGTATCGCTTGAGGTCCGCCACGCGAAGGATCGTACAATCACAAGCCTTGATCGAGCGACTCCTCACCCGGTGGCCGTCCCTTCCCAAGGGCCTACAGGCGCCCCTGACCCTGATCACTCTCATCGCCTGGACCGGCGCCATGGTCCTCGTGGTCCGCAAGGCCACCGAACAGACCGCCCTCGCCCTCACCTCCGAGCTCGCGGCCTACGGCGAGCGCGCGCGCTGGAGCGGCATCTACTATCGCGGCGAGAAGATCGGCTTCTCGGTGAGCCAGATGACCGAGCGGCCGGGCGGGTTCAAGCTGCAGGAAGACGGACAGATGCTGATCACGCTCATGGGCGACAGCATCGCCAGCAAGCTCCACACCGAAGTGAACGTTCGCACTCGCGATGTCCTCCGAGGTCAAGGCGGACATGATCGAGTCGGCGGCCATCCAGGCCACGTGACGATGGCGGATGCAACACGCGCGAAGCACAAGCTCACACGAGTGGTGCAGATGCTCATGGGACTCCGGCGCGCGTAGAACCGCTTTGGTGCTACTGGATTGAGAATCGCGCACGGTTTCCTAGGGAAGACATCGCTCCCTGGGTTATTGCCGACGAGTGCCGAAGTGCGCCTGCACGATCTGATCCTCGGAGAGGTGCGAGGGGACACGGAGCCCCCTTTGTCCTTACTCGCGACGGAGGATAGTGACGGGATTCTGTCGCGCCGCACGGATTGCCGGGACGAAGGAGGCGCACGCGCCCGCGAGAATCCCGACGATGGCGACCGTCCACAACAGACTCATGTCGAGCGGCCCAACGCCGACCGCCATCGCGGCCAGTACTTTGTGTGCCCCTGGCGTCAACAACAGTCCCGCCATGACGCCCGCGGTACTCGCAACGGCTCCGTGTTTCGCGACCAGGAGCGCAACGTCCACGGCGCGCGCGCCTAGCGCAAGACGAACGCCGATCTCGCATTGTCGGGTTCTGGCTACGAAGGCAACGACGTTCAATACTCCAAGTAACGCCACACCGCCGCTCAAGAGCGCATACACCAAGAGCAGAATCGCTTGGGCTCTGGCGCCGCCAGTGGCCTTGACCGTCATGTCGTGAAGCGACGACACGGAGAGGACGCGCAAATCAGAGCCAAGGGATCGCAACGCTTGACGCAGCGGCTCGGTTTCGCCCACTTCCCTATCCAATCGAACAACCACATCGACGACTGGTTCGACTGCATCCGGGCGATGGGCCGAGCCAAAAGGGAAGTAAATCTGTGGTTGAGGGGAGACCGCATCGGTGTCCATGACGCTGACCGGACCAGTCACTCCAACAATGACTCGGGGCGTCGACTCACCCTCGATAAGCAGAGTCTTGCCGACTGCCGACGAGGAGCGCCCCAAGAGGACGATGCCAGCCGCGGGGAGTTGGGCGTGACCGTCGTTGCGGATGCGCCGGCGGGCCACGGTGAGCGCGCCCGAGGAAGCGGCAATAATCAGGGCAAGCAGACTTCATCTCGAGACGAAGGCTCAGTCGCGGCCGCTCGAACCGAACGTGTTCTGGACGAGCGCCGGCACGGTGCTTTGCCGGACGTGGCAGGCCGTGCACGACCATCGCGCTCCGGCGACTTGCTCTCGGAGAACGCCCG
>JANMVV010000225.1:0-11441 GCA_031392925.1 Vicinamibacteria bacterium
TGCAAGGCGCGCCTCAACGACCGGCCGCGCAGCGGCCGCTCCTTCGCGCCTTGTCTGGTGCAAGCCCTTGTTCGACGGCGCGGTCATTCCTGGGACTCGAAGAATGCAGGCCGCCATGCCCTCTTCATCAACTGCGCCCGAATCCGGGTGCCTTGACGCAGCGAGATGGGCTCCTCCCATTGGAGCGATGCGGCGTGCAAGTACCCAGACCTGGCCGGTTCCTCGGCGAGCATCTTCTTGAGGGCCTCCAAGCGTTGATCAATGCCAAGCACCACCCGCGTGTGGTCACGCTCCTGGTTGATAAGAGCCAGATAGCGACGGTCCGTTCGCGGATCCCACTTCACATCAGCGTCGGAGGTTAGGAGAACGGCCCGGTCCTCAATGCGCCAGCGGCCCTTGTCATAGATGGTGAGCGGAAAGACGTCCGCGGACTGGGCGTAGATGTAGGTGAGATCCGGAAAGAGGTACAGATGGCTACTGCCAAACCCTGTGCCGTGGCTCCAGTGGCCCACCACATCTTTGGGCCCGGCCTCGATCGCAGTGGCTGGCAAGCTTGCCTCGATCCAACGAATGCATTCGCCAACCTCCGCCAGAGCCTCACGGGTGTGATCAGCGAGCGCGAACAAAAACAGCAGGGGTAGCCCGATCACGGTTGCCTCGCATCCCCAATGCCCGTCGAACACTCGCGTTCACCTGCAAGGGCCGACCAACGAAATGCGGCGGACCTTGTCAGGTGCAACGCGTTGTTGGACGGCCGGCGATTGTTCACCTCCATGCGCCCACCAGATTTGGATTGGTTAAGTATTCATCGAGGCAAGCGTAGTGGTCGGCGACGCGGCGAAGGGCGGGACTGAGGCCGTTTGACACAAACCAGAGAAGCACGCGACACCCTTCAGCCTGTACCGCTTCCACGAGCGGGAGGTAGTCCTCGTCGCCCGCCACAAGAACCGCAGTCTGGCAATTCTTTCGAGAGGCATGCATGAGCATCTCGGTAGAGAGAGAAATATCAACTCTCTTTGACGCCCGGTTCTTCGTTCGCTTGAAGACCCGCGGTGCCTCTATTCCCAGGTCCTTCAGCTTGTCGGTGATGTCATCGATCTTTACCTGATCGCCTTGTACCGCAGTGTAGTAGTGCTTCCGGCGCACCCCCGCATCGAGGCATGCCCCATTGAATCCATTCGCCCAGACGAATGTGTCGGGCTCGAGCGTGACGTGCTTCAGAGGTTGGGCGCCAGCCAGCAATGCTTGGTAGCGAATCGCGAAGTTCTCCCCGTCCACGAACACCATTGACGGATGGCGGGTGTCGTTGATGTTTGGGAATAGTCGAGTCACGCCAACTCCGATCTTGGTGAGCCCGTCCAACACCGGCGTTCACCTGCAAAGGCTGCAGGGGAAGGCAGGGCCTTTGTCAGGTGCAACGCCTTGTTCGAAGGCCGGTGATTGTGCACAACATTCCGAATTGTGCGCCTCTTACCCTCGATGCCTGACCCGGGTGATCCAATGCCGACTAGTGGGCTGTCGCTTGTTGACCCGAGGATCCCGCCGTAGCAGCCGCGCCCGACCTCGGACGCCGCGACCACTATCTCCGTAGTAGAAAAACAACTCTTAGACGCTTTGCCTGTCAAAAAAGTCGGTTGGCCCATGCCCGTCGAACACCCGGGTTCAGCTGCAAGGGCCGCCCTCAACGACTGCCCGCGAAGCGGGCACACCTTCGCGCCTTGTCTGGTGCAAGGCCTTGTTATCTGGCTCGGTCATTGTGCCTACTCCTACCGCACACGCTCTTCGCCAATCCATTGGAGTTCAGCCGTGGCCGCCGCGCAGTAGAGAAAGCAATTTAGGTCGTCCAGGAAGAACCATGAGGCAAGCGTTCCTGGCGGCGCTTCGGGCACTAGATATGAGGACTTGCTTGGGTGCCCTGGGCCCACGTCCACGCGGACCTCTCCGGCCTTCTGCCATGCCGCCCCAGTGCCCGGCGGTTCTATGACGAGATAGGCGACTTCTTGCAACGTCAGATCCGCCAACCGATAGAGTTCCCTTCTCGCCTCGTCCTCCATTTCGCCGATCCATACGTCCAGTCGAAACCGAAGGATGCGACCGACATAGTCCATTTCGAACGACTGGACCTGGGTATCGTGAAAGCCATTCGGCAAAGTGTCGGCGAGTTCGATGAGATTCATCGTAGCAATTCGAGCCACTTCCAGACCAGATAACACTGCATTGAGCGGCGAGGGCCTACGACGAAATGCGTGGACCTCGTCCGTTCCAATGCTTTGTTCTACGGCCTCTTCTAAGAAGCCCGGACCGCCAGCATGTCGTTCGCCGCAACAGAGCGCAGGTCTCTGGAGGTGAGGGCAACCAGGGCCTTCGTCTCCCCAGAAGCGCGTACGAACTCAATCTCGAAGTCTGTGTCTGCGTACACTTCAACCACTGCGCCCACGTCACCGGCGCGGAGACCGTGCTCCGGTAGGTCCCGGCTCAGCACCACGGTGTCTAGCAATTCGAAGGTCATGATTTCCTCGGTCGAACGGTAACGAGTCTAGCCCTTTCCTGCCCACGCGCTAGAAACCAGACGGTCAGCACAGGAAGCTCCCCCGAGGGGCCTTTCAAGTCGCCGGGAACGATGAACTTCTTACCGAACGACGTCTCGACCACCTCGGAGACTTCGCCGGCCATAGCGATGCGTCGAAGCTCCACAATGAAGGCTTCGATGTTTTTGCTCTCAAGCCCCAGCGCCGCGAATACCCTCGCCTTGAAGCGGCCGAC
The DNA here is from genome assembly GCA_031392925.1 of Vicinamibacteria bacterium. Taxonomy (GTDB): domain Bacteria; phylum Acidobacteriota; class Vicinamibacteria; order Fen-336; family JAGNNV01; genus JAGNNV01. The sequence continues at coordinate 2,764 of JANMVV010000225.1, forward strand.
GGGGTGGGATCTGGAGAGCAGGTACTCCAGCAACTTCCGCTCTTCGATGAGGACGTCGCCACCAGCTGGAAGCTTCATGCCCGAAACGCTATCTGCTGCAGGCCCGTAGAACACTGCACTAAGCCGCGAGGGCCGCTCAGCGGAAGGGAGGCGGACCTCGTCGGTTTCAGTGCATTGTTGGACACCACGCCTCTTTTGAGCAACACCCTCATGCCTTCAATCATGCTCCTTTTCTTCCGTTCGTGGATCCGGAAGCCAAGGCCGAAGACAGCGGAGCTTGATGGGGATACGCTGCGAAGGCCCAAGGTCTCTGAGAGGCCGATGCAAATGGCCTCATCCCCTTGGCGCAGCGACCGGTGACGCGCGGCGAGCGCTGCTTTGAGCGCGCCACCCGCGCACAAGCACTGGAGCCTCTGCCTGGGTTGACGACCGCGCCACCCGAATAGGGTCTCTGAGACTTGTCTCCTGGCGATCCCGCAACCCCGTGGCCGATTGCGACGAGTTTCTTGCTCTTCGGCGACAAACCGCGCCTCCCGCCGGCCGACAGACTTGATGGGCCTGAGGTCGGCCGTCCATCAAGTCCGTTTGCCGCAACCTTCATGTGTGTTCAACACTGATTAGACAGGTCTGTCATTTTCGGATTAGCCCGCATTGGTTGCAGTCTAGTTCGACGGTTGGAGTTGGATTTGCCTGGCAAGTGGCTTGTACCGCGCCGGTTGTGTCTCGGAACACGAACTCGACGCCCGGAATAGATTCGCGGCCTAATCCGGGAAAGGCTGTGGAGGTTCTCGGATGAGGTCCTTGATGACGGCGTCGAGCGGGCTTTGGACACCCCTGCCTCCCTTGTTCAGGACGTGAGTGTAGATCATGGTCGTGCCTACATCCTTGTGACCCATGAGCTCCTGGATCGTGCGGATGTCGTAGGAGGCCTCCAGAAGGTGCGTCGCGAACGAGTGCCTCAAAGTGTGGCAGGTCGCGTGTTTGGTGATGCCTGCTCTGAACACGGCCCGGGCAAAGGCGCGCTGCACCACGGTCTCGTGAAGATGGTGGCGGCGTTTCGGGCCCGCGACGGGTGTGTGACAGCGCGACGCGGGGAAGAGCCACTGCCAGCCCCATTCGGTTGCGGCTTCCGGAAGCGCCCGGTCGACGGCCTCAGGCAGGAAGACGCCCGCCGTGCCCGCTGCTCGGTTGCGCTCGTGTTCTTCGCGCAGGCGCGCGAGGTAGGGCTGAAGCAGGGCCACGGTTCGCTGGGGCAGGAGGGTGCGGCGGTCTTTGCTCCCCTTCCCTTGTCGAACCAGGATCTCGCCCCGGTCGAAGTCGAGGTCACAAACGCGGAGCTTGAGGCACTCGAGCAGCCGCAGTCCCGAGCCGTACATCAGGATGCTCGCGAGCAGCGGCGGACCTTGAAGGTAGCTGAAGATCCTGGCGATCTCGTCCTTCGAGAGCACCGCGGGAACGCGGATGCGTCGCTTGGCCCGCACCAGATCGGCGGGATTGGGCAGGTCGCGGTCCAGGACATGACGATAAAGAAAGAGCAGGGCCGCGAGAGCCTGGTTCTGTGTGGAGGGCGCCACCTTCCGGGAGACCGCGAGATAGGCGAGGAAGGCCTTGATCTCCGGCTCCCCCATGACGTCCGGGTGGCGTTTACCGTGGAAGAGGATGAACTTTTTCGCCCAGAAGACGTAGGCGTCGGAGGTGCGCGGGCTGTATCGCCTTGTGAGGACGGCGTCGCGCAACCGGTCGAGCAGGCGTGGCGGGGCTGGCGGTCGGCTCTCGCTTCGATATTCAGACATGACGGGTCCTCGGATTCGATGGGAGAGGAGGCGAGCCTAGCCCGAGACCGGGCCGGATCGGGTCCATGCTCACGGCCCGGGATCGGACGGCCCCGTGGGACGGTAGTTGGAGGGCGGGGTTGCTTCGGGCCGTCGCGAAACGGACTGGCCCGGCTGCGAAACCCGTGCGAGTACGGCCCACTTCAGGCGGCTTTCGAAGGCGGTACTTGGAGCCAAAGATGGAGCGGGGCCGGACGCTGAGGTGGGTCGCTGGCGACGAGGCGTTAATCGAGAGTCGCCGGACTCCGTCGGTAAGGTTCGCGATTATCGAGTCGAGTAGGGAGGCAAACGATTCCGAAGTCTCGGCAGCCCAGTGCCGACGCAGCGCGAAGCATCCCCTCGGGGGACGAAGCAATCCCGTCCCCCACTATCCGCGCCAGTTGAGGTCACGAATTGCGACCGCAAGATTCTTGCCGAGTGACGCCTCATTGAGGCGCCTTCTCACTCCTCAGCAACTCTCCGATCGAAACAAACCGGAGCCCGCGTTGCGTGCTTTCGGCGAGGATGTCGAATCACATCGCCAAGAGATCGCTCGTTGGTCGCCCGCACCTTGCCGATCTCGTGCACCGCTTCGCCCACGGAGTGCACGATGTTCTGGCGCCCGACCGCGCGATCCCCAATCATGAAGAGCGTCGCAGGTGCGCGATGTCGCGCCCGCACTTCGAGAACGCGCGCGGTGTGAATGTCGTCGGGGCCGTCGTCGAAGGAGAGTGCCACCTCCACCGCATCGGTGTCGACTCGGAACAGCATCCCTGGGAGGACCCGGCTGAGGGCAGAGAAGGCCCAAAGGGGTTGGGCGAGGATGATGAAGGCTGCGCCGAGGAAAGGCGACAGTGCCGCGATCAGTGCCACCCGACGGAGGCGACGGGTACCCTGCATTCTTGGCCACTTCATCTTGGACCCCGCCAACCGCCGCCGCAGTTCATCCTCCTCCGTTTAGGAAGATGGAGTGAACAGCCGGTCCATTTCCGAAGTGAGATCGCGTCCCCGATGGTACCCACGGTCAGAAATCAGCGAGAGGGCCTGCCGCGCCCTCTCGAGTTCGTCGTCGCCGGCCACCCGAAGCAAACCGCGGAGGTCAACGAGGTCCTGCGGGCGCCGCGCATCGTCGCGTGAAAGAACCTTCATGGCGATCAGATGGCCGACACGGGCCACGCTCATCGTGAGTTTGGGCAGGAGTTCAATCGGCTCAGCCTCCGCCACGATCTCCGCCTCGATTCCCGAGGATGCGAACAGCAGATCCACAACCGGCGCGCGTGGCTCCGTGGACAGCGAGAGCCTCACGGTTGCGAGTCGTCCGACCGCCTCCTGCTCAACAACCGCGGCGATGAGGAAGCCATGGGCTCGCAGCGCGTGGATGAGGACCTCGGCCTCCTTGTCGGTGCCGAGGGCGACGGCCAGATCCGCGTCCCGGGTGAACCGAGGTTCCGTCCGAACCGAGACCGCGAGACCGCCGACGAGCGCAAACGAAACGTGAAGGCGGTTGAGCGTGGCGTTGATCTCAACCAGCGCGGCTTCGAGCGATGTCACCCAATTCGCGCGTCGATGTCCACAAGCCGGCCCGGGGAGTCACCAGACACTGCTCCAGGGCGCTCCTGAAGCCACTCTGCAAGCCGCCGGTCGATTTCGCTCTCACTCGCCTGGGGTTGGTCTCGCCGCAGGTTCTGGCGCATCAACTCGACGCCTGTGCTGAAGAGGTCGAGCGTGGTGCGGAACGCGCCGTGCGCGGATTGCATAACGGGATTCTAATCGACACGACCACCTCGGCCATCTGAGTCGGTGAAAACTTGTCACCGACTCCAAAGGCCTTACGCGCTCCGCGGCGCCGCGAGCCCATCTCAGCGCCCGGCCCCGCGGCCACAATGGCGCTCACATCCGACAACGACGTTGGGAACAATGTACAGGGCCGCCACTACCAAGCATGTGAGATCGCTTCGTCGCTTCGCATCTCGATCGGCTCCTCGCGATGACGACGTGGGGTTTCTCTCCACAGTCACGGACGTAGTCCGTGCACCGACTGGCAATGACGGTTCCACATCCACGCGCTGGGGTCGTGGGAACTAGGGCCGTGCCATGTCGGCGTCGACCATCATTCGGACCAGAGATCTGAAGTCCACCTGGGGGCCCCAGCCGAGTTTGGTCTTGGCCTTGGTTGGATCGCCGAGGAGGAGGTCCACTTCGGCGGGGCGGAAGAAGCGGGGGTCGATGACCACGTACTTCTCCCAGTCGAGGCCCGCGTGCGAGAACGCTTCGAGCAGGAAGTCCTTGACCGACCAGGTCTCGCCCGTGGCCACCACGTAGTCGTCGGGATGATCCTGCTGCAGCATGCGCCACATGGCGTCAACGTAGTCGCCGGCGAAGCCCCAGTCGCGTTTGGCGTCGAGGTTCCCAAGGTGCAGGTCCTTGGCCTTGCCCTTCTTGATCGCGGCGATGCCGAGGGTGATCTTGCGGGTCACGAAGTTCTCGCCGCGCCGCGGGGACTCGTGGTTGAAGAGGATGCCGTTGCTGACGTGCATCCCGTAACCCTCCCGGTAGTTGACCGCGATCCAGTGGCCGTAGACCTTCGCGACGCCATAGGGCGAGCGCGGATGGAAGGGTGTGGTCTCCTTCTGGGGCGTCTCCGCGACCTTGCCGTACATCTCCGAACTGCCGGCCTGGTAGACGCGAGCCTTCTTGAGGCCCGCCTCGTGCACCGCGTCGAGCAGGCGCAGGACGCCGAGGCCCGTGGTGTTGCCGGTGTACTCGGGCATCTCGAAGGAGACCTTGACATGGCTCTGCGCGGCCAGGTTGTAGATCTCATCCGGCCCGATGAGTTCGAGGACGCGGGTCAGGCTGGAAGTGTCGACGAGGTCGCCGTAGTGCAGGTGCAGATCGTCGCGGACGTGATCGATGCGCCAGGTATTGAACGAGCTCGAGCGCCGCACCAGGCCGTGGACTTCGTAACCCTTCTGGAGAAGGAGTTCGGCGAGATAGCTGCCGTCCTGGCCGGTGATGCCGGTGATGAGTGCCTTTTTCATTTCTCTTCTTCGGTTAATCCGTAAATCGATATTTGATGAGCGTCCACAGCGCGGGGAAGCCGTCCTTCCACGTGATCTTTTTGCCTTCGGCGTAGTCGCGGCCGTCGTAGGTGATGGGAACCTCGTAGACCCTCGCCCCCGCCTTGAAAAGCTTGGCCGTGATCTCGGGCTCGATGCCGAACCGGTTCGAGTGCAGCGGCATGGGCTTGAGAATGTCCGCGCGGATGGCCTTGAAACACGTCTCCATGTCGGTCATGGTGGTGTTGTAGAGGACGTTGGTGACCAGATTGAGGAACAGGTTCGCGAGGTAGTGGGTGAAGAGATGGCAGCGGTGCCGGCCGATGAAGCGCGAGCCGAAGACCGCGTCGGCCTTGCCCTTGATGATCAGGTCGAGAAGGTCGGGGTACTCCTCGGGCGAGTATTCGAGGTCCGCGTCCTGGACCACGATGACGTCGCCCGTGGCTTCCTTGATCCCGCGACGGACCGCCGCGCCTTTCCCCTGATTCTTCTCCTGGTGAAAGAGCCGGAAGCCCTTCGGCCCGGCCAGCCGGTCGAGAGTCTCTCGCGAGCCGTCAGTGGAGGCATCGTCCACGATGATGACTTCCTTGCGGACGCCCGGCACCGCGTTCACGCGGTCGATGATCTCCTCGACCGTGTTCTTCTCGTTGAAGACCGGGATGATGACCGACAGCAGGGGATCGGGAAGAGGGTTCGATCGTCTCATCGGCCGCTACTGTATCCCTGAGGATGAGTCTTGCGCCATTTCCACGCGGTTTCGACGATTTCGTCGATGGACGAGATGGCCGGCTCGAAACCGAGGACGGTGCGCGACCTTTCGGGCACGGCCACCAGGGCGGGGGGATCGCCCGCCCGTCGCGGGCCGACCGAGTGGGGCACCCGCGTGCCGGTCACGCGTTCGACCGACTGGATGACGTCGCGCACGGATGTGCCGCGACCGGTGCCCAGATTGATCGGCGTGAACGGCGCTTCCGTACGGTCCACCGCCTCGAGGGCGAGCGCGTGCGCGCGGGCCAGGTCGTCGACGTGGATGTAGTCGCGCAGGCAGGTGCCGTCGGGAGTCGCGTAGTCGTCGCCGTAGACGGTGAGCGGTCCGCGTCGAGAGGCGGCCGCGTCCAGGGCCAGGGGAATGAGGTGCTCTTCGTGGGTGTGGTCTTCGCCCAGCGACCCGTCGCGCCGGGCGCCCGCGGCGTTGAAGTAGCGAAGGGCGATGGCCCGGACCTGGCCGATGCGCGCGTAAGCCTCGAGCACCTGCTCGAAGGCGCGCTTCGACACCCCGTAGGGGTTGACGGGTTCCTTGGCGTGGTCCTCGGTGAGCGGGCCCTGAGGCACCCCATAGGTCGCGCAGGTGGAGCTGAAGATGAAGCGCTTCACCCCTGCGGCCTTGGCCGAATCCAGAAGGGCGAGGCCCTTGATGAAGTTCGTCTCGAAATACGAACGCGGATCCTTCATCGAACCCGCGACCGAGAGCAGCCCCGCGAAGTGGATCACCGCGTCCTGGCCGGCGAGGGCTTCGGTCATGGCGGTCGGATCGCCGATGTCCCCGCGGACCAGCCGGGCCGCTTTCGGCACCGCCGCCTCGTGCCCGGCCGAGAAGTCGTCGATGACCGTGACCTGATGGCCGAGGCTCACAAGCTCGGCGACCGCGTGCGAGCCGATGTACCCGGCGCCCCCTGTGACCGCGACCTTCAATTAGCGGCGACCCACGCCGACGTACTCGAAGCCGAAAGCCTTGACCGTCTTCGGGTTGTAGATGTTGCGGCCGTCGAAGATGAGGGGACGGCGCATGAGCCGCTTCATCCGGTTGAAGTCGGGCTCGCGGAACTCGTTCCATTCGGTGGCGAGGAGGAGGGCGTCGGCGCCCTCGAGCGCGTCGTAGCCGCTCTTCGCCCACTGCACCGCCTTGGGCAGCGAGCCCTTCGCGTGATCCATGGCCTTGGGATCGTAGGCCGACACGGTGGCGCCCTTCGCGATGAGGCCTTCGATGATGAAGAGCGCGGGCGCCTCGCGGATATCGTCGGTGCGCGGCTTGAAGGCCACGCCCCACACCGCGATCTTCCTGCCCGGGAAGCCGCCGAGCATCTTTTCCATGCGCGGCAGCATGATCGTCTTCTGCTTCGCGTTCACGCGCTCGACCGCGGCCACGATCTCCATGGGCGAGCCGTACTCGCGGCTGGTGTGGTCGATGGCCTTCACGTCCTTGGGGAAGCAGGAGCCGCCGTAACCGAGGCCGGGGAAGAGGAAGGCGGGGCCGATGCGCGAGTCGGTGGCCATGCCGCGGCGCACCATCTCCACGTCGGCGCCGGTGGAGTCGCACAGGTTCGCGACCTCGTTCATGAACGAGATACGAAGGGCGAGCATGGCGTTGGACGCGTACTTGGTCAGCTCGGCGGAGACGTTGTCCATGGCCAGGATGGGCTTGCCCGTGCGCACGAACGGCTCGTACATCTCCCGCATGACCGCTTCGGCCTTCGGATCCGAGGTGCCGATGACCACGCGGTCGGGCTTGAGGAAGTCGTCGACCGCGGCGCCCTCCTTCAGGAACTCGGGGTTCGAGACCACGCTCACCGGATATTTGGTGCGGGCCTCGATCGCGGCTTTCACCTTGGCCGCGGTGCCCACCGGCACCGTGGACTTGTTGACCACGATCTTCGGTCCGTTCATGGCGTCGGCGATCTGCTCGGCCACCTTCAGCACGTACTGGAGATCGGCGGAGCCGTCCTCGTCCTGGGGCGTGCCCACCGCGATGAAGAGCACGTCGCATTCCTTCACCGCGAGGGTGATGTCGGTGGTGAAACGAAGGCGTCCTTCCGCGACATTCTGGACCACGATCTCGGCGAGTCCGGGCTCGTAGATCGGGATCTGCCCGGCCAGGAGCGCGTTGATCTTGGCTTCGTCGATGTCGACGCCGATGACGCTGTTCCCATTCTCGGCGAAACAGGCCGCGGCGACGAGACCGACGTAACCCGTGCCGACAACACCAATCTTCATTAGGTCCTTGTGGTTCCTTGGCTAGGGTGGGTGATTGCGGAGGCGGTTTTGAAGGCCTCGACCGTGGGGTCCCGAGGGGGTGATGGAGACACGATGCGCGGCGAAGACCCGCAGTTTATCAAAGGCCGCGGGTCGTCCGCGTCCACCCGGGGGCGGCGTGCCCCGGCCTTTCTTGCCTCCAGCAAAGTCCTACGTATAGGATTCCCCCGGAGATACGTATGAAGAAACTCACGCTCAGCGTCGACGCGCGGGTGGTAGCCCGGGCCAAGAGCTTCGCCCAGAAGCGAGGCACATCGGTCTCGCGGCTGGTCGAGCGCTATCTCGATGCCGTTTCGAGTCCCGCTGCGCCCGCCGGTGAGGACCTGCCGCCGGTGACCCGGAGGCTATTCGGGGTCCTGCGTGGGCAGAAACTCGATCGGGCGCATCATGCCGCCTATCTGGAACACAAATACCGTTGAGGCGGGTTCTCTTCGATATCACCGTCGTTCTCGACTTCGTCCTCGATCGGAGCCCGCATGCGGCTCCGGCAGCGCTCCTATGGGCGGCCGCGGAGCGGAATGAGATCGAGGCCTTCCTGCCTGCACCCGGAATCACCACGATCTTCTATCTCGTGGCTCGTCACCATGACCAGCGTTTTGCAAGACGGGTGATGGACGACCTCCTGCTGGTTCCGGAGATCGCCCCGGTGGATGGCCCGATTCTCCGTCGCGCCCTCGCCCTCGGTTGGCCCGACTTCGAAGACGCGGTCTGCGCGGCCGCGGCCGAAGGGGCTGGCTGCGACGCGATCATTTCGAGGGATACGAAGGGTTTCTTGAAGTCT
>JANMVV010000288.1:0-1500 GCA_031392925.1 Vicinamibacteria bacterium
ACACCGCACAAAGCGAGGTTAGCCGCGCCGCCCGGCGCGCCGCTGTATGATGACGGGACGTGGAACGGGACGTTCCAGGACTTCAGAGCCGAGGTGCGCTTCAGAGCCACTTCCGGTTCTCTCGCGATCACCCCGATCGTCGCCTTGGTGGTCCCCAGCCATTTCTACGAGTATCTGGCTCACAGCGCGCCCGGACGGGGCCTTACCGAGGGCCAGTTCGGTGTGAGCGTGGGTCGCGTCCTCGACCCCCTCCTGTCCAAAGCCTATGCCCAGGCGCGCTATGTTTACGCAGTGCCGGAAAAGGTGCTCGGCATCTCACACAACCGGAGCGACGTGTCGGTCGATCTCGGCTACTTCGTCACAGACGCCCTCACCGCGAGCGTGTCCGGGGGTCTTACGAAAACGCACGGCGGCTGGCGCGCGCTGATCGACTTCCCACCTCCCACGAACCCGGACTGGGAGTCCCACGACCGGCTCAGGAAGGCCGAGTACGTCCGCCTCGGCGGCGGTCTGTCCTACGCGCTTAGCGGTTCGGTCGATGTCGGCGTGAGCGGCTTTGCGACGCTCCGGTCCAGGAGCGACGTCAACATGTCCGGGGTGAGCCTGAGCGTGAGCTACGGCTTCTCGCCTTCCCAGATCATCAAGAGGCGCAGGGGTTCGAAGCCTTAAGGCTTGAAATGAAACTGCCTTGTCGAACGCTCCTGACCATCGCGGTCGCTTCCCTTGTGCCGCTCCCTGCGAGCGCGGCGGCCAGGCAACCCGCCCGAATCGGCGAACCGGTCCCGACGTTTGCGGCCACGTCGGTCCAGGGCGAGCAAGTGTCGCTCGACTCCGCGATCCGGGGCCACAAGATCATCGTCGTACTCTTCACATCGACGGTCTGCCCCTACGCCAGCTACTTCGCTTCCTACGTGCGTGAGTTATCCGAGACCTACGGACCCCGTGGCGTCCTTTTCCTCGGCGTGAACAGCAACAACTGGGAATCGCGTCAGGAGGTGGTCGACGGCGTTCGCGAGCACGGGTTCAGCTTTCCGATGCTGAAGGACGAGGGTCACGCCATCGCCGACCAGTTCGGGGCCACCCGAACGCCGGAGTCCTTCGTCGTGGACTCCGCGGGCCGACTGCGCTATCGGGGCTGGGTGAAGTCCAGGCAGGGGTCCCCTGATTTGCAGCGCGCCATCGATGCCGTTCTTTTGGGCCAGCCCGTCCGGCGCCCGGTCACGAAGGCCTTTGGGTGTGCCGTCGACCGCTTCTGAGTTGGTCGGCTCTCGGAAATCAGGAATTCCGAAGGATTCGCGAATGACATCGGCTGCGCCCCCAACCTAAGCTTCCAGAAGCTGGCTCACCACTCGAGCGAGCAAATGGAGGAAGAGATGAGCAGAATGAAATCCGCGAACCCTGGAAACGGGTGGTTGCTTTTCGGTCTCAGCATGCTGGCGGCGAGCGCCTTCCCGTGCGGCGACAAGCTGATGGTCGTTTCGCGCGGGCAGCGCACAGTCG
>JANMVV010000332.1:0-5925 GCA_031392925.1 Vicinamibacteria bacterium
AGGCGTCATCCAGACTCGGGTGTCTCACCTCTCGTTGATGGGCCGCGCCGGCCTGATGAAACCTTCGATCCACCCGGGCACGGACTCGTTGTATCCCAACACGGAGTTGTCCAACACCGAGAAGACCGCTCCGGGGCTCACGAGCACCCCTGATTTCATGGTCTTGTCGGCGGGGGTCTGGCTCGAACTGCGGGATCAGCCGACGAACCCGCACCGCGGAGTCTCCCTGGGCCTCGCGGTCTCACGCTTCGATGATCGAAACGCGACCGCGTTTCAGTTCAACCGGGTGGTGATGGACGCCCGCGAATACATTCCCCTTGGCTCCCATCGCCACGTCATCGCGCTCAGGCAGGTGGCGTCTCTCGACACGCCCGACGCGGGGAGTGTCGTGCCCTTCTACCTTATGCCGAACTTCGGCGGCTCCACCTTTCTCCGCGGGTACGGCTCGACCCGCTACCGTGACAACAAGCTCCTGGCCGTGAGCGCAGAGTATCGGCTCGGTCTCCACAAGAACATCCAACTCGCTCTGATCTACGAGGCGGGCCAAGTCTCTCCCACCATGCATGACTTCAACCTGAGCCGCGTCGAGAAGGACTACGGCGTGGGCATAAGGTTGAAGACCCTGAAGCGCATCGTGGCTCGCCTGGATGTCCTTCACAGCTCGGAGCGCACGCGGGTCGATATCCGGCTCGGCCCGTCGTTCTGAGCGAAGCCTCTTACTTCCCCGCCTCGATCCGGCTGGTCACCCGCGACACGCCGGGGACGGCCCACACCAGTTCGATCGCTCGCAACTTCTCTTCGAGGCTCACGGCAGTACCCTCGAGTACGACCACGCCGTTCTCGACGGATGCGACCTTCACGGCGGCGAGACCGTGGTCGGCGAGCAGGGCTGAGTCAACCGATCGCCGGAGCACGTCGTCGTCGATTCTGCCCGCCGGGCCGAAAGCCTGCGGGGCCACGCGCATCAGGTTCCTGACGCTCTTTACCCCCTCAACCCCGCTCACCACGTAGCCCGCCTTCGCCTTCTCGGCGCCCGTCCTCACCTTACCGTGCAGGGTCACGACGCCTTCGACCGCGGCCACGTCCACGTCCTTGACGCTCAGCCCTTCGGCGGTGAGCAGCGCGACCTTGGCCTTCGTGGCGAGCCAGACGTCCTTGGAATCGGCCAGCGCCGGGGCAAGGGCAAAGGTCCCGAGCAGCAGGCCGGCAAATATCGTATTCGTGAATCTCATGCTTTTCTCCTGGGTTAAGGCGGGGAGCAATGGGCGTGCCAGCGCGGCATTCGAGGGAGGCGACACTTTCTACATATGACCGGCGACGCAAACATGTTCGAGGGTCGCCTCAGGTCGCTCCCATCCTGGCATGTGCCTTGCTGTCATCAAAGAGCATGAGAAACCGCCTCCATCGTTTCGGGCTCTTCGGAGTCCTGTGGCTCCTGACCGTGAGCCCCGTCTTCGCGCAGACCGGCGTGGAAACCCCGACCTACACGAACGCTCAAGTCGTCTCCATCGATGCCGCGCAACGCATCCTGGTCATCCGCAACTCGAAAGGCCAGAGGGAATCGCTTGTGTTCGACGATCTTCTCGTCAGCACGGGCGGCATCAAGGCGGGAGATCGCGTGATCGTCACCGTTCGCGGCGGCCCGGGACGGAAAAGAGCGAGCGCCATCAGGCTGGCCAGAACGACCCCGGCGGCATCGCCGGCTGCGCCTCTCAGCGCGCCGGTCGCGGTCTCGGAGCACGCCCGGATGCGGGACGCATTCGATCGCCAGGTGGCATCGGTGTCTCAGAGCGCGAGCGGCGTGGACGGCTCATGGGCCTCCTTCGTAACCTCGTGCAAGGTGATCCAGCCTGAAACCACGTCCGGCGGTCGCGACTGGTTCGGCCTTTGGGACGGTCGGGTGCAGGCCGACTACTCCAACGGCTTCTGCCGGGACCTCTTCAACCAGATCGTGAGTTCGGGCGAGGCGGTCAAGAAGGCGATGGCGGCCGCGGAAAGTGTCGTCCAGGGAACCCTCGATCCCGGCGAGATCCGCGACATCCGAAGGCTCCACAACATGAACTGGGACGGCTGGACGCTGCCGGCTCCCGCGAGGCGTGAGCCATAACCAGACGTTCCATCCGAGTCCTCCGGGTCGCGGGCGCGGTCGTCATCGCCGCCGCCATCGGCGCTTTCGCGGTTGTCCAGTTGCGCCTGACCCAGCCTTCGCGCCTCTCCGCGCAGGAGACGCTGCTCACCAGGCAGAACCAGGCTCTGATCGAGTTGACCGCGTCCGCGGAAAAGGGGACGCTCTTGAACTTCAAGGACATCCTGGCCGTGGTGGATCAGTCCCTCGTTCAGGACCTCCTCCGCGCGGTCACCCCGATGGACGCCGATGTCGGCAGGGGTTTTCACGTGAGGATCGACTCGGCCGACACCGCGTTCGGGGACGGCGTCGCCCTGGTGCGCATGACCGGCATCGCGAGCCTCCACGCTTCCACCGTGGGCGCTGAAGTCACGGTTTTCGGGGCCATCGACGCGGTGCAGGTCGATCCCGCCTCCGGCGTGCTCCGATGCAGTGTGGCCATCCTCGGCGTCGAAGCGCAGGATGCGGCGGCGCTTGGGCGCAACGATCCGGTCGGCCGCCTCACCGAGGCCCTGGCCCAGGGAGGCTTGTCCAGGCTTCTCGGGGGCCTTGAGATTCCGGTGCGAGTCGAGAACCACCTTTCCATTCCGGCCGTCGCGTCGAAGCGGCTCCAGATCGTGGCCGAGCACCTCCCCCTCGCCGTAAGCGCGCAACAGATCAAGGTCTTCGGCGGGAAGCTGTGGGTCTTCGTCGACGTGGCTCTCAAGCCTCACGTCGCAACCGTTGAGGCAAAGAGTTGAAGCCCGCAAGAAGCCTGGGCCTCGCGCTGGTCGCATCCCTGCTTCCGGCCTGCGGCTTCCAGAGCGAGCGTGGAGCCCCGAAGCGCATCGAAAAGCTCCAGGCGGAATACCGCGAACTCCACAAGCGATTCGAGAAGGCGGTGGCGAGCGAGCCCCTGGTGGCCTCCGCGTTCTCGGATCGCGGCCAGGTCGTCCTCGCCATTCGCTCGGGACTGATCGAAGAACTCGCGGGCAACGTCGCGTCGCGCTATCTGGACCGGGTGACCGTGGACCTTGGAGACATGGACGCCCACGGCTCCGGCGAAGTGGACAAGAAGACGTTCTTCGGCAAGGTCAAACTGGGCGATTGGAGCGTCAGGGCCGACCTTGGGACCATGCTCGGACATCTTCGGGCCGCGCAGCCCGTGGTCAGTCTCCGTCCCCCCGATCTCGTCCTTATCGAGCTCCCGGTGGACGTCGAGGAGAGCTTTGGAGATGCGACCCTTCACTTCGCCTGGGACTCCGCGGGGGTGGCGAACGCGGTCTGCAAGGACTTCGAAATCGCCCAGGCCATCAAGGGGCGCGTCCTGCCGCAGCGACACACCCTTAAGGGCGCTTTGCGGCTCGCGAACGCGGGCGGCCGCCTGACCGAGACACCCCTGTTTCCCGAGCGGCGGATCCAGGTGCGGATGGATCTGACCCCGGAGTCGTGGGCGGCGGTGGAAAAGACCCTGCGCTCGCAGGACACCGCGTCAAAGTGCGGCATGTTCACGAAGGCCTCGGATGGATTGTCGTTCCTGAAGGAACTCGCGGCGAAAGGCATTTCCGTCAAGCTTCCCGACTCGATCTTCCGGGCCGTAGATCTGCCCGCACAGCTTCAGGAATCGGTGCTGGTGAACCATCGTCCGATCGGTCTGCGCCTCACCGCGGAAAGCCTGCGGGTCGAGACCGCGACGCTGTGGTCCAGCGTAGCGGTGCAGGTCCAGACCCGCCCGAAGCCCTAGGGAGGCACGGCGGGGACTGCTACTTCGGGTTGGCGTCCTTGAGGAGGTCGGACAACTCAGTCGCGTGCTCCTCCTCCACGGCCAGAATTCCCTTCAGCAGCACCGCGGTGGTCGGATCGTTGTCGCCAAGGTATCCGATGAACTCGCGGTAGCTGTCGATGGCCACCCTCTCGGCCACCAGATCCTCGCGAATCATATCCGTCAGCGAGTCTCCGGCTACATACTCCGCGTGAGAGCGCCCCGCGAGGCTGTCCGGAGAGAAGTCCGGCGCACCGCCAAGCTGGACGATTCGATCGGCGAGCAGATCCGCGTGTCCCATCTCCTCGTTTGCATGGATGAGGAACTCGTCCGCCGTGCTCTTCGCGTTGATTCCCCGGGCCATGAAGTGATGGCGTCGATAGCGCAGGACGCAGACGATCTCGGTGGCGAGGGCGTCGTTCAGCAACTTCAGGATCTTCGGGAGGTCGGCGGCGTAGCCGGCCGTGACGGCGCCGGCTTCGAGATGTTTGCGGGCGCGAAGACGCAGAGTCTTCACGTCGGTGAGTTTGGCAGTCATAGGCGTTCCTTCTTTGTGCTTTGTGGTGGCCGCGGAGGCGAACCGAAGCGGTGCGGTCATTGGCGACAGGTCTAGGATGCCAAAGAGCCCGGAAGCAGGTCGGACAACTTGCTCGCGTGCGCTTCTTCCATGGCCAGAAAGCCCTTGAGCATGTCCGACGTGGTGGGATCCTTGTCACCCAGATAGGTGATGAAGTCTCGGTAGCCGTCGATGGCGATGCGTTCGGCCACCAGATCCTCGCGGATCATGTCTGGAAGAGAGGTGCCGGGCACGTACTCCCCGTGCGAGCGCGCGGCCAGAGTGGTCGGCGAGAAGTCGGGCTCGCCTCCGAGCTGAACGATCCGGTCGGCGATGAGATCCGAGTGCGCGATCTGCTCGTTGGAGTGCATCAAGAACTCAGTCGCGGTGCTCTTCCCGTCGATGCAGCGCGCCATGAAGTGATGGCGCCGATAGCGAAGGGAGCCCACGATTTCGGTGGCGAGGGCGTCGTTCAGCATCTTCAGGACAGCCGGGAGGTTCGCGGAATAGCCGGAGGTGACGGCACCGCCTTCCATGTTGTCGCGGGCGAGGATGCGCAGCGTCTGGACGTCGGTGATGGGCGGGATCATGAAAGTTCCTTGGAGGTGTATCGGCGGTCAGGCGAGCCTCGGCTCAGGAAGGGTCCTTCTGCCGCGTGGATTTGACGCCGCTCAGGATGGCGAGGCCGAGGATCACGATGGCTCCCACCGCGATCCATTGGCCGGGGACCTTGAGCAGGATCCCTGCGTAGACGAGGCCGGCGATCGTGATCAGCGCGCCTCCGAAGTAGATGGCGAAGGTCATGGCTTTTCTCTCCAGCGTTCAGGCGATGGGCAGGGGTGCGAGGGGGGAATGAAAGGGGCCGCGCGATGAGCGGATAGCCGGTCGGGGGGCGGACGGACCGCGTCGCACGCCGCGGAAGGGCCGTTCACGGCGAGATCGAGACGTCGTTCGATGTCGCGGTTCATTTCACTGCGGCTGACCGGAGCGGGCCGGGCCTCGGGCCCGCCGCCCGGGCCAAGCATCAGCCTCAGGGTCAGGGCGGACCCGAAGGCAACCACCAGAGCCAGGGGCAGGAGGCTGACGGTCATCGCGGCTCCCAGACGGCGCAGGGGTCGTCGAAGCGGAGCACCAGGGCCGGCGTCGAGTCCGTCCAGCCCTTCGCAGGCCTGCGGACGAACTCCTTGATGATTTCCGCGGTGATCGCCTTGCTGGCGTCCGGTGCGGATTCGACGGGTGGTGACGCGGGGGTGAATTCGGTGATGATCGGATCCATGGTGACTCTCTGACTCCGCCTCGAAACCGCGAGATCGCGGCGAACGAAGGCGGGGGGCTGCTGCTACAAGGTAGCAAGCCCGTGGCGGCGCTTCAGTGCGCTGCCCCTCTTAGCCCGCGATCGCGGAGTCCGCGCACGATCTGCCAGGCCGCGAGACCGCGCCGAACCCACGTTCCAAGCCCGGTCGCCCGGAACGCCACCGGCGCGATGGCACTCCCCACGATGAA
>JANMVV010000308.1:0-35769 GCA_031392925.1 Vicinamibacteria bacterium
CTCAAGGAGTTCGATGCGTTCCTGCTGGTCGTCGACGGGGTTCCGTCGGGAGGAGCCTTCAATCCGGCGCTCACCACTCTGAATCTCACCGATCTCGACCGTATCGAAGTCCTGCGTGGCGCGGCCCCGGTCATGTATGGCGCGACCTCCTTCGTGGGGGTCATCCACGTCGTCCATACCGCCGCGGGCAAGACGGAGCGGCGGGCGAATCTCTCGGCCGGCAACTTCGGGAGCTTCTCGGGCAATTTCAACACCAGTCTGCCGCGGTGGAGCGGTTGGGATTCGAGCCTGAACATCGATGGCGCGAGGGAAGGATTCAAGGATGAGCGGACGGGCTTTCGACGGGGCCATGCCCTGTGGCGCAACCAGCGGGCGCTTTGGGCCGGCCGCTTCCGATTCGACATCGATCTCGCCCTCGTGAACCAGGATCCCGCGAGCCCGCACGTGCGCCAGGGGGCATCCCTGTCGACGGTGACGCCTCTGGATGCGAACTACAACCCGGGCGGCGCCTATCTCGATAACCGGCGCGGAACCCTGAGTCTTTCGTACGACCGGCCGCTCGGGGCGAAAGACGGCTCATCGGTGTGGACCACCACGGTGTCCGCCAGCCGGGCGACGTTTGGTCTCTTCCGCGGGTTCCTTTCCGCTGTCTCGAACGCCCCGCCCAATGCTCACGGGTATCGCGAGCACATCGGCCTGACCGATGGCTACTTCGATACACACATCGTCAAGAAGCCGGTCCCCCAGGTGAAGATCGTGGCGGGCCTCGACCACCTGCTGGGCCTGGGAGACGCCAAGGGAGCGAGCTTCGCGTACTTCGCCCCCCTCGACGGCTTGACCGCCGCGACGGTGGCCGAACCCACGTTGCTCGACCAGACCATCAATGATGTGCGGAACTTCACCGGTCTTTACGGCTTCCTTGAGTGGAATCCAACCGCGAAGCTGCGCATGGAGGGCGGTCTGAGGCTCAATCACACCGCCGAAGAGCATGGCATGAACGAGGTCAAGGGCCAGGCGAGCAACGGCGAGGACAAGACGTCACACACCAAACCGAGCGGAAGCACCGGCGCCACTCTTACCGCGTGGCAGAAGGGCGCGGACAGCGTTCGGTTCTTCGCGGCCTACAAGAACACCTTCAAGCCCGCGGCCATCGACTTCGGCATCGGCGAGACCGAACCCGCGGGCGAAGGGTTATTGAAGCCCGAGACCGCGGTGAGCTATGAGGGAGGCCTCAAGACGCGATTCGCGCAGGGCCGCCTGTCCTTCGAGGTGAGCGCTTTCCAGATGGACTTCGAGAACCTCGTCATCGCCCGCACCGTCAATGCCTTCCCGAGCCTGACGAATTCCGGAAAGCAGCGGTTCAAGGGCGTCGAACTCGGCGCCGCGGCCTGGCTTCCCCACAGCGTGAACGTCCGCGCGAGCTATTCCTTCCACGACGCGAAGTTCACGGACTTCGTCTTCGAGTTCGATCCCGGTGTTCCCACCCAGCTTGCGGGCAGGCGCCTGGAGACCTCGCCGCGTCATCTGGCCTCGTTGGAAATCCTCTATGCGCCGTCACGCGGCCTCATCGCCTCGTTCGAGTACAACAACGTGGGCGATCGCTATCTCAACAAGCGCAACACCTCCCTCGCTCCTGCCTACGGAACGGTCTCAGCCTTCGCCGGATACCGAGCGGCGAAGTGGGAGTTGCGGGTGGCCGGCCGCAACCTCAACGACGCGCGTCCCGCGGTCGCGGAAAGCGAGCTCGGGGACGCGCAGTACTATCGCCTGAACGCCCGTCGGATCGACGCCAGCCTCGCTCTGAGGTTCTAGGCTTTCCTCCCGGGAGGCCCGCCTCAGGTCTTCGCGGAGCGATGGTTCGCGTGCAGGACCCTCGACCGGGTTAAGGTATTGCTGCACATCCTCAGGAGAGTCATTAATCGATGGCGAGTATCGACGTCCTTCTCAAAGCCGCGGTGGATCAGAAGGCCAGCGACCTTCACCTTTCCGTGGGCATGCCCCCTATCCTCCGGCAGTTCGGCGAGCTCAAGAAGCTTCAGTACCAGCCCCTCAGCGCCGAACAGACCAGCAAGCTCATCAACGAGATCCTGACCCCCGAACAGCGGGACAAGCTGGCCGCGGACTGGGAGATCGACTTCGCGTATGAGATCCCCGGCCTTGCCCGGTTCCGGTCGAACGCGTTTCAGCAGAGGAAGGGACTCGACGCGTGCTTTCGAGTGGTTCGAACCGCGTTGCCCGGCTTCGCCGAGCTGGGGATTCCCGCGATCATTGAGAAGGTGTGCGAGAACCACCAGGGCCTGATCCTGGTGACGGGCTCCGCCGGCTCGGGCAAGTCCACCACTCTGGCGGCCATGGTCGATCTGATCAACACCCACCGCGCCCACCATGTCCTGACCGCCGAGGACCCCATCGAGTTCGTCCACACCATCAAGAAGGGCGCCATCAACCAGCGCGAGCTCAACACCCACACAAAGTCCTACGGGAATGCGCTCAAGGCCGCGCTCCGCGAGGATCCGGACGTCATCATGGTCGGCGAACTGCGTGACCTCGAAACCATTTCGCTGGCCATCAGCGCGTCGGAGACCGGCCACCTCGTCATCGGTTCGATGAACACGTCCTCCGCCCACAAAACCATCGACAAGGTGATCGACTCCTACCCGGCGGCCCAGCAGAATCAGATCCGGGCCATGCTCGGCGAATCGCTCAAGGCCGTCTTTTCTCAGAGGCTGCTGCCTCGCGCCGACGGCACGGGCATGGCGCTCGCCTATGAGCTGCTTCTCGGCAGCACCCAGCTCGCGAATCTCATCAAGGACGGGAAGACGTTCCAGATTCCGAACATCATGCAGATGGGCAAGGCTCAGGGTTTGCGCACCATGGACGATTCGCTGCTCGAACTGCTCAAGGCGGGGACGATCACCCTCGAAGTCGCGCACAAGAACGCGCTCAATGCGAAGGCGTTTCCAGCGCTGCCCCCGGCCGGCACGCCCGCGTTGGCCCCTGCTTCGGCCGCAGCGCCTGCTGCCCCGCGTCCGCCCGTGGCTGCGCCTCGGCCCCCTGCGCCTCCTGGCGCGGCTCCCCGACCTCCGGTAGCGCCCGGCGCCGTGCCTCCTCGTTCGCCCGGCGCCGTGCCGCCTCGTCCGCCCGGCGCGGTGGGTCCCGCGCGTCCCGCGGGTCCGACCCCGCCCGGCGCGTCGATACGCACTCCTCCCAAGCCGGAGGTGAAGTAGTCATGGCCATGCCCGAGATGGAAAGACTGCTGCGCAAGATGATCCAGGGCGGAGCCTCCGACCTGCATCTCGTGGTCGGCCGGCCGCCGCTGCTTCGTACCCGCGGCGAACTGGTTCCCATGGACGAACCCGTGCTGACCCGCGAAAGCTCCGAGGCCATCATCACCGGGATCCTCGCACCCGGCCAGCGAGATCGCATCTTCGAAAACCTCGACCTCGACCTCGCGTACGAACTGCCCGACGGCGCCGCCCGTTTCCGTGTCAACGTGCTCTGGCAGCATCGGGGAATGGGCGCGGTCCTGCGCGTGATTCCCACGAAGATCCTCACCATGGAGCAGCTCGGCCTGCCCCCCGGCGTGCGCCAAATCGCCGAGACGCGGCGCGGTATGGTCCTCGTCACCGGGCCCACCGGCTCGGGCAAATCGACCACCCTCGCCGCCATCATCGACCACATCAACGAGACGCGCGAGGCCCACATCATCACCATCGAGGACCCGCTCGAATTCGTCCATCCGAACAAGCGGTGTCTCATCTCGCAGAGGGAGGTGAAGTCGCACACGAAGTCATTCTCATCGGCGCTCAAGATGGCGGCCCGCGAGGATCCTGACATCGTCCTGGTGGGCGAGATGCGTGATCTCGAAACCATTCGCCTTGCCCTGGCCGCGGCCGAACTCGGCATCCTGGTTTTCGGCACTCTGCACACGAACTCGGCTTCGAAGACCATCGATCGCATCATCGATGCCTTCCCCGCGGACGAGCAGCCCCAGGTGCGCGTGATGCTGGCCGACTCGCTCAGGGCCGTGGTCGCCCAACAGCTGCTGAAGACCTCCGACGGCAAGGGGCGCTGCGCCGCCAACGAGATCCTGGTCTCGACCTCCGCGCTGTCGAACCTGATCCGCGAGGGGAAGATCACCATGATCAACTCCATGATCCAGACCGGGGTCTCTCTCGGCATGCAGACCATGGACATGGCCCTCGCGAAGTTCGTGAAGGAAGGCAAGATCACCGCCGAGGCCGCGTATGAGAAGGCCATCGACAAGGAGAACTTCAAGAAGCAGATGGGCGCGGCGCCCGCGGCCGCACCGGGTGGGGCGGCGCACTAGCGGGTCCGTCGCTTTGCCAGATCCAGCAGACTCTGAAAGACTCACCACCCAAAATGGCTGATCTGGATTTCGAGGCCCCCTTCGCCGAGGGCCTGAAGCGCCTGACCGAACTACGCGCGTACCGCGGAGATCCCGGGAAAGAGCGGGAGGCCGCGGTCTTGAAGGCCCAGCTCGACAAGGACCGCCGAGAGGTCTACGCGAACCTCACCTCCTGGCAGCGTACGCTGGTCGCGCGCCACCCGAACCGGCCGTACACCCTCGACTACGTCGGCGCCCTTCTCACCGACTTCATGGAGGTGAAGGGCGACCGGCGGTTCGCCGACGATCCCGCCATCGTCTGCGGGTTCGGCATGTTCGATGGCCGCGCGGTGTGCGTGATCGGACATCAGAAAGGCCGCGACACCAAGGCGAAGATCCACCGCAACTTCGGCATGCCCAAGCCCGAGGGCTATCGAAAGGCCATTCGGATCATGCGCATGGCCGAGAAGTTCGCCCGGCCGATCATTACCTTCGTGGACACGCCGGGGGCGTACCCGGGGCTCGATGCGGAGGAGCGCGGCCAGGCCGAGGCCATCGCGTTCAACCTGCGTGAAATGGCGAAACTGACCGTGCCCGTGATCGTGACCGTGGTGGGCGAGGGGGGCAGCGGCGGCGCGCTCGCCATCGCGGTGGGCAACCGGGTCAACATGCTGGAGAACTCCGTCTACTCGGTCATCACGCCCGAAGGCTGCGCGTCGATTCTCTGGCGCGACCCAGCCAGAGCGCCGGAAGCGGCGAAGGCGATGAAGGTGGCGGCCCCCGACATGAAGGCGCTCGGGCTGATCGACGACATCATCGAGGAGCCGCCCGGCGGCGCCCACTCCGACCACGACGCGACCTTTGAGGCCGTGCGCGCCGTTCTCACCCGCCAACTCGGCGAGCTGACCGGCAAGTCGGTCAAGGAACTCCTCAACGAGCGCTACGACAAGTTCCGAGCCATGGGCCGCATAGGCCAGGACCTGGTCGAGGGGTAGCTCACACGGTTGTTGGACCTCTCGTCATGCGAGCCCGGCCCTGCCCCACTACCAGTCCGTGAGCGAGAAGCGGTCCCTCTCGTCATTGCCAGGAGCCCATCGAGATGCGAAGCGACGAAGCAACCCCCATCCGCCCCTGCCAACCCCGCGCGGCCGGCCGGCCCTTCCCCAGATGACCATCCGAGTCCGTCTCTTCGCCGCCATCCGCGAAGCCCTGGGGCGCGAGGCCGTCGAGCTGAACCTCTCCGATGGCGCCACTCCTGAAGACGTGTGGCGTGAACTGGCGCGAATCGACGGCGGCGGGACGCTGGCCGCGCGTCGACACAACCTTGCCGCCGCGGTGAACCGCAAGTATGCGAAATTCGACGCGCCCCTTTCGGACGGCGACGAAGTGGTCTTCATTCCGCCCGTGAGTGGCGGATAGGTCAGTCGCTGGATTTCCGACTTACGGCGCTCTGGTGCGCCTGACGGGAGAGAGCCAGATGCGAGGCGCTGACCTGAGACTCGTCCTTCAGTGCCGAAAGGGCTGCGCGCGCGCGCGCCGCCGATTTGTGGCTCTTTGCTGGACGCGTGATGGACGAGTCGGAGGTGCCGGGGCGCGGGCGGAGCGCTATGCCCGCGCGGCGGGCCTTCGATAACCCGATGGCGATCACCTGTTTCGCCGAGCGCGCGCCGTGCTTGCCTTCGCGGACATGGTGGATTTCCTCGCGCACGAACTCGCCGGCTTGCGTGGAGGCCGATTTCCCCTGCCGCGCATCGCGCCGGGCTCGCTTGATTGTTGCTTCTTCCGGCATGGGAGTTCTCAGGACGGTCTGGAGATCTGCGAAAGAGCCTGAGCGGCCGGCTTGCTCTCCGAATCCTTGACCGCGAGATCGCCCAGGGCCACGATGCCGACGAGCTTCTGGTCCTGATCCAGGACGGGCAGACGGCGTACCTGACGCTCGCTCATGATCTTGACCGCCTCCGCCACCGTGTCGGTGTCCTGGGCCGAGGAAACTCCCTTCGACATCACGTCGCGAACCTTGGTCTCGACCCCGAGCCCGAGGGCGACCGCTCGAATGGCGATGTCCCGATCGGAGATCGTGCCGATTATCCGTTCGGCGTCTCCGACCGGCATCATGCCGAAGTCCCCATCGCGCATCTCGCGCGCGGCATCCCCGATGGACATATCGGGGCCTATGACTTTTACGTTCCGGCTCATCAGATCTTTCAACTGGTTCATGTTGGTCTCCTTCGTCTTTGGTTCTTTTGGTTGGACGGCTCTTCAGGCGCGGTCGCGCAGTTCGGTGACGCCCTTCTTCTCGGCACAGTGATCGCAGCAGAAGATCCGGTCGCCCTTCTGGAGGCCGTGGCCGATGATGCGCAGGCCGCAGTGCCCGCAGTTGGGCGCGAGTTTGTGGATCGCGCACTCGAAGCTGTCGAAGGTATGAGTCTTGCCCTCGACCACGACCTGAAAGGCTCTGTCGTAGTCGTTTCCGCACGTGTCGCACTTCGCCATGGTGAATCCCCTCGCTTGAAGAACGGCCCACCCGTTCCTCGACCAATTGTGATTCCCGCGTTCTTTGCGGGTCTGTGCGCTTACGAACGAAGGCCGGTTGGGCTCAGGACATTTCGGGATCGCGCCCTGCCCACTTCGGCAGGCCGCATCCAAGCATCGGCGGGGCTAGACTCCGCCCATGCTGCGGTCGCACACGTCTCAACTGGATCTCTCACCCAATCGATACATCGAGAAGGTGAACCGCGCGACCGGCCGCGAGATCCCCGGGCGCATCGATCCGGACGATCTGCTCGTTCATGCGCACCGGGATCAGCATCCGATCGAAGTGGCGGCGCAGGTGATTGCCTCCCGCTTCATCCGCACCACCGGCAAGGAGAGGGCGGTGGAGCGCGGGCTCAAGGCCATCAACGAGATGGCGGGCCGGGGGGCCGAACTCGCGAGCCTGTTCGTGGGCGGACGCGCCTTCGAGAAGAAGGCCAAGGATTTCCTGGGTGTGGTCTCGCGCGACTATTCGTATCGCTTCCGCGAGCCCAAGCACCTCTCACCCGCCGCGATCGATCGGCGCCTGGTCAAGGCCAGGAAGGACGCGGCGAAGAAACTCCACGCGCGCGGTTCCGACCCGAAACTCCACGTTCTCCTCACCGGGGCCACCGGCTTTGTCGGCAAGGAAACCCTCTTTCAGGCCGCCACCGATCCGAGGATCGCGCGGGTCACCGCCATCGTGCGGTCCGAGAAGATCGCGGACCGGAAGACCGGGGAAGTCCTGCGCGTCATCAAGGCGCACGAGCGGGGCGAACTTCTGCTGCGCCGGCTCGCCATTCCCGAGGACGCGCTTCGCAAGTTCGACTTCGTCCAGGGCGACATCGAAGAGCCGGACTTCGGGCTTTCGGCCCACGATCATGACGTCCTCGCCAAGAGCGTCACCCACGTCATCCATTGCGCGGCGTCGGTGTCGTTCGACGACCCCTACGAGGCGTCATTCCGATCGAATGTGCTCGGCTCCATCAACGCGCTCACCTTCTCCCTTTCCCTCCAGAAACGACGGGGCTCGCCTTTCGTCGAGCACGTGGCCATCGAGACCTCGTACATCCACGGCCGCAAGCGCAACGCGATGGCCCAGGAGGAAGCACTCGTCTTCCCGCGGCACTTCTACAACAACTTCTACGAGCTCACCAAGGCCATGGCCTCGATCGAGACCGACCGTCATCTGATCGAGAAGGGCCTGCGCGTGGTCCAGCTCCTGCCCTCCATCGTGATCGGGCACTCCGAGACCGGCAACAACCGCGGCGACACCAAGGTGGTGAACGCGCCGGTGAACGCGTTCGGCCGGGCCAAGGAGATCGCGGACAAGCTCGACGCGGACATCGCGGGAAGGCCGCGTCAGATGCTGCTGCAGTGGGCGGGCGGTCAATTCCCGGGCGACCCTACCGCGGAGTTGAACTTCGTCCCCGTCGATCGCGTGGTCCAGGGAATCATCGCGAGCCTCACCGCGCCCGAGGCCATCGGGACGCGCATTCATCTCGCCACCGACAATCGCATCCGCTCCATCGATGTCGTTCGCACGGTCCGCGAGGAGCTGGGCGTAAATGTCCGGCTCTCCGATCCGACCATCTATCGCAATGTCACCCTGCCCATCGTGAAGGCCGTGCTCACGCGCCTTGGCGAGGGCAAGCTCGCGAACGCGCTCGAGAAACTCGGCGCGATTTTCGGCGGCTACGCGGAGTGGGGCCAGCCCGTTCATTCCGTGGGCAACGACGTCCGCCTGCTCGGCCTGCCCATAAGGCGTCCCGACACCGAGAACGCATTCCGGATGCTGTGCCGCCACAATCGATATGTCCAGCAGTACGGCCGGGTGCGCGATGCGGATGAGACCGCGCGGCGTGAACACGCGTGGGAGAAAGCGCTTCAGAGGATTGAGGCGCGGACCGGGCACCAGACGGGAGCGCTGCGTCCGCGGGAGTTCCGCGAGTGCCTCGCCGAAGAGCTCGATATCGAGACATTCACGTTGAAGCATGAGGAGGAGGCGCCTTTGCGCGTCGCCTCGCGTCGAAGAACGGCCGTTCGAAAAGCGGGATAGGAGTGAACACCACCATGGCTCAAGAAGTCCTGGGCAACGTGCTCAAGAAGGGCGAAGAGATCTTTCACAACGTCTCCGGAAAGCTCCTGGAGAGACCGGTGGTCGCGAAGGCCTTCGAAGCCGCGATGGTGGGGAAGAGCAAGGTCGACGCCGGCCTCGCCCAAGCCCTCAAGCGGATGAACGTTCAGACCCGAAGCGAATTCCGAGGCCTCAAGGCCCGGGTGGAGAACCTCGAGTCGCAGGTCTCGGCCCTGCACGGGGCGCTTTCCGCGGCCCGGGCGGAACTCGCGAAACCAGGGAAGGCGCGCGCCCGCAAGCGCGCGCAGAAGGCCTGAGTCATTCGAGGACCCGAACCGATGAGAAACCACGGCATGGGCCGCATCGCCATTACCGGGGCCTCGTCGTTCCTGGGCGAGCGTTTCCTGCGCCGCCTCATCCGTGAAGGTCACGCCGACGACGTCGTGGTGATCGACGTGGCCGAGCCCTCGATCTCCGAAGGGTCGATCCACTTCCGCAAGGTCGACCTCACCGAGCCCGCGGCGGACCAGGCCATGCTCGATCTGCTCAAGGCGGATGGCATCGAGACCGTGGTCCACCTGGCTTTCTTCACCAACCCGCGCCGTGACACCACCAACGCGCACGAGCTGGAATCGATCGGGACCCTGGCCGTCCTGGCCGCGGCCGCAGCCGCGAACGTGAAGAACTTCGTGATGCGCTCCTTCACCTTCGTCTACGGGGCCCAGGGGCAGAACCCGGCGCTGATCCGGGAAGACACGCCTTTGCCCGCGCGCTCGCCGCTTTCGTGGCTGCGCGACAAGGTGGAGGCGGAGGAGCATGCGGCGTCTTTCGCGAAGCGCTATCCGGACATGGCGGTGCGAGTGCTGAGGTTCGCGCCCCTCCTCGGGCCGAACGTACGGACGTTCTACAGCCGGATCTTCGATCGCCGTCTGGTGCCCACCCTTTTGGGCTACGACCCGCTGCTCCAGCTCCTCCATCCCGACGATGCCGAGGAGGCCCTGATGCTCGCGGTGTTCTCGCCCACTCGAGGCGCATTCAACATCGCGCCGCGGAGCGTTTTGTCCCTCGCCACCGGCATTCACCTCTCCGGCAAGGTGCCCGCTCCGGTGCCGCACCTCGCGGCCTACTGGGCGGTTGATGCTCTTTATGCAGCCGGCCTGGTCGAAGCCCCCTCGGGTTTCATCGACTATGTCCGCTATCCCTGCGTCGCCGATGGAGAGCGGGCGAAGCGCGTGCTGGGTTTCGAGGCCAGGCACTCGAGCCGCGAGGCGCTCGACAGCTATATCGCCTATCGCCACCCGATGGCGGACGCCGCGGGGGAGGAAGCCGAGGTGGAGGACGCCGCGGGTTCCGAGTCCTCATCGGCTTCGTTTGAGGTGCTTCGATGACGGCCAGGCTCCGCGCCCGCGTTCTTCCCTTTGAGACGAAGGCTTCACGCGCCGCGCGCACCCGCCGGGCGAAGACCGCAGCCGCGCAGGAGAAGGAAGAACTCAAGCGCCGGGTCGAGGAACTGGAGTCGAAGCTACGGGCGGCGCAAAAGAGCAAGCGGATTCCCGAGGGGCTTGCCATCGAGATCACCCGATTGTTCGCGGCGGGCCTTTCGGGAATTTCCTGGGACCGGGTGGCCCGGCTGATGGCGGCCGCGCACTTTGCCTGGCACTCGGAGGAAACGGACGAGTTCGGCTACGACCCGAAATTCACCGAGACCATCCGGCCCTTTCTCGAGTTCATGTACTCGGTGTGGTGGCGGGTCGAGACCACGGGAATCGAGCGCGTGCCCTCCACCGGCCCCACCTTGGTGGTGGCGAACCACTCCGGGGTGCTGCCCTGGGACGGGCCGATGATCAACGTGGCCCTGCGGCACGAGCATCCCGCGCGCCGTCACTGCCGGATGCTGGCCCTCGACATGTTCGCCCTGCTTCCTTTCCTGGCGCCGCTGCTTTCGAGAAGCGGCGCCATCCGCGCCAATCCGGAGAACGCCGTTCGCATCCTCGAGCGCGGCGAACTCGTGGGCGTATTCCCCGAGGGCGTCAAGGGCGTCGGAAAGCCCTTCAAGAATCGCTACAAGCTCGCGCGCTTCGGCCGCGGCGGTTTCGTCCGGATCGCGCTGAAGACCGGGGCCACCATCGTTCCCACCGCGGTGGTGGGGGCCGAAGAGATCCATCCCAACCTCGCCCAGGCGAATTTCGTCGGCCGTCCCTTCGGCCTGCCCTACTTTCCGCTCACCCCCACCTTCCCGTGGCTTGGTCTCCTCGGCGCCATCCCATTCCCCACGAAATGGTCGATCGATTTCGGCGAGC
The DNA here is from genome assembly GCA_031392925.1 of Vicinamibacteria bacterium. Classification (GTDB taxonomy): domain Bacteria; phylum Acidobacteriota; class Vicinamibacteria; order Fen-336; family JAGNNV01; genus JAGNNV01. The sequence goes on from JANMVV010000308.1 coordinate 11,237, forward strand.
CGCTGGACCTTTCGCGCTATCCGAAGGACGCGGCGGACGACCCCATCCTCGTGAATCGCCTCTCCGAGCAAGTGAGGCAGCAGATCCAGACCATCATCGACGGCCGCCTGGCGCGCCGGCGTTCGATCTGGTTCGGCTAGCGGGGAGAGGCTCCGGGCGCCCGGGCGCGGCGAAGACTTCGGTTGCGGGCCGACGTTGGCGCTGGTCCGCCGCCTATCGCGCGGCGAGGGACCGCTCGAGCACGTCGAGAGATGCGGCGAGAGCCTGAGCGCTTTGCGCTTTGTGCTCTTCCGCCGGCCGCTCGGGCAGACGATTCAGAATCGGGGCGCGCTTGAAGCCGACGCCGTGGCGCCTGAGCGTCTCCTCGAGCGCCGGCTTCTTGTGCTTCAGGGTCTCGAGCGCCGACATGCGCCCGTGGCGGGTGAGCGCCTTGCGCGCTGAGTAGCGCATGATGTCGTAGCGGAACATCGTGAGGTCGTCCCGGGTGGGCTCGATGAGGAGGATGTCGACCTCGGGATGTTCGGTGCGATAGCGCTCCATGCCGTACTCGAACCGGCCGTGGATCAGGATGCGCAGGACCTGGCCGAGGACAGTGTCGACGCCGTGGCTCGAGAGCGGCCCGAGCGAACTGCGCGAAGCGCCATTGAGGATCGGCACCAGCGGATTGATGCAGATGATGAGATCGGCGCCCTGGCGGATCGCGAGGTTGATGTGGGCGGTCTTGGTGACGCCGCCGTCGACATAGTCCTTGCCTCCGAGATGGACGGGGCGATAGAGACCGGGGAGGGCGGTGGAGGCCTGAACCGCCTCGGAGATGGAAACGGACCGGTGCTGCCGGTCGCCGAAGGCCACGGTCTCGCCGCGATCGAGATCCACCGCGATGATGCGGAGACGGGCGCGGAGCTCCTCGAACTCATTCGTCTTGTTGAAGCGTTTGAGAAGGTTCCGCAGGAACTCCTCAACCCCCGAGTTGTCGAGGAGGCCCGGCGGAATGACCTCGAGGAAGGGCAGGAGCACGTCTCGGGGCGATGCGGTGTCGCCGGAGAAGAGCGCCTGCGCCGCCTTGAAGGCGGCGCTCGGAAGGCGAAGAGCGCGGCGCGCGTATTCGGCGACGCCGAGACGGAACATGGCGGCGGCGGGGACGCCGAAGGGGCTGGCCCCGCCGGTGGTGATTTCGCGATACATCTCACCCGGGCCGAAACCGGAGGCGAGAAGCGAGGCCACGAAGGCCCCGCCGCTCACTCCCACGTAGAAGTCGAGGTTGGTGAGATCGAGATCGAGGGTCTCGTCGAGGGCCTTGAGACACCCGATCTCATACAGGGCGCCGGTGACGCCTCCGCCCGCGCAGACGAGCGCGATCTTCGATCCGACCTTTCGCTTTCGACCCTTCGCTGCGGGCTTCATCCTGGAGGCCTAGCCTACGCGGAAAAGCATCGCGCGCCTCGGGCTACCTGCGCTTGAGGCTATCGATCTTGCGCGAGAGTTCCTCGACGCGGCGGGCCAGGAGATTGATCTCGGAGCGGGTGGGAATGTTGAGGGAAGCCAGCGTCGCTTTCACCGCGCCCTCGACCTTGCGGCCGAGGCTCTTTCGTTCCTTCTCGACCCGAACGCCGAGCTCGGACACCCGATGGACGATGTCCTTGCGGATCGCCTTGGTCTGCTTCTGTAGGTTCTTGCCGGTTTCGCTCGCGAACGCCTGCGCGCGCTCCAGCGCGGGCTTGCCGCTCTCGATAAGGGCCTTGACCCGCTCTTCGGCGGTCTTTTGGGCTTCCTTGCGGGCGTGGACGACCTTGACGGCTCCGTGCTTGCCGGAAGTCTTCCTTGCGGCCTTTCGGCCTTGGTGTCTGGTGGTGCGGGGCATGGTTTCTAACTCCTTGGTTTCTTGGACGACGAGGTGGGGGACGAGGTCCGGCGCTTTCGCGGCGCCGGCTGAGAGGGGGAAGGGGCGGGCCTGGCCACGATGGTCTCCAGCGCCTTCAGTTCGCGGGCGAGACCGGCAATGGTGCGGACCGCGCGGCCGGGCTGCAGGGCGGGAATCGGCCGTCGGGCCGCCGTCTCCGCCGCCTGCACTCCGCGTTCAATGGCGGCCTCGACTTCCCTGCGAAGGTGGAGCGCCTCTTCGATGCCCAGACGGCCGCGCGCGACCAGGCGAAGGGCGATGACCTCGGCCTCCTTCCGGGCGCGTTCGGCGAGCTCCTTGATGGGCGCCGCTCCCCGCGGGGGGAGCTTCGCCCCGCCGGCCAGGCGGAGCAGGGTCTCCATCAGGCCGAAGGGAAGGGACTGGGCGCGACGCTTGACCAGGTCGACCAGAGCCTGGGCGAGGATCCTCGGGGTGGCGTCCTCGCCGCCCGGGTGCTCCACCACCCGGACCGATTCGCCCGCGACCACGAGGTCCACGATGTCGGCGAGGGAAACATATCGCTTCGCGGTGGGATCGTAGAGCTTGCGGTTGGCGTGACGGGTGATGAGTCGGGGCATGGGACGACCGGACCATAACGCACCGCGTTATTACATGTCAAGTGCTTTAACGCACCGCGTGATGGCGGAGTTCCCGCCGCGCCTTCGTCAAGGGGCCCGCTACCGCAGTCCCAGGCCCTGGGTGCCGTGAACTCCCGCCCGTTTCGACCGGAAGTGCCCAAGGACCAAGCCCGCCGCCATGGAGACCAGCATCACCAGGCCGGCAAGCGCGAACGAGCCGACGACGATCTCGCCGAGGGCGAGTTTCGGCCGGTCCAGCTTCACCCAGGTGATCACCTCTCCGGGCTTCAACGAAGGCCTCGGAATGGCGGAGAAGGAGTTCCGGGCCGGCGAGGGGCTGGCCCCGACCTTGGCCGCGTTGATGAGCGGCGTGGCGGACCCGCCAGGGACGGGCGTCGCGGTGACTTGAGGATTCACACCCGAAGCTTAGAAGCAACCGGCGGTTTGCGCGTGGCAGGACACTAGCTCCGGGGGCGGCCCTTGGCGGCCACCCGCAGTCCGGGGCGGACGCCGAGCTTTGTGGTCTGAGTCCGATTCAACTGCCCGAGATAGGTCCGCACGCCCTCGAGGAGCGATTCGGCCAGCCTCTGCTGGTACGCGTCCGACTTGAGCCACCGCTCTTCGTCGGGATTGGAGATGAAGCCGACCTCGGTGAGGATGCTCGGCATGTTGGCGCCGATCAGCACGTAGAAGGGCGCGGTGTGAACGCCGCGGTCGAGCACGCCCTGGAAGGAAGGCGAGAGTCCAAGGACGTTGTTACGCTGGATCAGGCCCGCGAAGTCGCGGCTCTCGTCGATCTTGCTGTTGGTGGTGATGGCCTTCACCAGGTTGTTGAGGTCCTTCATGGTGGCCTGCGAGATCGCGTTCTCTCTCGCGGCCAGCTCTTCCGCGGCCGGGTTCTTCGCGAAACTCAGGTAGTAGGTCTCGAGTCCGCGTCCCGCGCTGTTGCGCGCGGAGTTGATGTGCACGGAGAGGAACAGGTCCGCGCCCGACGAATTCGCGATGGCGGTCCGCTCTTCAAGGGGGATGAAGACGTCGGTGTCACGGGTCATCACCACGTCCGCGCCCAGCTCGGTGCGGATGAGCTTCTCGAGCCTCAGGACGATGGCGAGCGTGATGTCCTTTTCCTGGGTGCCTCCGTGGCCGATGGCGCCCGGATCGTGGCCTCCGTGGCCCGCGTCCAGGCAGATGCGCCGCGCGCCCAAGCCCAGCTGGCGGGCGAGCGAGTAAGAGCCGTCGCGATTCTTCGTGGGGACTCCGTTCGCGGACATCGGCGGCGTCGCGGCCGGGCGAGGCGTCGGGGTGGGAAGGGGAGGGGGAAGGGGCGTCGGGACCGGGGTCGCCTCCACGCGCGGCGTGGGACGGACGGTGGCCACCGGAGTCGGCGCTTCGGCGGGCGGCGGGGCCGTCTTCGACTCCGTCTCGGTCGGGGAGGGCTCGGGGAGCACGGGCATCTGCTGGTTGACCTCCACGTTCTCCATCAACTTCGGAGCCGGGGAGCCGCCCGCCTTCGGCTCCGAGCCCGCGAGGCGCACGCCCTTCTGGGTCTCGCCGCGCACGTCGATGACCAGCCTCTCCGGGTCGGACAGAAAGAAGACGTTATGGCTCGAGGCCTCGCCGAAGTCGATCACCACGCGCACAACGTCCTCGCGATTGACCCCGATGCGGATCTGCTTCAGGAATGCGTTCCCCACCGGGAAGGTCTTGCCGACCAGATTGGGATGAAGCCTCGTCCCCATGAGATCCACGAAGAGACGGGGCGGGCTCTGCAGGCGGTCCTGCTTGATCTCGACCTGGCGGTCGAGGTCGATGACCACGCGGGTCGAAGACTCGCCGCTCCAGAACCGGACTCCGAAGATCTGGACATGCCCGCTCGAAGCGGGACCGGTGCGTTCGAACTGGGAACCGCCGGTGGGCGGGGCGGAAGTCGTCGGGGTCTTGTCCGCGGGCGCCGACCTTGTCGTCTTCTCCACTCCCTTCCCGGTCTTGGCCGTGGCCACAACCTGGCTCAGCGCCTTCGCGCGCTCTCCGTCCGGATACGCGGCGAGGTACTTTTTCGCCGCCTCCTTAGCACCTGCTTTCTGATTGCGCTCGGTGAGGATTTCGTAGGTTGCGAAGAGCGCCGACTCACCCAGGCTGCTTCCCGGATACGCCTCGACGATGAGCGCATACGACTCGAGCGCCTGGTCCGAGTAGCGCCGGTTGTTGAACAACTCCGCCATCTCCCGCTGCAGGTTGCCCGCGCCGAGGAGGGCATCGTCGCAGTACGGGCTTCGCGGATAGCGTTCGACCACGACGCGATAAGCACCCGCGACCTTTTCCCATTCGGCCTTCTTCGCCTTGAGGCGTGGGGAGGCGCGGAGAGCCTTCTCCGCCTTCTCCGCGGCCTGGAAGAGCGATCGGTCGGGCTTGGAGGGCGGGGGAGTCGGAGTGGCCCTCGGCTTCGCGGTCGTCTTGGGCGTCGGCGTCGGCCGCGGCTTCGGAGCCGGGCCGCTCTTCTGCGCCGCGCGTTTTTGCGGCGAGGCCGGGGCGGCACCCGCCACGAGGGCCGGACCGACCCAGAGGAGGGCGACGGCGACCGCGGTCAGGCGGCGAGGCAACCGCGTCATGACGGCCTCGAATCCACTTCCGAGAAGTAGTTCTTGGGGACCAGGATCTCCCGCGGTCGCGCGCCATCGGCGGGACCGATGATGCCGTCCTGTTCCATGAGGTCGATCAGGCGGCCCGCGCGCGAGAAGCCGATCCGGAACCGCCGTTGCAGCATGCTGGTCGAAGCCTGGCCCTGCTCGACCACCAGTCGCGCGCACTCGTCGAAGAGATCGTCTCGATCCTCGGCGCGGGCCTTGTCCGCGGCGGAGGTCTCGGTCCTGCCGACCGTGGTGTCGTAGGTGGGCTCGCCGGTGGTGCGGAGGAACTCGGTGATTCGCCCGATTTCCTTTTCCGAGACGTAGGCGCCGTGCACGCGCACCAGGCGCGAGCTCTGGGGCGGCAGGAAGAGCATGTCGCCGCGTCCGAGGAGCTGCTCGGCGCCGCTGGCGTCGAGAATGGTCCGCGAGTCGACGCGGGCGGAGACGCGGAACGAGATGCGCGCGGGGAAGTTCGCCTTGATGAGGCCGGTGATGACGTCGACCGAGGGACGCTGAGTGGCGAGGATGAGGTGGATGCCGACCGCGCGCGCCATCTGGGCGAGACGCGTGATCGACTCCTCGACGTCCTTCGATGAAACCATCATCAGGTCCGCGAGCTCGTCGATCACGATGACGATGTAGTGAAGCGGGGTGAGGCCGGACTCCGCCTCGCCGTCGCTCCTGATGATGTTGTTGAACTGCTCGATGTTGCGCACGCCCTCGGCGGCGAGGACGCGCGTGCGCTTGTCCATCTCGCCCACCGCCCACTTGAGCACATTGGCCGCGAGCTTGGGCTCGGTGACCACGGGAGCGAGGAGATGGGGGATGCCCTCGTACACCCCGAGTTCGAGCCGTTTGGGATCGATCATGATCAGGCGGCATTCATCGGGGGTGGTGTGGAACAGCAGGCTCGCGATGATGCAGTTCAAGCCCACGCTCTTGCCGGTGCCGGTGGCGCCGGCGATGAGCAGGTGAGGCATGGTGGCGAGGTCGGCGATGTAGGTGTCGCCGGCCACGTTCTTGCCGAGGCCGATGAGCAGGCGCGCCGACGAGCGCCGGGCGAGGTCGGAGTCGAGGACCGCGCGCAGGCCGATCATCTCGCGCTCTTCGTTCGGGATCTCGATTCCCACCGTGCCGCGACCTCCCATGCGGTCGATGCGGACCGACTCGGCTTCGAGTGCCAAAGCGAGGTCGTCGGCCAGCGAGACCACCTTCGCGTACTTGACCCCCGCGTCGGGCTTGAATTCGTAGGTCGTGACCACGGGACCGGGATGGATTTCGACGATGGCTCCGGCCACCCCGAACTCCTTGCACTTCGCCTCGACCACGCGCGCGCGATCCGTCAGTTTCGTCCGGTCGAAGCTCGACACCGCGACCGCCGGATCGAGGAGGCTTAAGGGGGGGAGAGCGAAGCGGCCGCGCTTCACCGCGGAGCGCGCGTTCTGCACTTCGGGCGAAAGGGGCTCGCGCTTGCGTCGCAGGGCGGCGCGCGAGGGAGCCTCGACGATCGGCGGTCCGGGAGGCGGCGCGGATCCCGGGCCCGGGTTATCGGGGATCATCGAACTCTGGATGGGGACGACGGAAGGCGCCGGCGACGGCAGCGCGGCGGCCCCGACGGGCGGCGACTGGAACCGGTCATCATCGGCAGCGGCGTGGCCGAGGGAGGACGGGCCGCCGGGTGCGGCGGGATGGAGATCGAGATCCTCGAACGGCCTCGCGAAAGGGCCCACGGGGCGGCCGGTGCCGGTGATGCTCTGGTTGGATCGGAGCGGATAGGCCTCGGGCTCGGGTAGGGGATCGAACACGAGGCCCAGGTGCCGCGACGCTTCGGGTGTTTCGGCGGTCGCGCTTTCGTGGAGGGGGAGATCGATGAATCGTGCTTCGGCCGGGTCGATCACCGGAAGGTTCGGATCCTCGTCGCCGCCCTCCTGGGTCCGCGCCGCGTGCTTCCTGATCACCTGCTTTCGCAGATGATCCTTCCGCCGGGTTTCACGCCAGTGGGCGAAGGCGACCCGCGCCGCGGTGATCCGATCGGCGATCCAAGCCACCATGGACGAGAGGAAGGCGGAGAAGGAAAACTGGGTGGTGAGGATGAGGCCGGTGAACAGCGAGAGTCCGAGCACCACCACCGCGCCGAACCGTCCCACCCGAAGGCTGAGGAAGAGAGCAAGGGCCTCGCCGATGGCTCCCCCGGCGCGGATCGGCTCGCCCGAGAAGGGCACGGTCTTGAGGGCGATGAACGCGAACGCCGCGGAGGAGAGGAGAAGGGCCACGAGCCCGACGCTCTTGGTGACCGCCGCGTCCAGTTCCTCGCGCCAGAGCAGGCGCCAGCCCGCGATGAGCAGGCCCAAAGGCAGGACGAAGGCGGCGATCCCGAAGGCCTGGCCCACGAAGAGCTCGGAGATGAAGGCGCCATACCGCCCGATCCAGTTGCGCGGCTCGCCCATAGCACCCGTACTGAACCAGGGCGTCGGGTCGTGAGGATCGTAGGTGGCGAACGAGAGCAGCAGCATGAGGGCGAAGCCGAGCAGGCAGGCGCCTTTGAGTTCGGGCCAGAGCGTGCGTGAGTGGGTGGACATGGCGGTCAGATTTCCACCAGGACCGGGGCCACCACGGGCCGCAGCTGGAACCGCCGCTTCAGGAGCCGGGTGACGTCGGTTTCGATGGTGGCGCTGAGACCCTTGGCCGAGGTGTCGGTCGCCCATTCCCGCGCCGTCGCGTTCACGGTGTCGCGGATCTCCGCGACGATGGACTCCGCGACCCTTCCCTCGAGAAAGCCCCGGGTCACCAGTTCACAAGGACGCGCCCACTTCCCGTTCGACGCGGAGACGAACACGATGGGGCTCACGAATCCCGACGTGGAGAGCCGATGCCGCTCCCCGAGGAGATCGTCCGAGAGGTCGCCGGAAAGGCCCGCGCCGATGCAGCGCTTCGGAATGGCCAGGCGATCCACGACCCGCGATTCGGCCTCGCTCACCCGCAGGACCTCGCCGTTCTCGATCACGTGAACCCTCACGTCGCCCTGGAGCGCCGACTCGACGAGGCGCGCGTGGGCCGCGAGCATCCGCAACTCGCCATGGATGGGAACGAAGACGGAAGGACGGATGAGCTTCACCAGCTCGCTCAGCTCATCCTGGGCGGCGTGCCCCGAGACGTGAACGTGCGCGCATCCGCCGTGTACGACGCGCGCGCCCGCGCGGATCAGTCTTGCCATCAAGCGCGAGACGATCCGGTCGCGGCCGGGGATGACGCGCGAGGAGAAAAGAACCAGGTCGCCTGGCTGGATCCTGACCAGCGGATGCTGGCCGGCGGCCATGCGCGAGAGCGCCGATCGCGGTTCGGCCTGGGAGCCTGCGGCGAACACCAGCATCTGTCTCAAAGGTGTGGCGCCCGTGACCGCGTCGTCGAGCATCAGCACCTCGGCGTCGATGGTGAGATGCCCGAGGTCGCGGGCGAGGGCCACGTTCTCCGTGATGCGACGGCCCGCGAACGTCACCTTGCGGCCCTGGGCTCCGCCAATGCGCGCGATTCGCTCGATGCGGGGAATCGACGACGAGAAGCAGGTCGCGATGACGCGGCCTTCCGCCTCGTCGAAGGCGGCCTCGACCCCGGGAATCACGTCGTCCTCATGGCCGGTGATCCCCGCCGTTTCGGCGCCGGTGGAATCGGAGAACATGACGTCCACCCCGCGTCGGCCCCACTCCGCGAAGGCCTCGACATTCGTGCGGTCGGCGACGGGGGCGGTCTTTGCGAGCTTGAAGTCGCCGGTGTGCAGGATCACAAGACCGTGGCACTCGATCACGAAGGCGACCGCGCCCGGGGTTGAGTGCGCGACCGGCAGCGAGTGAACGCGGAAGGGGCCGGTCTCGATGACCACACCGGGCTCGATGATCCGCAGGTCGGCCTCGATGCCTGCTTCGTGGAGACTGCGCTGAGCCAGGCCAAGCGTGAAACGGGTGCCGTACACGGGGGCCTTCGACCATTCGAGAGCCTGGGGAAGGGAACCGATGTGATCTTCGTGGCCGTGGGTCAGGAGGATGGCGTGCAGAAGGCCCTGACCGAGCCGCGCGTAATCGGGCACCATCCGCTCGACGCCGTTGTCCCACTCGGGGAACATCTGGCCGGCGTCGATGAGCAGACGATCCTCGCCCGTCTGAAGGAGAAGCGAGTTCATGCCGAACTCGCCCAGTCCCCCAATCGGCGTGATTCGGAGATCGGAGTTCAAGTGGTCTTCGTGAGATCTACGGGCGCGGGCAGCACTTCGGCCAGGCGGGCGAACTCGGCGACCGTAAGTGTTTCAGCTCTACGGACTTCCGAGATCCCGACCAACTTAAAGTAATGCTTGAGGTCAGGATACCTAAGTCTAAGATTATTTTCAATCGTGCGCCGCCTCCGGGTGAAGGACAGCCGAACCACGCTTTCGAGCGCCTTGATATCTCCTACCGCGTATCGGGGTTCGCCGAGAAACCGGCAGCGGATGACCGCGGAATCGACCCTGGGCGGCGGGGAGAAGTCGCGGGGTTTCAGACGCTGGACGATCGAGACATCGGCCCACAGCGCGTAGAAAACCGAAAGAATCCCATACGCCTTGGATCCTGGCGGGGAAGCGACCCGTTCCGCGACCTCCTTCTGCAGCATGAGGTGGGCGTCGGTGAAGTGGTCGCGGTGTTCGAGGAACCGGCGCAGGAGGGGGCTCGAGATCGCGTAGGGGAGATTGCCTGCGAGCCGCGAACCGCGCGGGACGAGCGTCCGGTAGTCGATCTCCAGGGCGTCCCCCCGGATGATGGTGACGTTTCCTGGGACCTGGCCCTTGAGCTGATCGACCAGTTGCCGGTCGATCTCGACCGCGACCACCGTCTTGCACCGCGCGGCCAGGAGAGACGTGATGGCGAGGGCTCCCGGGCCAATCTCGAGAAAGGTGTCGTTTCGCCGCGGGTCGATGAGGTCGACCAGATCGTGCGCGGGCTCGTGGCGGAGGAAGTGCTGGCCGAAGGGGCGGGGCATTGGGGAACCCCTCACGTTACTTTCCGCGCATGGACAGAACGAAAGAAGCCCCGGGGTTTCCCCCGGGGCCTTTGAGCTGAGGCGAAGACGTTGTCTGAGCCTGGCTAGAACCGGAGCACCCCGGTGAGGCGCAGCTGACGCGGGGTCTGGAACGAACCGCGGGCCGTGGCCTTGCCGAAGGTGGCGAGGTTGGTGGTGCATCCGGCGCTCGACGCGCTGTTGCAGTACAGCGTGCTGTTGACCGCGATCTTCTCCTGGCGGTCGGTCACGTTGAAGACCTCGGCGCGAACGCCGAACTGCCGGGCCTTCGCCAGCTGATACGTTGCTTCGAAATTCAGGTCCGCTGTCCAGGCCATGCCCGGAATCCGTTCCGACCCCAGGGCCGCGTAGTTGTACGTCGCGGTCGGACCGGCGTTGGTGAGGGTGCCGGGGAGCAGGACGTTGACCGTGCGGGTCTTCGAGAACGTGACCTTGGAGATCGCGTCGGCGAGGACGCCGCCCACGAGGTTCACTTTGCCCACCTTCTTCACGTACGACGCGGAGAACTTGAAGTTGTGGGGACGGTCGTAGCCGGGCGCGCCGTACTTGTTGGGGCCGTTCTGAACCTCGCTGCAGGGGATCACGCCGCCCGTCCCGATGCTGGTGTCGACGGTCGTACGGCAGGTCGCCGCGGTGTAGTCGCCGAGTGAAGTGAAGCTATCGCCGAAGTGATTGCCCTCGGTCTTCGACCAGGTGTAGTTTGCCTGCATGCTCCAGTTGTTGGAGAAACGGCGTTCGAAGGTGAACTGCATCCCGTTGTAGGACCGCTTGGCGCCGTCGTAGTTCACGACATTGCGCGCCACGCTGCCGTCCGCATTGATCACGCGGGTGTCGTCGATGAGGTTGCCCCACTTGCGGTGTACATACCGCACGCCCACGCCCATGGAGTGGCCGAACTGGCGCTGCAGGCCGATGGTCTCCTCATCCACGTAGAGGGGGTCGAGATTGGTATTGGGCGGGAAGTTCGACGCGCTGGACCTGACTTCATTCTGGAAGACATAGGCCGAGCCGTTCCACACGTAGTTCTTGTAGTTCGTCTGCTGGGGGATGCCGCCGAACGCGTCGGAGAAGTTCTGGATGATCCCCTGGTAGAAGCGGCCGATGTTGCCCACGATGAGGTTCTTGCCGTTGCCGCTCAAGTCGAAGCTCGCGGAGAGGCGTGGCGAGAGGGTGGTGGTGTCGACGGTGCCGGTGCCGAGGTCGCTGTTGCCGGTTTGCTTCTCGAAGCGGACGCCCGCTTCAACGAAGAGCCGCTTGCCCGCCTCGAACTTGTCGCGCAGGTAGACCGCGGTGGTCCGGCCGTCCGAGACCGAGGCGCCGGTTTCGTAGTCGCGCCGGCTCTGGGGAATGGACACGCCGGTCTTCTGGTCGAAGGACTGGTCGATGAAGAGCTGGCTTCCCGGGTAGATGAACGACGCCTTGGAATTCACGGTCTGGAAGTCGATTCCGAACTTGAAGCTGTGGCTGTTGCTGCCGATGGTCTTGAAGTAGGTGGTCGCGACGTTCGCCTGTTTGCGGGGGCGATTGGTGTAGCCGTCGAAGGTGGCGCCGTTGTAGTACTTGCCGTCGCCGAGCGACTGGTGAGCGACGGTCGAGCCGCTCCGTCCGGGCTCGAACGTTCCCACCGTGAGGACGGAAGCGTAGGTCCCCGCCGAGGCCTCCATGGTCCAGTTCGGACGGAGGACGCCGGTCCACTGACCGGCCCAGTTGTCGGCGGTCTGGTCCTGACGGGTCAGGGACGAGCGCTCCGCCGCGGCGCCCCAGTAGTCGATGATGAAGCCGTCGGTGGGCGACTTGAAGTACTTGAGCCACACCTGATGATTCTTCGTGAGCTGCGCGGTTACGCGCAGGTTCCAGAAGTTCGAACTCGTGGTCTGCTGATAGTCCTCGGGAATGGTGCCCACGGTCTGGCGCTGCGGCGTGGTGTTCTGCTGCTTCTCGTAGGCGCCGAAGAACCACAGCTTGTCCTTCTTGATCGGCCCTCCGAGGGTGAAGCTGTAGACCGGGTTCACCTTCTCGAAGATCACGCGCGAGAGAGAAGCGCCGGTGGTCTCGCTCTTGGTCTTGTTCTGGGCCGACCACCTGTCGTTGATGGCGATGTACTTGGCCGAGCCCGCGAACTTGTTGGTGCCGGACTTCGTAACCACATTGACCACCGCGCCGAGCGCGCGGCCGTATTCCGCGGACACGCCGTTGGTGGTTATCGAGACTTCCTGGATCGCCTCATAGTTGAGGTTCGATCCGAAGGTGCCGGTGGTGGGATCGGTGGTGTCGATGCCGTCCATCAGGAACTGGTTGTTGCTGGTGAGGGCGCCGGAAGAGTTGGCGTTGCCGGTGCCCACCACGCCGGCCGCGCGCCCCAGCATGGTCTGGTAGCTTCGGCCGAGCGGAATCTTCTCGTACTCTTCCTTGCGCACCGCGGTGGTGACGCTGGTGTTGGTCATGTCCACGAGGGGGGTTTCCCCCACGACCTCGACCACTTCCGACAAACCGCCGGGGCTCAAGGATGCGGAGACCTCGGTCGTGCGCTCCGAGACCACGGAGTTGCCGGAGATCTTCCCCGTCTTGAAACCGGAGAGAGCGAGGGTGAGGGCGTAGTTGCCGGCGGGAAGCGAGGGGAAGAGGTACTTGCCGGTGGCGTCGGTGACGGCGGTCCGCGAGAAGCCGCGCTCTTCGCTGGTGGCGGTGACGTTCACTCCGGGGAGGACGCCTCCGGAGGAGTCTTTGACGACGCCGGACAGGTTGCCGGTCTGCGCGGGCTGCGCGCTGACCAGCGAGGACAAGGACAGGAAAAGGACTGCAAACAGTCCTTTGATACGGGTCATGGAATCTCCTAGTGGTTTCATAGAGTGAAATGGACGCGTGGCATCCGTTGTCTTATCTATTGAATCATGCAACCTCCAGGCCAGGGCGTGCCGACGCCGGATTGAATCCATATTTCTTGTGGATGCTGAGAGTTAGGTATTTCACCATCCGGCCGCCGCGCCAGAGACAATTCAACAAAATGGAGTTCGTGCGGATGGCGCACCACGCTCAATGCGCGAGAATCGCGAGGTGAAACGACTCGGCCTGGTCCTCGGACTCCTCTCGTGCGCTGCCGGTTCCGCCTCATTCGCCTCGCGGATGCGGGACTGGGTGCTCAACTTCGACCCCGGTTTCATATTCAATCCCCCGCCGGTTCCCACCGGTTCTCCGTCGAGCGCCGGCGTCACGATTTTGCTGATCGATGGGCTCCGCCTGGATGCGTCGCGACGCATGCCGACGCTCAATGCCCTGCGCGGTCAGGGCGCCGATATCGAAGCGCAGGCGGGGACGCCATCGTTCTCGCGCCCCGGTCGCGCCACCGTCGCGGTGGGCGCCTTTCCCGCTATCCACGGGGTCACCACCAATCGGCAGAAGCGCGCCATCCCGCTCGACAACATCATCCGCCGGGTGGGAGCGCTCGGCGGCCGGTGTCGGGTCGCGGGCTCGAAGATCTGGTCGGGCCTCTTTGGCAAGGACATCGAGCGATGCGGCGTCTATCTCGAGGGAGAGGGGAAGGAAGGACCAGGGGCGTTCGTTCGTCAGGCGCCGAAAGTCCGCGCCTCCCAGGAGGCGGGAGTGGCGTTTGTCCTGCAGCAAAAGGCGATGCTGCGGATCGCCGACGTCATCTCCACGGACTTCGCCGCGCACGAGTACGGGGGGACGTCGCCCGAGTACCTCGCCGAAGTGCAGCGGGCCGACGCGTTGCTCGCCGAAGTGGTGAGCAAGCTCGACCTCACGAAGGAGACGCTGATGGTGACCGCCGACCACGGCCACCGCGGTGCTGGAGGTCATGGCGGGGAGGAGCCGGAAGTGTTGACGATTCCCATTGTGATGGTGGGCGCGGGGATCGAGCGAGGCACGAGCGCGAAGGCGAGCCAGGCGGACATCGCACCCACAGTGGCCGCACTTCTGGGGGCGGCGCTGCCCGCCGCGAGCTCGGGCCGCCCCATCGAATCGGTGCTCACGCTGGACGCGAGCCGGCGGGCACTCCTCGAGCAGGCGGCGGTCGCGCAGCGCGCCGCGTTCGAGCAGGCGGTGGGCGAGCGCCTCGGCGTGACCTCGGATCCTGGCGGCCGCACTGACTTCGCGAGTCTCGCCTTCTCCCAACGGGACGCGCGCAAGCAGCGCAGGATCGCGATCCTGGTCCTGTTTCTCCTGGGGATTTCCGCGATCGTCTTGATGGCGGTTCACTTCTCGCGGGCCAGCGCGATCGGACTCTGGGCGGGGGCTTTGGCCTGCGTTCTCGCTCTCGCGGGTCCCATCGGCTCGAGGATTCCGGCCATGTCGTTTTCGGCGATCAACTACGACGAGATGCGCCTCCCCTTCTTCCAGCGGGTCATGACCCTGGCCGCGGTGCTTGCTCTCATGGCCGTTCTCGTCGCGGTCGCGGTGGGCCGCCGGTCGAGGCGACACTCTTCGGCCGATTCAGCCCTCGACACCGCCGGCGCCATGGGTCTCATCCTGAGCGCCGCGCTCTCGGCCGCGACCGGCTGGTGGGCATGGAACTTCGATCTGCTCGCGCCCCTGACCCTGCCCGGCCCGGATCGGCTGGTGGAGGCGTATTCGCTGACTCTTGCCACCCTCAGCGCTTCGGCGACCACGCTGACCCTCATGGCCGCCCTTTGGATGATCGAGGCCGCGGGCCGCGCCCGTGTATCGAGCGAGGGCCGCGCCTCGTCCGAGGTCGCCTTGCGCGCGGGCGGGGCGGGACAGAGAATGACGAAAACCCGTCGTTAAGGAGGATCCATGCTCAATCGACTTTGCGCCGCATTCGCGGCCGCCGCGGCTTTCCTGATCGTCGCCTCACCGTCCGCGCAGGCCCAGTCGAAGCTCCTGGACAAGGAGGCCTTCTTCCAGATGGAGTCGATCTCCAATCCGGTGATTGCCCCCGACGGCTCGCAGATCGTCTTCACCCGTGGCTTCGTCGATACCAGGAAGGATCAGAACGCCTCCTCGCTGTGGATCGTCGACGCGCGCGGCGAGCGGCTGCGCCAGTTGACCGAAGGCACGTTCCGCGATTCCTCGGCCGCGTTCTCGCCGGATGGAAAGCGGATCGCCTTCCTCTCGAACCGCTCGGGCTCGACCCAGATCCATGCGATGTGGCTCGACACCCGGGAGATGGCCCAGCTCACGCGGCTCGACTCGGACCCGTCCGCGCCCCGGTGGTCGCCCGACGGCTCGAAGATCGCGTTCACCGTGCGCGTTCTCGACGAGAACTCTCCGCTGCCCATCAAGCTGCCGAAGACCCCCAAGGGCGCCGAGCTCGCGAAGGGCGCGGTCCTGGTCGACCGCACGGTGTGGGGCGCCGACGGCACGGGGCCGACCACGAAGGGCTTCACCCATGTCTTTCTCGTCGACGCGAACACCGGCGGCACGTCGCGCCAGATCACCTCGGGCGACTACAACCACAGCGCGCCTTCGTTCTCGCCCGATGGCAAGACCCTCTATGTCTCGGGCATCCGCAAGCCCGACGCCGAGTACCTGAAGGGCGATTCCGAGATCTACGCCATCGCGCTCGACAGCCTCGAGGCGAAGGCCCTCACCGATCGCAAGGGTGAGGATTCGGCGCCCGAGGCCTCGCCGGACGGCAAGTGGATCGCGTATCTCGGCCACGACGAGAAGGGCTACACCAACGATGTCGATTCGCTCCATCTCATGTCGAACACCGGTGAAAACAAGCGGATCCTCGCCACCGGCCTTCCGAGTTCTCCCGGCGACCTGACCTGGGGCGGCGACGGCGTCCTCTTCTACTCCATGGAAGAGAAGGGCGAGAAGAATATCTACTCGATCTCGACCAGGGTCGCGGGCGCGGCGCCCCTGAAGTTCACGAGCGGCGCGCACGTCCTCAATGGCCTGGCCATGGCGAGGAGCGGAATGAACGCCGCCGTTCGCACTTCGGCGAAGGAGCCGGGCGTCCTGGTGTCGTTCACCCTGCTGAGGCCGAACGATCTCCGCGTTCTCGTCGATGTGAACAAGGACGTGCTCGAAGGCGTGAAGCTCGCCGACTCCGAAGAGCTCTGGGTCACGTCGGCGGACGGTCTGAAAGTGCAGGGCTGGCTGATGAAGCCCGCGAACTTCGACCCGTCGAAGAAGTATCCGATGGTGCTATGGATTCACGGGGGACCCTGGAGCATGTACAGCGTGGCCTGGAACTGGGCGTTCCAGAACTTCGCCGCGAACGGTTACGCGGTTCTTTGGATGAATCCGCGAGGGTCCACGGGCTATGGCCAGGACTTCGTGAACGGAATTCAGAACGCCTATCCGGGGAAGGACTACGATGACCTGATGGCCACTGTCGACGCCGCGCTCGCGAAGGGCTTCGTGGACAAGGACAATCTCTTCGTTTGCGGCGGCTCCGGCGGTGGTGTCCTGACCGCGTGGATCGTCGGGCACACGAACCGGTTCCGGGCCGCAGGGTCCATGCGCCCGGTCATCAATTGGCATTCCTTCGTGGGCAACACCGACAGCGCCAACTGGTACGACCAGTTCAAGAAGTTCCCTTGGGAAGACCCGATGGAGTACGCGCGAACCTCCCCCCTCACCTACGTCGGCAACGTCACCACGCCGACGCTGGTCATGACCGGCGAGGCCGACATGCGCACGCCCATCCCGCAGAGCGAGGAGTTCTATCGAGCGCTCAAGATGTTGCGGAAGGCCGACACTCTCCTCGTCCGCATGCCTGAGGAGTTCCACGGCTGGCGGCGACCCACCCATCAGATCGCCCAGCAGCTCTACCTGCAGGCCTGGTTCGAGAAGTACCGGACGAAGGCCAGCAAGGACGCGGTTCCGGCGCTCCCGTAGCTCGATCCTGGAACCTTCTCCCGATCCGCATCGGCAAGGGGAAGAAGCATCCCTCTCAGAGTTTCGTCGACTTCACCACGAGGTAGATGAAAGGCGCTTCGCTCACTTCGTTGAACCAGTGCGGCACGGTGCGGGGGATGACGATGATGTCGCCCTTCATGACCGTGCGGGTCTCGCCGCCCCGGGTTGATGATGCCCGGTGCTCGCCGGGCGCCACCGTCCTTGGATCGATCATCTCGCCGCCCGATAGCAGCGTCGCCCTCCCTTCGACTACGTAGAAGATGTCGGTGTCGATGTCGTGAACCTCGGCGTCGCCGGGGCCCTCACGGCGGGCCATGCCGACGCGGTACTCCGGCGTCTCGAGGAAGGAACCACCGGCGATGAATGCAGAAGCGACTCTCGCGGCGGCGATGATGGTGGTGGTGGGGGCGGTATGAATCATCTTGGTTCCTTGGATTGGGGTTGCTTCGTCGCGCTACTCTTCGAAGGGCTCCTCGCAATGACGACCCTTGAGCCATCCGGAGCATGAGCTGGCTCGTATGACGGGTACTGGTCAGCCCACGTCGAGGGGATGCCGTTTACGGGATTCGAGAGCTTTGCCCTTGGCTGCTTCTTCTTGTGCTTTCTTCGGTTTGTTCTGCCGCGACAGGATATCGGCCAGAACGTAGTGCCCGAGCGGCGCCACTTCCGAAATGTTGTCGACCAGGAGGCCCCGTTCCGCGAGGTCGCGCGCGGCGTCGAGGCGGCCGGCGTTCAGCTCTTCGCGAGCGAGGAAGAAGAAGGCGGGGCCGAAGTCCGGCGCTTTTTCGGTCGAGGCCCGCAACTCGGCGATGAAGCCCGCCAGGTTGCCGCGCTGGCGTTCGAGTTGCGCCAGGTTGAACCGCGCCTTGCCGTGATCCGCGTACGTCGAAAGCTCGGCCCGGTACAGGGACTCCGCCTCGTCGAATCGTCCGCGGGCCTCGAGCACCCGCGCGAGGTTGTAGCGCCCGCCCTTCGCCTCCGGCTCGAGTTCGAGACCCTTGCGAATCATCTGCTCCGCCTCGCCCAGCCGTGAGGCCGAGAAGGCGAGCGCGCCCTGGCCGATCCAGGAAGCGCCCATCTTCGGATTCTCTTCGGCCGCCCGCACGAACGAGTCCTTTGCCCGATCCGCGTCGCCCATGTCCATGGAGAGGACGGCGAGCTGGAACCAGGCCTGCGGATTCTTCGGATTGCGGGACAGGGCGGTTTCGAAGACACGCAGCGCATCCTCCGCGTCGCTTTTGCGTCCGCGCGAAAGGTAGAGGCGAGCCAGATTCCCTAGGGCAATGTCGTCGTCGGGCTTCAGAGCGACGGCGCGGCGGAACGAATCGATCGCCTCTTCGCCGCGCTTCAACCGGACCAGCCAGTTGCCGAGGGTGAGGTGCGCGTCCATGATGTTCGGGTCTTCGGCGACCACCGACTGGAGCAGTTTCACCGCGCCCTCGATGTCGTCATCCTGAGCCAGATCCTTCGACCGGTTCATCTTCTGGAACAGCGGCAGCTTCAGCTTGGGATCTGGCAGAACGGCATCGGGATTCACATCGATCACGTTGCCCACGTAGCCGAGAGCGGCGAGACGCTGCAGGGTGTCCGGGTCGAGGCTCTTCCGTTCCGGCACCTTGCCCTTGTCGACCTTGGCGAGGGCCTCGAGTTTCAGACGCAGGTCTTCGGCCCGGGCCGAGAACGCCTTGTAGATGTTTTCGGTCTCACCGGGATCGGTTCGACGGTCGTAGAGCTCGGGCTCGGGCGCGTCGACGTAGGTGTATTCGTTGCTGCGCAGCGAGCGGAGGTGCTGCCAGCCGAAGTGATAGCGAGGGAAGTAGGTCTCGGCGTAGGCGGTGCCGCCGACCGGCGCCCCTGGATCCACGATGCCGGCGGCGAGGGACGTGCCGTCGATCGGCCCCTTGACCGGAGGCAGGCCGAGAAGATCGAGAACGGTGGGGAAGATGTCGGCGGAGGACACCATCGAGGCGTTGCGGCCCTTGTCGTTCCAGGGCGTCTTCACGATGAGGGGGACGTGCATGGTCGAGTCGTAGACGAAGTACGCATGCGTGGCCTCGCCGTGGTCGCCGAGGCTCTCGCCATGGTCACCGGTGACCACCACCACGGTGTTCTTGTCGAGACCATTCGCCTTCAGCCAGTCGAGGAGCCGCCCGACCTGCGAGTCCGCGTAGGCGATTTCACCGAGGTAGGGCTGATTGGGAAACTGCGAAGCGAAGGGCTCCGGCGGCTCGTACGGCGTGTGCGCGTCGTACAG
The DNA here is from genome assembly GCA_031392925.1 of Vicinamibacteria bacterium. GTDB lineage: Bacteria > Acidobacteriota > Vicinamibacteria > Fen-336 > JAGNNV01 > JAGNNV01. The sequence continues at coordinate 30,485 of JANMVV010000308.1, forward strand.
GTGCACCCAGCCGAAGAACTTCTTCGTCTTCACGGTGTCGAGCCAGGTGATGGCGTCGTTCACCACCTCCTCGCCCTTCTTCTGGACGGTGCCGAGGGAGACGATCTTGTACTTCGAGAGGTCGAACTGGTCCGAGTACTTGTCGAAGCCCTGGCTCAAACCCCATCGCGATTCGAGAACCCACGCGCCGATGAACGCCCCGGTGGCGTAGCCCGCCGCCTGCAGAACCTCGGCCATGGTGGTGGCCGACGCGTCGAGAAAGAAACCCCCGTTGTCGCGAATGCCGTGGCGGGTGGGGTACTCACCCGTGAAGATGGTGGTGTGGGACGGGAAGGTGAGGGGCACGGCCGCGGTCGCGTGCTCGAAGACCACCGCGTCTTCGGCAAAGTGGTCGAGGTGAGGCGTCGTCCCCCGGTTGAAACCATACGGGCCCAGCCGGTCCGCGCGGGTGGTGTCGAGGGTGACCACGAGAAGGTTGATATCCGCAGCCGCTTTCCGCGAGGCCAGCAGGGATCGAGCACCCTCCACCCCGCCGGGGCGTCGCGCCCGGTCGATGAGGAGAAAGGCCACGGCGCCCGCCAGCAGAACGAGGATCCCGAGGCCCAGGGTTCGTGAAAGGGCTTCCGGCTTCGGCTTCTCCGCGGGCGCTGCCTCTATTGGCGGACCCGTCTTCTTTCGGCGACCCATGAGGACCCGGACGCTAGCCGCTCCCAATCGCACACGTCAACGTGGTCCCCTGGGAGATGCGGGCCGGTAGGCCCTTGGGGAGTATTGTTTACCCGGTTTCAGAAAACATGCCGATCGATCCCTTGAAACGGCGCCGGGCCACGACCGTGGAGTTTCTTCCCGCGGCCCGAAGGAGTCATCTGGCGATCGAGAAGCTTGACGAGGAGACCGTCGTCTACGACCTCGAGAGTAACCGCGCGCATTCCCTCAATCCCTTTGCCTCCCGTCTCTGGCAGGCCTGTGACGGCCGGACCAGCGTGGGGGACTTGAAAAAGGCGGCCGCCGGTTCCGAGGCTCAGATCCTCCAGGGGCTCAGCGAACTGGCGGCGGCCGATCTGCTGAAGGAGCGTCCGTGGGACGATCTCACTCGCCGGCGCGCGCTCGGACGCCTGGGCCGCGCCGCCGCTCTTCCCACCGTCGTCTCGATCCTGGTTCCCGCCCCGTCCGGGGCCGCCTCCTGCCTGGCTAACGGAGCTTTCTGCGGGACGAGCAGCGCCGTCTGCTGCTCCGGTTGTTGCAAGAGGACCGGGGCCGGCGCCAATACTTGCGTCAGCTCGGGCTCGGGGTCGTGCTTCTGATGCCGAGCGCCACCCGGGACTAGGGTCCGCCCCGGGTCCTTCAGTTCGTTTGACGCGATTGAATCCTTCCGGTGCTTGACCTGCGTCAGCAATGACGCTCTAATCGGTTCACCGAAGTGGACGTTAGGCAGCACGCGTCCTTTTTGAAACCGATTCAAACAATCATGGAGGCCTCACGTATGCGGATATCGAAGATGCGCGGCGTTGTGTCCGTTCTCGCCCTCAGTCTGGCGGCGAGCGCGGCCGGTGCTGCCGAACCGACACCCAGCCCCTCGCTTTGGAGCGCGGCGCAGGATGCGGGAACCCGGGCGCCCGCAGGCGCCCAGACCACGGCCTCTCCGGCCAAGGGAAATCCCCGGACCGACAGCTCGTTCTTCAAGACCACGCCCGGCAGAATCACCATTGGCCTCATGGCCGTGGGGCTCGGCCTCACCGTCTATTCCGTAAGTCACGACCGCAAGCCGGTCAAATCGCCCATCCGCTAACGAGGAAACAATGAAGACAACTCTTCGCACAATTGCCGTGCTGGTGGCCCTGGTGATGGCGACTCCCGCCATGGTTTCCGCCCAGAGCTTCTCCGGCGTCGTCGCCGGTGTGGTCAAGGATGATCAGGGCGGAGTCCTGCCGGGGGCCGCGGTCCAACTCATCGGCAAGACCGGCGCCCGTGACGTGGTCACCGACCACGAGGGGCTCTACCGCTTCAACGCGGTCGACCCCGGGGTGTACACGGTCGTGGTCAACATGGCCAGCTTCCAGTCGCAGCGCCGCGAGAACATCGTGGTCAGCGTGGGCAAACAGTCCACCGTGGATGTCGGGCTCAAGGTTGGGGGCAAGACGGAATCCGTCGATGTTGTGGGCGAGGCCCCGGTGGTCGACGTCACGTCGTCCAGCACGCAGAACAACCTGTCGCAGGATCTCCTCTACAACATGCCGATCCGGCAGGGCAACACCGCGACCAATCTTCTGAACTTCGCTCCGGGCATCAACAACCAGTCGGCCTACGGCGGCGACGCATCGTCGGCGAACGGTCTGTTGATCGATGGCGTCGACACCCGGGATCCTTCCGGCGGCACCGCCTGGACGTTCTTCAACTTCAACATCGTCGAGCAAGTCGAAATCGTGGGCGTGGGCGCGCCGGCCGAATACGGTTCGTTCACGGGCGCGGTGGTCAACACCATCACCAAGACCGGCGGCAACCGTTACGCGGGCCTTTTCGATTTCACCTATTCGAAGGGGAGCTTTGCCAGCAAGAACGTCCCGGCCGACGTCACGAAGATCAACCCCGCCCTGGGCGAGTCGGCGAAGGTCAACAAGTTCACCGATTTCACCACTCAGTTCTCGGGCCCCCTGATCAAGGACAAGCTGTTCTTCTTCGCGAGCGCCCAGCGGTATCACCTCAATCAGGATCCCGGCGGTCCGGTGACGGTTCGCGACGAGGTGAGCCCGCGCGTGAACTTCAAGCTGAACTACCAGCCGAGCGCTTCGAACACCTTCATGGCCCACGTCCAGTACGACGCGTACAACATCATCGGCCGCGCCGGCGTTTCTTCCAACGTCGCCAATGACAGCCTGACCAATCAGGAAGACGCGCCGGAGTGGGTGTGGCTCGGCCAGTGGCGTCACATCTTCGGCTCGAAGACCTTCAGCGAGGTCAAGTACACCGGCTGGTGGGGTTTCTACGATCTGAACCCCAAGGTCAACGCGCCCCAGCATTTCGACGGCGGCACCAGCCTCTACTCCGTGTCCCAGGGCTGGTTCTACTACGGCGACCGCGCCCGTAACCAGGTCAACGCATCGATCTCGCATTTCGCGGAGGGCTTCGGCAAGCACGACCTGAAGTTCGGCATCGAAGTCGAGCGCAGCAAGACCCGCGACCGGTACGGCTTTGTCAACAACACCTACTACTACGACTACGGCGGTCAGCCCTACTACGCCTACGGTTACGGCTACGACATCAGCGGCCGCAACAAGAAGCTCGCGGCCTACGCGCAGGACTCGTGGCACGTCAACGACAAGCTGACCATGAACCTCGGCGTGCGCATGGATCATGTGGGCGGCGGCGCTCCGGGCGCGGATTCCGTGTACACCAATACGAGCATCGCGCCCCGGGTTGGTTTCGCCTTCGATCCGACGGGCGACACCAAGACCGTCATCAAGGGCAGCTACAGCCAGTACTACGAGGGCATCTTCAACGACATCTACAAGCAGGCCACCACCGGCTACCAGGACTCCATTTCCTGGGATGTGACCGGCTGTCCCGCGTACGGCTCGCAGGGGCCAACCGCGAGTTACACCTGTCCGATCAACCGCAGGGTGGAGGTGAACCGCGTGAAGGCCCCGGTCGCGAAAATCAATCCGGACATCAAGCATCCGCGGGTCGACGAGTTCTCGTTCGGCTTCGAGCGGGCGCTGCGGAGCAACGTTCGTCTGTCCGTGACCGGGATCCTGCGCGATAACAAGAACTTCATCGGCCAGGTTCTCCCCTCGGCCCGATGGACGAAAGCGACCGGAACCACACCGGCGCCGAACGGCAAGAACCTCGTTTATCCGGCGACGCCCTACACCTATTACAAGTGGGCCAACCGCTCGGCTTCGGCGAGCAACGTCTACATCACGAACCCTGATGGATTCCAGTACCTCGATCCCGCCGGCAACGTGTTGGGGACGGTCAACGCCTACCGCAAGTACAAGGGCGCCATGTTCGTTCTCACCAAGAACTACTCGAATCGCTGGCGCGCCCAGCTGTCCTACGTCTGGTCGGAGACCAAGGGCACCATCAACAACGGCGGCGAGGGAACGTACGGGGTGAGCAGCTTCTACGCTAGCCCCACCATGTCGCTGGTGAACGCGGATGGCCACCTGAGCAACGATCGGACGAACGAGATCAAGGCGATGGTCGGGGTGCAAATTCCCAAGGTCGAGATCGCGGTCAACGCCTACTTCCGATCGATCAGCGGCGGCACCTACACGCCGTATGTCCAGGTGAGCGGCTCGAGCTCGGGTTATTCGACCACCGGCTACTACTTCGCGAGTTCCACGGGACGCCGCCCGGCCCTCGAACCGCGCGGCAGCCAGCGGCTCGACACCCTGAACGTTCTCGATCTCCGGCTCGAGAAAATCTTCACCATCAAGGGGGATCACCGCCTGTCCGTCTACAGCGACATCACCAACGCGCTCAACGCCGACACGATCACGTCGCGGTTCACCAACGTGGGCGGCACCAGCGTCTTCAATCCGCCGCCCCTCGCGGCGGGGACGACCACGTCGGTGCCTTACAAGGGCCCGGCCGCGATCACGGCGCCCCGGCAGATCCAGATCGGAGCGCGCTGGTCGTTCTAGTCGAAGGGGCCCGGTAGGGCCGCCCATCGTCGCGGCCCCTCCCTCGCGGCCGCTTCAAGGCCTCGGAGCTCGAAAGCTCCGGGGTCTTTTCTTTTGAGGCCGATTCTCTCTCCCGGTCTGGAATCCGAACGCGTCGTCCGCGATCCAAACGGCCAGGCGCCGCCTCCGCCGCGTGAAAAACCGCTTGAAATAAGGGTTTGTGCGATTGTTCAGAGCTGGCCCGCGATTTGCTCTGGTGAGGCGAGCTCGATTCAGAAACCACCAGGAACCAAAAGAAACGTCCAAGAAGCACTGCAAGACCCAGATCCACGACGCCTCGGTGAACTTCGAGACGTACTATGTCTGTGGCGGCGTGAATGTCACCTCCCGCGGCGCCCCCTCCCGCTCCGTGAACTATGGCATCGTCTCGATGTCGGTTTCTTTCTAAGCTCGTGCCGGTTCCGCAAACATCGCAAGAGGTAAACAAACCAGTGACCCGCCGAATCCTTTCGCTCCTCGTCACCCTTCTGCTTCTCGGCCCCGCGGCCGGCTGGGCGGCCGAATACCAGGTCATCGTCCACTCGACGAATCCGACCGACATCCTCACCAGGGACCAGCTCGGCAAGATGTTCCTGAAGAAGATCGTGAAATGGGACACCGGAA
>JANMVV010000360.1:0-30024 GCA_031392925.1 Vicinamibacteria bacterium
GATAATCCGCGTTCGCGTCCTCAGGAGACGAAGCCTGACTGCGCAAGGGCCCGCTAGCTCAATGGTAGAGCAGAAGACTCTTAATCTTTTGGTTGGAGGTTCGAGTCCTCCGCGGGTCACCACGGTTCCGAGGCTTTGATAAAGGCCAGAATCGAGATCGAGGCGAGCGACAGCGAGCGGAAGCGAGAATCTTGGGCAAGTCCCCGGCAAGTCACTCAGGGGATTCGGAGGCGGGTTTCGGCCCTCGCTACGGATTCAGTTCCCAGTTCCCGGCCCAGGGGTGGGAACCGGGAACCGCAAATTGACCGAGAGAATCGGCCCCATTAAAAAAGGGTACGCGGTCACTGAGCCCCGACTTCAAAGACCAGCGTGGTCACGCTCAGCAGCCGGCCGAGATCTCCTCCTGATCGCTCCACGGCCGCGACCACGCCAACGGCGAAGGCGAGCGCCTCAGCATCGCGGAGTTTCGCGGCCCGGAGCCATGCGGGAATCTCGGCGACGCCCGTAGGCAGCGAGACCTTGATCGCGCCCTGGTCGTTCAACCACAAGTGGATGCCCAGGCGACGCGCCCGGACAACGGTCTCTATCGGCGTCTCGGTCGTAGTCGTCTGGGCGATCACAGTTCCAACCCCTCCGATGTCGCGGGCATCGAGTAGCGATACGGGTCCCTCTTTCCCCCCGCCCCTGTCCGGGTCACCTTCCCCGCCTCCCGCAGCAGGCGAAGCGCAACGTGCTTCATCGACTTTCGGCCTTCGACGGATTCGATGAGGTCAACCTCGCGCATGCCGTCGCAGCCCCTGAGCGATTCGAGCAGGGCATCGGCCAACCGAGACGCGCCCACGTCGGCCCTCAGCCCCCCGATGGAAGTTCGCCCCGTCGCTTTGTCGAGAACGAGCAGCGTCTCCGGCATGTCCTCACCGTAGCGCTGCATCGTGGAAAGGGTTCGGTCTCCGTTGTCGGCTCGCTTGATTCGGAGCAAACAGTCAACGGTTCCAAAGATCGCCGTCGAGCCGAGAACGCCGTCCGGTGATTCGTCGCTTTTGGGGGAGTGGTGCGTCGCCATGACGTGAGCGCCACTCTTCCGCGCCATGTCGAGCAAGGGCTCCAAGCCCCGGCTCATCTGAACGTAGTCCGATGCATCGGTCACGCGGATGAGACGAAACAATCCGTCGATGACGACGAGAACCGGGTCGTGAGTCTCGATGGCGCGGGCCAGGTCGTGCATGAAAGTCGGTCCCGGCATGTCGGTGAACACGTGCACGTCGTCGGCCCCCGCGCCCATCGCTCGAAAGTGCTTCCCGACTTCAGAGCGTTTCTCCTCAAAGCCGCAGTAGAAGACCGGCCCCTTCATCGTGTCGTGGCCCAACCACGGCTCACCCCGCGACACGTCGAGGCAGAGCTCACGCGCGTTCGTGGACTTGCCGGCTTTGGGCCGCGCCACGAAGAGCGAGAATCCGCCCGCCTGAAGCCGGCCGTCCACTACCCATCGCGTCTCCGGCTCGGGTTCGGTGAGCAGGGCTTCCATCATCACGAAGCCCCCGGAACCGCTCTTCGGTGATACTCGCTGGTGGGCGCGAATGTCTCCCACCCCGAGAAACTCGTCAACTATGCGCGCGCCGTCCATCACGCGGCCCTCGCTTCGGAGTGAATCCGCGTGGCTTCACGTATGACTTCGTTCAGCAGGCGAGCGAGCCTCGCACGGTCGAGGGGCTCCCGGCCATACAGCAGGCCCGCAAGGTTCAGCCCGAACGCCCAGACGATCCGATAAACGCTCTCGGGCAGGAAGACGCCCGTGGTCTGCGCGAGCACTCGCCGTGCGCGGGTTCCCTTCTCGCCTTGGTCAGTCATGGCAATGCGGAAGAGAGCGAACCGGATTCGCTCCCACTCTGCATCCTGTGGCGCATCGAGCGGCTCGGTCAGGTAGGCGTAGACTTCATCCGTCAAGTGTGGCCTGCCCGGCTCTCTCGATACGCCCACGGTTTGCCCCGTGGGTTTCGTCGTTTCATGCGGCATTGTTCGCGCCCTTCACCCGAACGGCCCACGTGCAGAGAAGTTCATCGTTCGTGCAGGTGTAGACGCCATCCTGAGATTCGAGCCCGCCCCCACACAGGCCGCAGCTCGTCGGCGTCATGCTGATGGTGAGGGGCTCCAACTTGTCCCCACTCCCCGCCATCCCCTGGACCACGGCCGGCCGCGGCTGAACATCTGTCTTGGGAGTCGGCCGATTCGGGGGCGCGTCACGGCGCGTGTCGGCCTCCGCGGTGTTGGCGACCTTGTTGCGTTCGAGCCACTCGGCCACGTCTCGCGGGTCGTAGAGAACCCTTCGACCGATCTTGACGTACCGCGGCCCCCGGCCAGTCGTCCGCAGCTTCTCGAACGTCCGCGGGCTCATGGTGGTGAGCCTCGCGGTCCCCTCTTGCGTCAGCATTCCTTCGCTCATGTCGTCGTCTCCCATGCGGCCCGGTTTCGCCCTGTGCGATCACTTCGCAACGGGTCGGGCTCTGGAGACTCCAGAATGATCGGTCAGCGAACTAACGTCGAGATACGACAACCCAGGAAGTTGAGGAGGTTTCCCTACCCTACGGATGACGACTCGCCCAGGCACGGGCCGATGTCATCAGCAGGGCCGAGTTCGCAGGGAAACCAAAGCCCGCCTGCATGCAGACTTCGGCGACGAGGGCTCGCTCTTTCTCTTTCGGTACGCCCGATCTCCTCAACGCGCTGATGATCGTGCCGCAGAACCGGATTCGCACGCGGTCATCCGGCCGACCACCAGCGGAGGAACGGGCAGACGGGCGCTTCCCTAGGGTCGCGAGAGCGCTTTCCAGCCTTTCGGTCGCTTGCCTGATGACCGCCATCTCCGAAGCCACGTCCCACGGCGGATCTTCTTTCTCAGCTAAGGGGTCATCCCCGTACCACTCTCGGTCAAGCTCCATCTGGAGCCGTTCCGACTCCTCGCCCGTCAGGCAGGCGTCCCGCATTCTCGCTAGCTCATCACTGAGCCCCGCCACGCGCCGCCTATAGCGATCCCCTTCTCCCCCGCCTTGCTTCTTCGACCACGTGCTAAGGCCCTGCCCGAACGCGATCCAGCTTTCGAGTTGCGAGACTAGGTCCAGGGCCGGAAGGCTGTTGTGTAGATCACTGGCGGCGTTCGCGAAGAACGCAGCCGCAGAGCCCGCGGGGGGGCCGGGCCGGGCGGACATGGCAGTGCGAACAAGCGCCCCAAGGCTTCGATCCCTCTCTCTCCTGGTGACCGTCCCCGGAAGGCGTGCGGCTCTACGCTGCATTGGCCGGGTCGCCTTGGGCTTTACTCATCGCAGCTATCCGGGCCGCGGCGTCGCCCGCTCGCTTCTTCTTCAGTCGGTCGGCGAGGCTCGCGTAGCGCTTCGTAGTCGCCTCGCTCTTGTGGCCGAACAGTTCGCCGACTTCGGCCAGCGACGCCCCTCCTCCGATAAGAACCGCGGCCATGCTGTGGCGTAGGTCGTGGAGTCGGATTCGATCTAGGCCAGCTTTGGCCCGATGTCTCGCCCACCAGTGCATGACGGTGGAGATATCCACGGGGGCCTTGACGGTGAGCCCAGGGAAGACAAAGTGGCAACCCTTGATACGCGGCAAAGCGTCAAGCACGGCGACGGCCGCAGCCGGAAGGATGATCGTCTTCTCCCCGCCCTCCTTTGACGTGGGCAGGGTGAGGGTCCCGGTTCTCACCGGCTTGCTCTTGGGTTTCGCCGATGGCGTCTCATCGACCTGGAGCCACTCCCACCGCGCCTCCCGCAGTTCAGACCCGCGAGCGCCGGTCAGCGCCTGCAAGCGGATCAACGCCGTGATGAATGGCGATTCCTTCGCGTAGCGGTCAAGCAAGCCAAACAGCTTCGGCCACTCGTCGTCGGCGAGGCTCTCGTTTCGAGCCTTCTCCGTGTACCGCGACACGTTCTCGCACGGATTCGTCCACCTGGATTCCCGTCCCGAAGCGTCAGGCCCGGCCCAGCCCTTCGCGTTCGCAAGCGACCATCCTTCCCCACGGTCGCCCGCAGCGACGTTGAACAGATGGCGCAGCACGGCGAGCCAGCGATTACCGGTGACGCGATGGTCCTTCCGGTTGACGATGGCTTCGATGTCCTCCTGAGTGATGAGGTCGAGTCGCTTCCCCGCGATCTTCGGATGCTCCTTGACGATCCGGTCAAGGTTCCCGCGATCTACACGGAGGGTCGAGTCCTTCGGAGGGTCGGGCTTCTTTCGGGTCTTCTTCAAGCGGAGGTAGCGGTCCACGTAGCCGCTCAGCGTCGGGATCGCCTCCCCGGTGTTGACGGCCGGGTCGCCCCCATCGTCAACGAGCCTCAGCCTCGCCTTCGCCCAGGCGCGGGCATCATCCGCGGTGTAGGGACGGCCAAACTCCCCGAGGGTCAACCATCGGTCCGCCTTGCTCGATGGCGAGAAGTAGCGGAACAGGAAGACCCCGCGAAGGCGACCCGACGCCGCAGGCCGAACCCGCAGACCAAAGCCGGTGATCTCCTGATCCCAGACGATGCGAGGTTCAGGGTCCCGCATCGCCACGTCCACCGTCGTCTTGGTCAGCTTGAATCGTCGCATCAGACCCTCCAGCCCGTTTCGCTGGGCAAGTCGTGGGCAAGTCACTTTTGAGGGTTTCAGCGTAGCATGGAGGGGTCAGAGTCTCCTAAGTCGTTGAGAATACGGGTCGGTCGTACATGGGCGAACCTATCAAAAGAGACTCTTAATCTTTTGGTTGGAGGTTCGAGTCCTCCGCGGGTCACCAGTTTTGCTTCGTGAGCGGTTCCCTACTGCGCGGGCGTCTCGGGACCGAACAGAAACAGCTGCATCTCGTCGCGGAGCTTCTTGCGCGCCTCCGGATCGGCCATCGACAGGCCATAGTGGTTCATGATGGTCCGCGACTCCTCCTGCCACATCTCCCAGGCCTGCTTCGAGATCGAGGCATAGATGCGCTGCCCCAGCGGGCTCGAGAAAGGTGGCTTCTCGAGGCCGGGAAGTTCGGCGCCGAGCTTGACGCAGTGGACTCTGTATTCGTCGGTCATGAGCTCCTGGTTTCAGATGGCGGTTGGCCGGTGAGCAGCGATACAACTCGTTCAAGTTCCTTGACGCGCCGGTTGAGGTCGGCGATCTTCGTGACCAGGTCCTCTCCCTCGTCGGCCGCGTAGCGACGCACTGCGGGAGTGACGGTTTCCTCAACCGTCGCTCCTCCCACCAGATGAGTCCAGCGGGCTTCCTTCTGGCCCGGCCCCTTGGAAAGCTCGCGCACCAATGGCTCGGGCGCCGCGGCCAGGGCGAGTAGCGCGTCTTCAAGCTCGCCCACGGTGGCGAACACGTGGAGACGCTCGCTGCGGCTGCGAAGTTCTCCTGGGGTCTGAGGGCCACGCAGCAGAAGAAGGGTCATCACCGCCTTGCGGCCGGGATCGAGACTCCACCGCAGACTCAGGGCGTGGTGCCAACGCGTCACCCGAACCCCCTCGGAGCGTGAGACCAGTTCGTCCTGGAAGAGCTGCCGGAGAGTTCCGTGCACCGCGCCCTCGGACATCTCCATCACCGGCTCCCGGGCGGTCTTTTGGTTGCAGGCCTGGATCAGCGAATTGACGGTGAGCGGATACAACTCCGGCGTCGTCTGTTCCTTTTCGAGGAGAGCGCCGAGCACGCGCACCTCGGCGGCCTCGAGCGGTCGGGGGATTTTGTGCACGTCTCAGAGCTTATCCGAGGCGCCCGGACGACCCTTCTACTTCTTTCGACCCTGGCCTTGCTCGTGCGCATGGCCATGCGAATGAGGTCCCTGGTGATCGTGCGAATGAACCCAATCCGGACCGTGACCGTGCAGGAAGTCGGGATGATTGTGGCCCTGAGTCATGACCCACTTGAAGAGGTCGGGCGACTGCCTCGCGAGCTTCTTCCCCACCTTCCTCTGGTTCTCGTCCGGTTCGGTGTGCGCGTGGAAATGGAAGTGGTTGTGCAGCGTGCCGTCGGTGCGGCCGAAGGCCAGGATCCCGTGCTCGCTCGCGAACGCGCCGTGGTTGATGTAGGGCGGGCGCCAGAAATAGCCGCCGGTCGGCAGGTTGCCGAACTGCATCATCCAGGACGTGCCCCAGATGTGGTACGCCTCTTCGGCGCAGTCGTGGAAGGAGATGTTGTCCTGCCAGAAGCCGGGGACCATGCAATAGAGGAACGAGAGCGCCTGGGTCTCCTCGTCCATCCGCAGCACTTTGATCATGCAGCCGGGCTCGGTCGCCGGGAAGAGATTCGGCACCTGCCAGGGCATATCGTCGTAGGAATTGGTGGCGATGAGCCCGGACCGCTTCGCCCCGGTCGCGTCCTGGTCCGACTCGATGATGTTCGGCTCGCGATCGTTGTACATGAGCAGCATCTCGCAGCCGCGCGCGGTCGAGATCGCCGGAATCGCGACACCCCGGGGAATGAAGGTGTAGTACCCGGGCGTGCAGGCTCGGTCGCCGAGCATGAACGTGCCCTTCATGCTGAGGATTTCCATATCGGACATCGAGATCGAGGGCGGCTGCTTATAGTCGCCTTCCAGCTGCACGGTCATGGTGCAGGCCCCCGAGTCCTTGTCGATCGAGAGCATCTTGTAGTTCATCCCGCGCTTGAAGCCGGGAAGGGTCATCTTCTTGAAGGGGACGTCGCGATCAACGAAGGGTTCGATGTGACGGCGGGCCATGTTGCTATCTCCGGCAGTAGTAAGTTTTGAGGCTCAAAAGATGGGATGGGACCTAGAAGACCACGCGGATCCGCTTCGGCACCGGCGGGATCTCCTCGGGCCGGACCTTGCGCCTGATCCCGGCGTGAACCGAGAAGCCGCGGGTCTGGAGCCTTTGATAGAACTCCTTGACCCATTTGATCCGCCGATCATTGAGCCCGTTCATCTCGCGAACGATGCCGCGGTAGATGCGTTCCTGCGCGGCCACCTCGCGCTTGATCCAGCGTTCCACTTCTTCGGGCCTCTGGAATTTCGCGGCCACGGGGACGGCCCGACCGGTTCGGGCGCGGCCCCGGGCCAGCGCCTTGCGAACGACCTTCTTTTTGGTTGCCATACCTTCTTGCTCATTTCAGCTATGCGGGTTTTGCGACAGGCGCCTCCGTGGCCTCCTGCGGGCTCTGGAGGGCAAGGGCCGCGAGGAACGCGAGGAAGACCAGACCGGCGATCACGCCGAAAGCACCTTCATAGCTCTTGGAGCGGTCAAAGAGCACGCCGGTGATCCAGATCCCGAGCCCTCCCCCGATCGCATCCAGCACGGTGATGGTGCCGAGAATCTTGCCGCCGGCCCGCGTTCCAAAACTGTCCATGCAGGTGAGCTGGAGCATGGTGTAGAGCCCGCCCCAGCCGAGGCCGAAGATCAGGATGAAAGGCCAAAGCAGCGCCTCCTGCATGGAGGCGAGGCAGAGAGCCCCCACCAGCATGATGGAGAGGTTCGAGAGGAACACCAACCGACGCTCCAGCTTGTCCGCGAGATATCCGATCAGGAACTTGCCGACGAGGCCCATGGTGAAGAGGATACCCACGCCGCCGGCCGCCCGCTCGAGCGGCCAGCCCATGCCCTTCAGATGAAGGACCAGGTGGGCCTGGGCGGCCAGGATGCAATAGAAGGTGGTCATCGCGCAGAAGGTGAGAATCCAGAACGTTCGCGTGCGGATCGCGTCCTGGTATTCCATCCCGCTCACCTCCTGGGTCGAACCCGGCGCACCCAAGGCCCCCAGCGGCCGCAGGCCCATCTCGGACGGAGAGTCGCGAGTCACCAGGGCCAGGATCACCATCACCACCAGGGGGGCCAAGGCTTCCATCAGCATGGCCTCGCGCCAGGTGTGAGTGCGAAGAAGCACCGCGCCAAGCCGGGGAAAGACGATGCCGCCCAGGCTCGTGCCCACGAGCGTCATGCCCAGGGCGGTCCCTCGCTTGCGCACGAACCACCGCGAGACGATGAGCACGTTGAGAACCAGACCCGCGAGAGCCAGAACCAGCGCGATGCCGAGGTTAATTAGGTAGAGATGCGTCAGGGAGGTCATCCGCGAATAGGCCGCCATGCACACCGAGAGGAGCATCAAGCCCGCCATCATGAGCTTCCGAACACTCATCCGGTCAGCCAGGCTGCCAACGAACGGCGCGAGCAGGCCGGACAGGCCCAACTGAAGGAGGTCGCGCAGCTTCAGGTCACCGCGGCTCCAGCCGAACTCCTGGAGAATGGCAGGATCGAAGATGGTCATGCCGGTGATGGTCATGCCGTTTGACACCAAGAGAGTGAGCATCGCCACCAGGGCGATGTACCAGCCGTAGAAGACTCTCGCTCCGTCCTTGGCGCCGGTTCTCTGCTCGGTCACGGTTTCCACTTTCTGGCCGGAAGGCTTTCGGTCCATCTGTGAACTACACGGGCCGGGGCACGAACGCCCCTCGCCGCTCCCCTACCGCCGCTCCGCCTTTGAAGGCGAGGCGGCCACGCAGAACGGTCGCCACCGGCCAGCCCTTCAGCGACTTCCCCGCAAACGGATTGTGATCCTGGGCGGAATGCGAATTCTCGACCGTCACCGCCTGTTCCTTGTTCAGGTCGATGAGGGCGAAGTCGGCATCGCTCCCCACCGCGATGGCGCCCTTTTTCGGGTACAAGCCGAATCGGCGCGCGGGGGCGGTCGAGATGAGGTCCACCACGCGCTCGAGCGGAAGACCGCGCTTGTGGACCCCTTCGCTGAGCAGGACCGGGTAAAGGAGCGACGTCCCGCCGAAGCCGGGCAGAGCGCTCCAGGTGTCTCCTTTCTTGTTCTCTTCCATGCAGCAGGCATGATCCGAAACCACGGTATCGATCTGTCCCTTGATCAGCGCGCCCCACAAGGCGTCCTGATCGTCCTGGGTCCGGATGGGAGGGTTCACCTTGCTGCGGAGATCGCCCGCGGTGGCCCAGGTGAGCGCCAGATGATGAAGGGTTGTTTCGAGCGTGATATCCATGTCGGGATGTCGAGCGCGAACGTCGATTCCCGCCTCGATGGCCTTGCGCGACGAGAGGTGCAGGAGATTCACCGGGCAGGCGGTCTCGTCGGCGAGCACTCCCGCCTCCTGGATCGAGAGGCGCTCGGAAAGGGGAGGCCGGCCTTCGCTGTAGGCCTGCAGTCCGGTGAGGCCCGCCTTCTTCACCCGGAGAATGAACGCGCGGATGATCTCGGGGTTCTCGCAGTGCAGGGAGAGGGAGATCCGGCGGCCGGTCTTCTTCGACGCCTCGGCGACCCGGACCATGATCTCGTAAAGGTGCCCGAGGTCGTACTCGTCGGCCATCGTGTAGTCCTTCCCCCGGGTCGAATCCGCCGACAGGGTCAGGGCCTTGTAGAACATGTAGTACTTGAACGAGGCCACGCCCTGTTCCACCAGCCACGGGATCTCGTCCAGCTGCGCGGTGGTCATGGGCGCAATGTGGTAGCTGTAGTCCGAATGGAAGTTGCCCTCCGACAGCTCGAGGACTTCCGGGAAAATCTCTTTATAAGGCCCGGTCTTGTTGAGGTAGTGATGCCCGGTCCGGAAGTAGCTGATCAGGGTGGTGACACCGCCCGACACCGCGGACCGCGACTCGCTCCGCGCGTCTTCCGCGTGCGGACGGTAAATGCCCACGTGAAAGTGAGAATCCACGGCCCCGGGGAACACGTGCAGGCCCCGGGCATCCAACACCTCGCCGGCAGAGGCGCTCGAAAGGTCATCGGCAATGGCCGCGATCCGGCCGTCCCGACAACCCACGTCGGCGCGGACGGGGCCGTGCCCCGGGAAGACAATGATTCCGCCCTTGACCAGACTGTCGAATTTCATGCCTTGGGACCTCCGCTTCGCGTCGGCTTCCGGGCGCTTCCCTTGACGCGTCGCTTCGCCGAGCTCACGCTCCACGACTCATCGGTCTCCGAGGGAACCGGATTGTGGACAAGGTGCGCCTTGAACGAATAGATGTCGCTTCGGTAGTAGCTGTGGACGTGCTCGACCGGACGGCCCTCGGCCGATCGGACCACCCGATCGACGGAAAGCAGCGGCGCGCCGATGGTCGTCTTCAGCAAACGGGCCAGGTGTGCGTCCGCGAGCGATGCGGAGATCGTCTGATCCGCGTCTCCCATTCGAATCCCCAGAAGGGTTTCGATCTGACGAAGGATCGAACCCTTCTTCCAGGCCTCCGCCTTCAGGTGCTTCCCAAGGTCGCCCGGCACATGGTTCACGATGTAGCTGAACGGGGTTCCGCCGTGAAGCCGCAGCCGGGTGCACCGCAGCAGCGGGTCGCCCAGGTTCACGCGCAGGAAGTCCGCCTCCGAGGCCGAGGCCTTGATGGTGGCCAGGGTCAGCACCCTGACCGTGGTGGACTGCCCCATCGAGATCAGGTCCTCGAGCGAGCCCTCCATGCGGAACGTGTTCGAAAAGGTCCGCCGGTCCGCCACGAAAGTGCCCCGGCCCGCCTCGCGTTTGATGAAGCCTTCCTTCTCGAGATCGCCCAGGGCCTGCCGGATGGTGATCCGGCTGACGTCATAGTCCTTCGAGAGGGCCTCTTCGGTCGGGAGGCGGTCTCCGGCGAGGTACCTACCCGAGACGATGTGCTCGCGCAGGATCCCGGCGAGCTGGTAGTACAGAGGAACCGCCGCGGCGAAGCCATACGGGCGCGGCATCAGTGATTCACTCTCATCGGTCGATGCTCCGTGACTCGTCGGGGCCGGCGCCTAGACCCAGGACTCCAGGTTGTACACACGGATGGCGTTTTCCCAAAGGAGCTTTTTCCTCGCGGTCTCTTTCAGGTCGAGAGCGTCGATCTCCATGACGGATCGCTCGAAGTCGATGACCGGCCAGTCGGTCCCGAACAACACCTTGTCCTGGCCGCGGGAGTTGATGAAGCGGACGAACGAAGGATCCCAGTACCTGGGCGCGTGGGCGTCCGAGCCGATCCACACATTCTTGTGCTTCCACGCGACCGAGATCATCTCTTCGGTCCAGGGGTACCCGATGTGGATCCCGATGATCTTCAGGTCCGGGAAATCGATGGCCACGCGGTCAAGGGACATGGGTCTCGCCACCGTGGGAAGGAAGGCCTGGGCCGAGTGCCCCACCTGAATCTGTATCGGTATGCCAAGCTCCGCGCACTTCGCGTAGAAGGGGTAGTAGATGCGGTGATCGGGCGCCTCGCCGAACCAGTGCGGATACAGGTGCGCCCCCACGAAACCGTGCTCCTTCACCGCCTCCTCGAGCTTCTTCAACCAGGGCATGATGCTTGACGGGTTCACGCCCACGATGCCCTTGAACCTCTTCGGATGCGCCGCGACAACTTCCGCGATTCGCTTCACCGGCTTCTCGAAGAAAATGTCCGAGCCCACCGGACCGCCGGTGGTCGCGACCATCAGACCTTTCTCGATGCCCGCGGCATCCATCCGGCGAATCTCTTCGTCAAGGGTTATGCCGGACGAGGTCTCGCCGAGAATCTTGATGGCGTTCCAGAAGGAGTTGAGCCGCGGCGTGTAGTTCGCGGTGAGGTCGGGAGTCCACAGGTTGACCACGATGTCGATGATCCGGCGGGTCATCGGCGTGCTCTCCGTGAACTGGTGATTCCCAACATTGTTCTAAGAATAGTACAACTTCATCCGGTCGCTGCCTTATTCTTTGCCCTGCGGCGGTCTGCCCGTCTTCACCGAAACTCCTTCCTTAGAGGCCCCTCATGCCCGGACCCCTTCATGGCGTGCGCATTCTCGAATTGACGAGCGTCGTCCTCGGCCCCTGGGCCTGCCAGATCCTGGGCGACCTCGGCGCGGATGTGATCAAGGTCGAACCACCCGGAGGGGACAGTAACCGGCAGCTCGGACCCCGGGCCAGCGAGGGCATGGCCGCCCTCTACCTCACCTGCAACCGCAACAAGCGCAGCCTTGTCCTCGACCTCAAGAATCCCGCGGGCAAGGAGGCGCTGCTCAAGCTCGCCGAGACCGCCGACGTTCTCGTCCACAACTACCGGCCGAAGTCGATGGAGCGCCTCGGCCTCGACTACCAGGCCATGAAGGGCCGCAATCCGAAGATCATCTTCTGCGGGACCTATGGCTACTCCCGCAAGGGTCCGTACGCGGATCGGGCCGCTTACGACGATTCCATCCAGTCCGCCTCCGGCATCGCCATGCTCGCCACCAAGATGGGAGAGGAGCCGCGGTATCTGCCCACCATCATCGCGGACAAGACGACGGGTCTCGCCGTCGTCTACTCGGTAACCGCGGCGCTCTTCCACCGCGAGCGAACCGGCATCGGTCAGGAGATCGAGGTGCCGATGTACGAAACCCTCATCTCTTATGTCATGGCCGAGCACCTCTTCGGCTACGCCTTCGATCCGCCGCGGGGCGAAATGGGCTACACCCGCCTGCTGTCAAAGCACCGACGCCCCTACAAGACCAAGGACGGCTACATCGCCATCCTCCCCTATCTCAACGACCACTGGAAGGCCTTCTGCGAGGCGGCCGGGCGGCCGGAGCTCGTAGCCGATCCTCGTTTCGTCACCCTGGGCGAACGGCTCAAGAACATCGACGACGTGTACTCCGAGACCGGCGCGATCGTGGCCCAGAAGACCACGTCGGAGTGGTTCGCCATTCTCGGCCAGACCAACGTCCCGGTGATGATCGTAAATTCGATCGAGGATCTCATCACTGACGAGCACCTCGTGGCCACGGGCTTCTGGAAGGAGATGGACCATCCCACCGAAGGGCGCCTGCGCCTCCCGGGCGTCCCTGTGACTTTCTCGGAAACTCCCGGCGACATCAGGCGCTATCCTCCGCGGCTCGGTGAACACAGCACCGAAGTTCTCCGCGAAGCCGGCTACAGTGAGGCCGAGGTCGCGGCCCTGATCGCCTCGGGCGCGACCGTGGCGGCCGCGGCCCGGTCCTAAGGCCTACTTCTGGGTCCGGCGGAACTCGTATCCCCGACCATCGCTCGGCCCGAAGGTCTGCACTCCCCTCTCATCGTAGCCGCGATCCAGGGTGATCACGAGATCCTTGGTGATCCGCATGGTGGAGAAGACGTAGGCGGAGCCCTTGTACTCGGACCGGCAGGTACGAGGCGCGGTCGAGCCTACGTAACCATCGCCCTTCAGGTCGAGCAGGACGTCGCAGCCTTCTTCTTTCTTGAGGTCGCTCGGATTCAGGCTGCTCAGCATCTGTGCGTCGAGGCCGAGGGGGCCAAGGACCTGGCCGTCGATCTTGAAAACCTCGAGCCGAATCTGTCCCCCGCTCTTCCTGACCCGGTAGACGCGTTGCCAGAAGGGACGAGGTTCCCCATCCCGCCGGCTTTCCACGTAGAGATAGAGCCCGTCCTGAAACACCACCGGATCCTCCACCGGACGACCGACCATGACCGCCGCGTCATGCTGGTATGGCGTGTTCGCAGCCTGGTCCGCCGCCGCCTGCGCGCGATTGTCGAACGATCCCACCAGCCAGTTGGCCGCGCGCAGGACGTCGGGGTGGGGCGCACCCGCGACCGCGTTTGCCGCCACCAGAAGCGACGCCCCCAGACCGAAAAGCAGATTCTTCATAGGTGAAACATAGTCCACTGCCAATGAAAGGCCTTGACGGCCTCCCGGGAGCCGGGCTTTGTACTATTCTCAATACAATTTCCCGGTCGCCCCTCCCCACGACCTTCACCGGAGTTATCGAGACGCCCCCCGCCGCACACCTCGCAGGAGACACTTATGAACCTCATTCGCAGAGGCCGACTCGCCGCAGTCATCGCGCTGCTGGCCTTGGCTTCCATATCCGGCGCGACCGGCACCGCCTTCGTGTCCATCATCGCCACCGGAGCCGCCACCGTCACCCTGACCGGCCCCGACGGTTCCACCATCACTCAGACCACCACCACCGGCGACCTCGCCTTAGCCCCCAAATCCGCCGGCCCCCACACGATCTCGATCACGGTGGGAGGGAAGACCATGACCGGAGACATCATCATCCCGGAGACCGGACAGGTCAGGATCATCTTTAATCCGACCTCGAGCACGCCCTTCGAATCGTACGTAGCCGCGGTCGCGGCGGTCACGGTCACCGCGCAACGCGTGGAGGAAAATCTCCAGAAGATTCCCGTGGCCGTCACCGCCTTCGACAGCCGGCAGCTTGAAATCAAGCAGATCACCAACGTGCAGCAGGCGTCGTACTCGACGCCGAATCTCTGGATGGAGAAGAACACCGGGACCTCGTCCGGGTCGCGCGCGGCCATCCGCGGAGTTGGAGAGGATGAATCGTTCTTCACCTCGGACACCCCGGTCGGCATCTACATCGACGACGTGTACATCCCCCGCCAGACCGGAGCGCAGTTCGACCTGTACGAGCTGGAGCGGCTCGAAGTCCTTCGCGGGCCCCAGGGAACGCTCTACGGCCGGAACACCAGCGCGGGCGCCCTGCGCCTGGTCACGAAGCAGCCGGGCAACACGTTCCGCGCCAACGGCGAGGGCGTGTTCGGCTCGTTCAGCCGCACCGACGTGCGCGGCTCCGTCAATGCCCCCATCGGCGAGAAGGCGGCCGTCCTCTTCTCCGGATTGCTCAAGAAGCACGATGGCTACGACACCAATACCATCAACAACGCGAAGGTGAACGACCAGGACGTCAAGGCGGGCCGACTGGCCCTGCGCCTCCTGCCCAGCCCGCGCTTCAACGCCGTCCTGAGCGCGGACATCACGCGGGAGCACTCGACTCCCGGGTTCCCGGTTGGCTTCGCCCCGCAAGCCCCGTTCCTTTCCACGGTCGCGCCCTTTCCCCCTCTGGCCACCGGATTCGGGGTCGGGAAGACGGACATCTATCAGCAACTCGACGGTGATCGCAATATCCATACCCTCCAGTCCGACCTTCTGAATCCGATCAACGACATCAAACAGGACGGCTATTCGGCGACCCTGAGCTATGCCCTCAACGACCATGTGACCCTGAAGGCGGTAAGCGCGTACCGGAAGATGTTCAACGAGCTCCTCCTGGACGCCGACGGACGCGTCAACAACTTCATCGGAACCGGCACCCCTGAATTCCACCTGTACCAGCGTCAGAACCAGAACCAGTTCTCCCAGGAATTCCAGATCACGGGCTCGAGGGACCGCCTCCGCTTTGCGGGCGGGGCCTACTACTTCCGCGAGCACAACGATCAGAAGACCGAGAACCTGATCCTGAACAACCTCGGTCGGAACAATTTCTGGCTCGTGGATGCCAATACGAAGAGCTACGCGGGCTACGCGAGCCTCACCTACACCGCCAACGACCGCCTCACCGTGACCGGCGGCGGGCGGTACACCGATGACAACAAGGACTTCTTCACCCGGGTGTTCCTGCCCACCGGCAATCAGCTCGTGGCCTGCGCAAATGCGCAGGGTCAGGTAGCCCCCGGCGGCGGGGCACGGGCCTGCAATGCTTCCGACCCGGCCGGCTTCACCTCGACTCCGGTGCAGAAGTCCCTCGACAAGGGCTGGTCGGCGTTCACTCCGCGCCTGGCCGCCGACTATTCCTTGAATCCGACCTCCATGGGCTACATCAGCTACAGCCGCGGGTTCAAGTCCGGCGCCTTTGACGGACGGTCGAACACCGCGGCCGCGGTCCTGCCCCTGGTCCCGATCAACCCGGAGAAGATCGACACCCTCGAGCTGGGCGTCAAGAGCGATCTGGCCAAGGGTAGGGCGCGCATCAATGCCGCGGTCTTCTACAACAAGTGGAAGGACCTTCAGGGCACGGGCACCGATCCCAACGGCAATTTCTATCGCACGACTCTCGGCGACGTCCACACCAAAGGCGCGGAATTCGAGGCCCGCGTGGTCCCGAGCACCGGGCTCGAGATCTTCGGTCAACTCTCCCTGCTTTCGACCGGGTACGACAAAGTCACCTTCAATCAGGCGGTGCTGTGCGGGAACCTCAACACCGGAACCCGGCAACTGGAATTGAAGATGGCGCCTCCCTATAGCTACCAGATCGGGACCTTGTACTCGAGGCCCGGTGCGGGCGGCCGTTTCTCGGTCAGCGGGACCCTCTCGGGCAAGGGTCATTTCTGGCACACGTCCTGCAACGCCGATGTCGGCTCCGAGGATGGCTTCACCCTCATCGATGCCACGGTGGCGTATGAGTCCAAGGACAACCGCTGGCGCATCACCGCGGCCGGCGAGAACCTTGCCGATGAAAAGTACGTCATCGGGAGCTTCGCGGTTGGCGGGCTGCGCATGTCCTCCGGGTACTTCAATCCGCCCCGCCGGGTGTCACTCACCCTCCGCTATTCGTACAACTAGGCCGAAGAGCCAGGGACCAGACCGCCCCTGCCTTCGACTCTGAATCGGAGCAGGGGCATTTTCATTTAGATGATCCGACGACGCGACCTCCTCGCTGGAATCTCGCTCCTGGGGGCCCTCGCCCGAGGGCGGATCGCCGGGGCCTCCCAGGACCGCAGGACCGAGGCGCCGCTGCCGGATTCCCCAATGATCCTCTCCGTTGACGGGCCGCTCGTCGTCACCGCGAACCTTGGGCGGCAGCGGGAGATGTTCGAGGACGTCTTCGGTCTCTCCCTGGTCGCCGATCAGGAACTGAGCGCCGCGGCGGTCCGGAGCCTGTTCGGCGTGACCGGCCGGACGGCGCGCACCCTGCTTCTCCAGACGAAAGGCACGGCCGTCGGAGTCCGCCTCATCGAGTTCAGACCCTCGTCGAGCGTGGCGGTGCGGGAAGGCGCCCGCCCAATCGACGCGGACGCGCTCAAGGTTGTCGACTTCATGGTGCCCGACTTCGACAAGGCGGCCAAAGCCCTCGCGGCTCGGGGCTTCAGGCTCGCGGCTCCAGCGGCGACCTATTCGACGCCGGAAGATGGACGATTCACCGAGGGCCATGTCGAGGGCCCCGACGGTGTCGTGTGCGCCCTGCTTCAGATGCACGACACGCCTCTGTCCAAGTACGTCACCGTCACCGATCAGACATTCAGCGAGCTTCTGGGCATATCCGCACCCGTCTCGGATCGCGACGCGGCCATCGCCTTCTATCGGGACGTCTTGAATCTTCAAACCGTGCTGAGCTACGAGATCGCGAACGAGAGCTTTCAAAAGCTCCTCAGATCGAAGGAAAAGACGCTTCTCCGCGGAGCCAACTTCGGCGTCAGTGCGCGAGCCCCCATGATTGGAGTCATCCACTATGGCCTCCCGTCCTCCGCCTTCCGGTCGCTCCACGACCGGTCCGTCCTTCCCCATCGGGGCCTGCTCGCCATTCGCCTCTCGGTGGCGTCCGTCGATGCCGTGGCCGGGGCCGCGTCCAAGGCGCAGCTGCAAGTCATAGCGCCTCCCGCTGAGGTCCTTCTGTTTCCGCAGGGACGGGTGAAGTCGATTCTCGTCCGCGCGCCCCATGGCGTGCTGCACCATTTCACGGAGACGCTCAGGGCGTGACCCGCTCCTTCTCGAAGACCTGGCACGACCTGCGCGAGACGATCCGGGGCTACCCCACCACCGCCTTCTGGGTTTGTCTGATCGGGGTTTCCCTCGAGAACATGGACCAGGCCTTCTTCTCCTTCGTCCTTCCACAGATCTCGAAGGAGCTTGGATGGACGGTGGAGCAGCGCGGGTGGTACATCACCTTGACCTTCGCGGTCGCCGGCACCTGCATCGCCGCTCTCGGATCCCTGACCGATCGCGTGGGTCGCAAGACCGTGTTCAGCACCTCGATGCTGATCGGTTCCGCCTTCGTCACCGCGATGTACTGGGCCAGATCGACCTTCTCGATCGTGGCCCTCCGCACCCTCGGGTTCGCGACGGGAGGGATCCAGTCTCCGGTGGTGGGCACGATCGTGGTGGAGGAAACGCCCGCGCGCTACCGCGGCCTCATGTCGGGCATCCTCCAGATCGGCTACCCGATAGGCTGGTTCCTCGCTTCGCAGTTCGTGCTGCTCCTGAGCGACAGGTTCGGCTGGCGATCGGTGTTCTTCGTCGCCCTCCTGTCCTTGCCATACATGTTCGTCATCCAGAAGTACCTGAAGGAAACCGGCGCCTTCCTGAGAGCCAAGGCCGCGACCGAGGGAGGTGAACCGTCCGCGGCGCAGGGCCGTTTCACCGAGCTCTTCGCGCCCGGCATGGCTTATCGATCGATCATCCTTTTCCTGGGCGAGTACTTTCACGTCTTCGCCTACGGCTCCACCATTCTTTTGACCGCCTACTTCCAGGAGTTCCGCAGCTTCGCCATGCGCGACGCGGTCTCCCTGGTCGGCTGGTCCTATGGCGTCGGAGCGATCGGTTACGTGCTGGCGGCGATCGTGGGCGAGTTCTTCCTCTCCAGACGAACCACGTGCATCGTCTGGGCCTGGCTCGGCTCCATCGCCTTCTTCGTCATGATCTGGTGGGCCCGCGACTACTGGACCACCGTCTTGTTCTACTGCCTCATGACTATCTTCTTCTACGGGACGACCGCGGTGAAATTCACCTTCATCGCGGAGAACTTCCCCGCCCGTCTGCGCGCGACCGGGGTCACGTTCTCCGGATCGCTCGCCGTGAATCTCGGAATCGCGACCGGACCTCTCGCCCTTTCCTACGCCGTGACCTGGTTCGGCGGCGACTGGAACAAGGCCTATACCCTGTGCGGCATCCTCCCCATCTTCATATCCGGGGCCTTCTTCCTCCTGATGCCAAAGATTCCCCTGGGCATCGAAGAGGATCGAGCCGCCGGGATCATCGCCTGAAGGAGGCCTCGGCCATGACCCTCCGCTACACCACTGGACGCCTGCTCTACCGGAAGAAGTCCACCGGCGCCGTCCGGGGCCGCGAGGACTTCTCGATCACCGAGAATCGCGATGGAACGGTGACCCTGATAGCACTCGCCATCACCGACGATTCGAAGTTCGTGCGCCATGTCGTCTACACGAAGGCGCACGATGGCCGGCCCAGGGATGTGTTCGTCCGTCTGCAGGTAAACGGCGCCATGGTCGGATCCGGCTACTTCCGCGTGGAGGGCGACCTTCTCCACATCACCACCGATACCGCGATGACCGGACACACCGTGCAGACCGTCAATGTGCCCACGGACTTCTTCGCGGTGGTCACTCACTCCGTGATGCTCGACGGCTGGATCGTCTTCAACTACGACTGGGAAACGGGCGGCCTGCAGCGCCGCACCTTCTACAACACCTCCACGCTGTGGAACGGCACCGACGGCCCGCTCGGCCGGATGGAGACATATCGCATCACCGCGCTGGACGACAAGGAGGTCGTCACGCCTGCGGGCGCCTTCCCCTGCCGACACGTGCGCATGGACGCCGACTTCCTGAAGGTTCCCCCGTCGGACATTTACGTGACCGGGAAGCACAATGTCCTCGTGAAATACGACTGGAACGAACTCGACCTCGAATATGTTCTCGAAAGCTTGAAGGAAGAGTCGTTCGGGGTCTAACGTTCGCGAGGTAAAGAGGAAATCATGTTGAAGAGTCCGAGTCACGTCACCATCGGCGCATCCCATCTCGAGCCCACCGCCCGCTTCTTTCAGGCCTTCGGCTTCGTCCGGGAGAGCGACGGCAGCATCGGGGCTTTCGCGGCTCGCGAGCTCTACGGCCTCGGGCGGGCGACGAACGAGACGCGGCTGAGCATGCCGGGGGCGGCAGGAGGTTTCATTCGCGTGGTCCAGACGGACCTGGGAGCAACCGTTGGCGGTCCCTTCGACCGAGGCCCCCATGCGGTCGATCTCTATGTGCGCGACATGACCGAGGCGCTCGAGATCGTGAAGAACACCCATGCCGCCGTCGGTCCGGTCGCCGCGTACAAGGTGGGGCCGATGACCATCAAGGAGTGCAAGTGCGTCGGGCCGGACGGCCTGGCTTTGGTCCTGATCGAGGTCGACAAGCGCCGGCCCAGCGTTTTGGACTCGAGCGCCCATGCGCTCTTTTCCGAAGTCCACTCGGCCGTCTACGTGGTGGAGTCGGTGGACGCCGCCGCGGGCTTTTGGAAGGACGCCGGCCTCAAGGTTCTCCTCGACGCCACCTTCGCCGAGCCCACGGTGGCCGAATTCATGCACCTTCCCCGCCCCGACACCCGCCTTCGTCTGGCCCTCTTCGCCGACGAAGGCCAGATCCCCGTCCGCCTCGAGATGATCGAGTTCCCGGACGCGGACGGCCGGGGCGCACCGCTGATTGACGCGCGGCCCCTACGGCCCGGACGCTTCGTTTTCGGCTTCGAGGTTGAGAATGTTGCGGCCGCGGTCAAAGCGATGCCCGGCGCCACGTACTCGAAGGTCTGCCGGATCGGCAAGGATGCGGTCGCGGCCGGGACCGCGCCGGGCGGGGTCGGCTTCGAGCTCTGGTCGCCCGACGACGTCTAGCCGACTCGCTGCTTATTCCGGCTTCCGCAGGATCCCCTGCTCGACCAACCGGGCGATCGTCGCGCGCTGCGTCTCGATGAAGTGAGTGCGCGGCGGAATGCCGCCAAGCATGGTATTCGGCGGGTAGTGGCGCCGGAGGCGATACCCCTCGGCGAAGAGGTCGAATCGCTGGCGGGCCAGGAGATTCTCCATCGCGGGCCGCGTCCGAAAACGCCGGAGGGCGTTGAGATCGATCTCCGCCGAACAGGTCATGGTCTCGCCGAAGCCGGACCGCGAGATCACGAGACCGCGGTGGTCCACGATCTTCGATCCCCCGTTCGTCGAGTCGCAGGGCAGGAGCGTCCCGTGAATCCCGCCGGTATTCGCGGACACGACGTAGGCCATGTTCTCGATCGCGCGGGCCACGGTGCAGACGTCCTTGGCCGCGATGGCGTGCTCATTGGTCTGCGAGGTGGGATGAAAAAACACCTCGGCGCCGCGCATGGCGAAAGCGCGAGCGATCTCCGGATAGAGGATCTCCTCCGACGCGATGGGGGCAAGCACGCCGATTTCGGTGTGCGCGACCGGGAAGACGCCCTCGTAGCCGTAGATCTCCAGATACCTGTCCCACACATCGTGGGGCGTCGGGGTGTACATGGAGTTGAGCCGCCGATAGCGCAGGATCACCTTTCCGGCGGGCGCCACGACGAAGCAGCACTGAAAATTCATCCCCGGGAAGTTCTCGTCGCGCTCGAAGGCGTTGCCGGCCAAAAAAAGATTGTGACTCTGCGCGATCTCGCCCAGGCGCTGGTATTCCGGACCGTCCGGATCGATGGCCGCCTTCTGCGTCCACTGTTCGATCGGATCGCCCATGGCGTAGCCGGTCAGGAAGTACTCCGGCAGGACGACCAGACGCAGGTCCTTGCCGATCCAGGTCGCGGCCGCACCCACTTCCGCGCCGATGCGATCGAGCGTCCGGTGCATTTGTTCGCGGGCACTCACCACGTCCGGAAGGGCGTTGATCGTATCGAGGCGGGTTTGCAGGGCAAGGGCGCGATAGGCGGTCATGGCATCGTCTCCTCTCCGGCGGGCGGCTTTCCGGCGAGCTTCATCAGATCGGAGACTTTACGGCTCGCCTCCATTCCGAGGATGGCGTCGCCGAGATCGGAGACGGCGTGCTCGGAGAGAGAGCGGCGCGCATTGGAGGAGAACTTCACGCGGAGCTCGTCGCGGGAGAGGGGTCGCGCCGGACCGCCGCGATTGGACATCACGCGCTCCTCGAAGACCTCGCCGGTCACCGTGGTGAGCCGCACGATCGCGGGGAACTGGTTGGGAAAGATGGCGTCGCATTCCGCGTCGCCCGCGATCTCCACTCGGGCGGCCAGGGAGAGGTAGCGCTCGTCGCTCGCGTTCTGGTCGGAGAAATCGTCGAGAGAGACACCCAGTCCGCCGCCACCAAGGAACGCCGCCGCGAAAGTAAAGGGTCCCGAGAACTGGCCGTGGTAGCCCGACTGAGGCCGGATCTTCTGGTCGCGGGGTTCGCCGATCGTCCGAACCGTGGGCGTGGCGACGCCAATCCGGACCGACGCAACCTGCTCAGGCGCCACTTTCCTTCGCAGGGCCAGGGCGGCGTCGATTCCGGTGTGGGTGAAGTGGTTCGCGGGATAGGGCTTGTAGAAGATCCCGGGAAGGCACCATGACGTTCCCAGGCCCCGAGCGATCTCCTCGGGAGCCGCCATTCCGCCGCAAAACGCCTGATAGAAGGCAAACCGTCCCTCGAAGGCCGTGGGCGGACCCGTGACTCCTTCCCTCGCGCACTGAGCAGCCACGATCCCGGCATGCGCGGCCCATCCACAGTGCAGCCTCTTGACCGAGCCTCCGGCTCGATTGCCCTCGATGACACCCGAGCTCATCGAAACCGCGATGCCGAGAGCATGGCCGATGCCGTCGGCTCCCAGGCCCAGGAGCTTCGCCGTCGCGACCGCCACGCCCAACGTTCCGCAGATGGAAGTCGCGTGCCAGCCTCGCTCGAAGAAGACCGAGTTTCCGAGGGCCTTGTCGTAAGCGGCCATGCCGGTGCGAACACACACCTCGTATCCGGCCGCCGCCGCGGCCAAGGCCTCGGCAAGCGACGCCCCCGTCTGCTCCGCGACCGCGAGAACGGCGGGGATGAGCGACGCGGACGGGTGCAACACCGAGGGAAGGTGCGTGTCGTCGAAGTCCAGGGAGTGAGCGAGCACGCCGTTCACGAACGCCGCACCCATCGCGGGAAGGCGCTCAGCTGACCCGATCACCGTGGACTCTGCCGGCCCTCCCCACGACCGGGCCACCCGAATCGCCATGCCGCTGGTCTCGAGAGGCAGGGCGGCCAGACACAGGCCCACGGTGTCAAGAATGCGCTCCCTCGCGCTTCTCACGACCTCCGGAGGAAGAGCGTGGTAAGACACCGTCGCGGCGAATTCCGCGAGCGCCTGTGAGACGGTGTGATCGGTCATGGAGGGGGAGATCCTGCTCGCAGTTCAGGCAACCGCGAAGGGGCGCACGGGCATGCCGGTGGCGCCCATGACCTTGACCGGGGCCACCACAAAGAGGAACTCGAAGACCCGGGCCTCGGCCAGAGGTGAGAGGTTCATGCCTTCGATGATGTGAACGCCGCTCTCCACCAGCAGCATCCGATGCACGGGCAGAAGCGCGTGACCGCGCCCCGCCGGTATCCACTCGTATGCGATGGTCTCCGCCCCCGTCATCCGGATTTTCCGCTCGATCATCCACGCCGCGGCGGACTCATCCGGCCCCGGAACTCCATCGGCGTGGCCGAGGAAGCGCTCCGGGTCGCCCCAGTGCTTCGCCCAGCCGGAGCGCACCAAAGCGACATCACCCTCTCTGCACTCGACGCCCTGGCGCCTCGCCGCCGCTTCGAGATCTTTCGCGGTGATCGCCTCACCCCCCTCGAGGCAGTCGACGCCGCGCAGAGCGGGAATATCAAAGAGCACGCCCCGGGCCGCGGTGATCGGGATGTGCTCGACGCCGTGGCTCTGAAACCGCCCGCCCTTCTGCGCCTCGTACGCGTCGACCCCGCCGTACAGCTTCCCGCAATGCGATACGTGGCACAACGCGTCGATGTGGGTGCCGGTGTGGCCGCCGAGCATCATCATCTCGTTGGCCGCCGATCCCCCGTCGGCCCGGACCGTATCTCCATGCCGGCGTTGCAGAGCCATCTTGAATCCGGGATGGTTGGGCGAGACCGGCATCTTCGCCTCGATCGGCTGGGCCAGATCGAAGATGCGCGTCCCATTCAGAGCGCTCAGCAGATTATTCACACTCATCGTGGGTCCTTTCGTGCGGCTTCTCCGGCCGTTCCCTCATGAAGGTCGAGAATCGCACGCGCCCGGCGCACGACCGCAAGATCGACGAAGCCCCCATCCATCTGCGACACTCCGCGGCCATCGCGGCTCGCCGCTTGATGGGCCGCGACCTCCTTCCGTGCCCGGTCGACCTCCGCGGGTGTGGGATCGAAGACCTCATGGATGACGGAAAGCTGGCGCGGATGTATCGCGGAGCGTCCGAAAAAACCCAGAGACTTCTGCCTGAGGGTGTCCGCTCGCAGCCCGTCCTCGTCGCTCAGGCGCGTGAACACCGAAGCCACCGGAGGCGCGAGGCGCTCGCTCCTGGACGCCACGACCAGAGCGGACCGCGCGAAGAGGGTGGCGAGTTCATCGCCTGGGTCCGCTCCGATATCGGCGACGTAGTCGGCGGCGCCGAACGTGAAGCCGGAAATCCTGGGCCCTCGGGCCACGGACTCGATACACGCGACCCCGCGGGCGCTTTCGATCGCGGCCACCACCAGAATTGACCCGACGGTCATTCCCCGGGAATGCTCGCGCGCCGAAATTGCATCGTCGAGCCGACAGAGCGACTCAACATCCTCCACCTTGGGCACGCGGAGGCCGGCGATCTCCGGGCCAATCACCGCATCGAGGTCCGCGCGCCAGTGCTCCGAAGCGAGGCTGTTGATCCTCACGAACGCGGGGATCCCCGGACATGCCCCTTCGCGGTGGAGGGCTGCCCGCACGCAGGCCCGGGCCCGCGCTTTCTCCGATTCGGGCACGGCGTCCTCGCAATCGAGGACCACCGCGTCGGCTCCGGCCTGGAACGCTTTCCCAAGAACGCTTTCGTTGTTTCCCGGGGCGAAGAGATAGCTGCGAAGCAGTTTCATCGGGGGGAGGACGCGCACCCTTACAGGGCCCCTTGGGCGCGCAGTTCGGCAACCCGCTCCGGGCCGATGTCGAGCCACTCGGCAAGCACTGCTTCCGTGTCCGCTCCCACCTTCCGACCGGCAAAGCGGATTCGCCCGGGGGTGGCGCTCAAGCGGAACATCACGTTCTGCATGCGGATCGGCCCTAGCTCCTCGTCGGGAACCGTGGTGATGGAGTCCAGGGCCTTGTACTGCGGGTCCTCGAAGACATCCCGTATGTCGTAGATCGGCGCCGCCGCCGCCTCGGCGGCCTCGAACTCCTTCATGACCTCGTCCAGCGGGTGGCGGGCGATCCAGTCCCCGACCATCTGGTCGAGCAGGTCGGCATGTCGAGCTCTCTCAGCGCCCGATTTGAACCACGGCTCGGCAATCACCTCGGGATGTCCGACCAGGCGCATGACTCGCTCGGCGATGCTGTGGGCCGACGTCGAGATCGCCACCCACTTCCCGTCCGCGGTCTTGTAAGTGTTTCGGGGGGCGTTGTTGACGGAACGATTGCCGGTGCGTTCCTGCACCACGCCGAGCTGGTCGAACCAGGTGGCCTGAGGCCCGAGAATAGTGAGGATCGGTTCGATGATGGCCATGTCGATCACCTGGCCCTGGCCGGTCAGATCGCGATGACGCAGCGCCATCATGACCGCGGATGAAGTCGCAAGCGCGGTTATGCCGTCGGCGAGGCCGAACGGAGGCAGCGTGGGCGGCCCGTCCGCAGGGCCGGTCATGGCGGCGAATCCGCTCATCGACTCCGCGAGGGTGCCGAAACCGGGGCGGCGGCGATACGGCCCCTCCTGACCGAACCCCGTGACCCGGGCGATCACGAGTCTAGGATTCCGCGCGAGGAGCTGTGAGGGGCCAATGCTCCAGCCCTCCAGAGTCCCCGGTCGGAAGTTCTCGATCAGCACGTCGGCCTGCGCCGCGAGGTCGAGCAGGATCCCCTGCGCCTCCGGCCGGGAGAGGTTGAGGGTGATCGTCTGCTTGTTGCGGCCGATCATCTTCCACCACAAATTGATCCCGTTCTTCACGTGACCGTGCGAGCGCACGGGATCACCCTTCGGGTGCTCGATCTTGATGACATCCGCGCCAAAGTCCCCCAGAAGCGTGGCGGCGAGTGGCCCCGCGAAGAGCGTCGCCATGTCCAGCACCTTCATCCCCTGCAAAGGTCCAGAGGGCTTCTCGTGAGTGGCGTTCATTGGGCGAGACAGGGTTCTTGATCGCGGACTGGTTGTCCTAAAGTTATGACATTATACCCGCCACCCCGATGCCCTTTCCCCGAGTCGCCCGCCGAGACTCACGGAGGTGTCGAGAAGCTCGGAAGCCCCGATGTCGACACCCGGCCCTTCATCCTCGGGAAACTCGACGAAGAGGAAGGCCGTGAGCCGGGCGATTCGCGATCTCGCCGGACCGCCTACTTCGCCGTCCAGTGCCTCAGATACCGCTCCACGAGCTCGGTGTCCGAGACTCGGAGGGCCCGGGCGTACTCGATGAGAAAGCCTCGCGCGAACACACGCCCGGGCAGGGCTTCGTGACGGTCTTCCTCGAGAGCGCGCAGAAAGCGGCTCCCGATCTTGCTCAGCGCGGCGATCTGGTCGATCGAGAGGTTACGGCTCTCCCGCAAGGACCGGAGGACGGAACCGTTCACGAGCTCGGGGAGCCGGGCTGGCTCCGATACGGTGTCGGAAAGTGGCGGATCGGGCATGGGAGCGGGCCGCAGCGAGCGAGCGCCCTCCTTGGGATGCGCGTCCTGGTGGACGGAGGCAGACTGCTGGCTTGGGAGAGTCCGAACGGCCTGGGCGGTCAGATGAATGTCGTAGTCCCGCCGCACGTTCGGGTTCGAGAGTGCGGCATAAGCCTCCTCGACCAGAGCGAGCATCTGGGCTCTCTCGTCCGCGCTCAGCAGGCCGTAGGTCGGTGTCACTTCCCCGGAGTACAGGCTGCGGGCAAACCGATAGGCCGCCTGAATCTGCCCCGAGCCGACGTGCGGGGCGACGCCAAGGATCTCGTAGTAGTTCTGGTTCTTCACAATTCTTTCATCGAGCGGTCAAAAGACCGGAGACTGGTCGGCGCGCTGCAGCAGGTTCCGGGCGAGCCGTCTGATGTCTTCGGCGGCCCGCGAACGACTCGCGTCGACCATGAACATCTTCCCTCGCCGCAGGGTCCGCCACACCGCGTCATCGTGATGAACGAACCCGGAATAGGTCATGGGCAGGCCGAAATGCCGCCGGACCACCGCCGCGGTCTGCGCTCCGAATTTCCGGTCGGCATCGTCGCGCACCTGATTGGTCACGAGGGTGATCGACATTTCCTCCATCAGCGCGCGCGCCGCGCCCAGAAGCGAAGGATCGACCTCCTCGATCTCGCGGAGCATGTCCCCCACTCCCCGAATCCTGGCCGCCGCCTCGCCGCCCTGGACGGCGAGGAGCCGACGCCTGACCTCGTTGGAGGGCAGGCGCTGGATCAGGCGCTGCAGGCAGAGACTGCGCAGGAGACTTACCACATTCTCGATCGAGCTCGGTTCGGGAACCGCGACCATGACCTTGACGTCGGCCATGTTCATTACCTCGACGGTTTCCGGCGCCACTCCCCCGCCGAGATCCAGAACCACCAGGTCCACGGGAAGGGCCCGGAGCGCCGTCGAGAGCCGGGCGGCCCACCCCACCGGCAGGGCTCCCGCACCCTCGTCGACCCGGCCGCCGATGAGCCGGAGGTTCGGATATGGCGTCGACATCGCGTACTCATCCGCCACCGTGCCGCCGTCTCGAATCAGATCGAGGAGCGATCGGGCGGGCGGCGCCACCCCGAGG
Source organism: Vicinamibacteria bacterium (assembly GCA_031392925.1). GTDB lineage: Bacteria > Acidobacteriota > Vicinamibacteria > Fen-336 > JAGNNV01 > JAGNNV01. The sequence goes on from JANMVV010000360.1 coordinate 27,334, forward strand.
CAGGTGTGAAGGTTGGCGCCGCCGAAGTCGGCATCGACCAGAACCACCCGTTTCCCCAGGCGGGACAGTTGAAATCCCACCGAAGCGGCGAGCGCGCTCTTGCCAGTTCCGCCCTTGCCGCCGCCGAAGGCCCAGACCTCAAACCGCTGCGGCTCCTCGGATGACAGTTCCATCTCCTTCAATTCGAAAAAGCTCTGCGATGCCGAAGGGTGTCAATCATGCGCGCGCTTGCTCTTGTTATCATCATGCGGTGCGTCCTCTGATTATCGCCGTTATCGCGCTCGTGGCAAGCGCTTGCGGAGTGGGGTCGAAGCCGCCCGCCCCCGATCTGCCCCCGTGGAAGCTGGTCAAGGACGCGAAGGGGGTCGAGATGCGGCTGCTCGAGAAACCCCCCTACACGTATCTGTACTCGCTCGACGGCACCCTGCGTCAGATGAAGTTCGACAGCAACGGCGACCAAAAGCCCGATGTGTTCGCGTACTTCTCCGGACGCAACACCCCCGACCGTCTGGAGATCGATGAGAACCGGGACGGCAAGATCGATCGCTGGGAGGAATACAACGCGGAAGGCGTCATGGTTCGCTACGCGACCTCCCGCAAGGGAGGAACCCCCGAACGCTTCGTTGAAATCGATCCGATCACCAAGGCGACGATACAGGTCGAGACCGACGCGGACCACGACGGCAAGCGGGAACGCCTGGAATTGTTCGTGGGCGGAAAGCTGAGCCGGGCCGAGATCGACACCAACGGCGACGGGAAGAGAGATCGAATCCAGGACTGGAGCCCCGGCTATCTCGCGAGCGAGGAGATCGACCGGGACGGTGATGGCCGGCCCGATATCCGCATCACTCACACGAGGTCCGGAGCCATCTCGAAAGTCGAGCGTCTGGTCAGGTAGGACCAGGCGAAGCCCGTGCGTCTCGACGGAATCCCCCGGGCGATCGCCTGGTGCGTGTTTTTGAGCGTTTGCCTGGCCCCCTTCCTGTTCGGCGCGGTCGAGCGGTCGGTGTGGATTCCGCTGTGCCAGTTGTGGCTCGGCGCCGGTCTCGCTTCCACCATGCTCCAACGCCGAGAGGGGCCGCGTGACTCGATTTCCCTTGGGTCCGCGGTGTCGCGGGCGCTCCTGCCGGTTCACGCGATCTTCCTTGCTCAGCTCATCCCTCTCCCCGCCATGGCCCTCCACGCGATATCCCCGGGATCGTTCGCCGCCCATTTCCTGCCCGACCCGGGAGATGGGCGGTTCCGCCCGCTTTCGGTTTCTCCGACGGCGACCATCGAGGCGTGGCTGTACTTCGCGGGGCTCCAGGGCCTTTTCCTGGCCTTGCAGGGCCTTCCGAGTCACCGGCGCCGCTCGCTCGGTTACGTGCTTCTCGGCGTGACCGTGTGCCTGGCGGGCGAAGGACTCTGGCAGTCGCGCTCCGATCACCCTACATGGCTCTATGCAAGAGTCCCGATCGAGGCCCCGATAGGACTGAAGGAGGCCACGTTCGGTCCGTACTTCAACCGGAATCATTTCGCCACCGCCATGGCGCTCGGCGCCGCGTGGGCCTCCGGCCTTGCTGTCGCCCTCATCCGCGCACGGGGCGGCCTGGCGCGACTTCTGGCGAATCCCTCGGTGATGTCGGGGGTCGTCGTGCTCGCCGGAGCTTCGCTCCTCCTCACTCTCGTCGCCACCGCCTCCGGATCGAGATCGGGCGCCGCGGCCGCGATCGCAGGCATCGCCTTCGTCCTGGCCCGGAGGTTCGGCGCCCGGCGTCTGCTCCTGCCCCTTGGCGTCGGCCTCGCCATCCTGGCGCTCAGCGGCGCCGCCGCGATCGACCGCCTGACGCGGCTCGACATCGTCATGAGTCGGTGGGCGCCGTGGGCCGACATGACCCGGCTCTGGCGCTTCTTTCCGATCTTCGGCTCCGGCGTCGGCACGTTCGGCGAAGCCTACTGGCCGTACCAGATGAACGCCGCGTACGAATTCTGGCAACACGCGCACAACGAGTACCTCGAGTGGACGATCGAAGCAGGGCTTTTGGGACTCCTGGTCGCCTGGCTGACCGCACGTGGGATTCGCCGTTCCGTGACCTTCGCGGATTGGGCGCACGACGCTTCGATAGGCGCGCTGGTCGCTTTCGGCATTCAGTCGCTGCTCGACTTTCCCTTCCGCATCCCAGCGAACGCCGCGCTTCTGGTCTGCGCGGCCGCCCTCGGCACCACCCCGTCGTCGGGCCGAGACCCGAACCCGTAAGCAAAGCCCCGAGCCGGCGCGCGAGCAAAAGAAAGGGCCGACCCATCCGGGGCCGACCCTTTCCAGGGAACGGCGGGAAACTTAACGCGTCTGGCAGGTGAGGCCGACGTTGCGGTCTCCACCAAGCGGATTCAGGACGCACGGGTTGCCCAGCGCCGAACCACCGCAGGCGTTGGACCAGGTCGCGGGCAGCGGACCGGCGATCGAGGACTGCGGAGCCGCGGTGGCCACGATCTCGATCCTGGCACTGCACGGGATTCCTGAGAACGTCCGCTGGCCACCGGTCACCGTACCCAGACTCCCGCCCACCGACGAGGTGACGAAGGCGGTGCAGAACCGGCCGCCCACTGAAGGATCAGCGGCGGTATCCGGCACCACCAGCACGCTCAGGGTGCAGGTGGCCTGCGGGGTCGCTGTCGGCGTAGCGGTCGGCGTCGGCGTCGGCGGCACCGGGG
>JANMVV010000366.1:0-12540 GCA_031392925.1 Vicinamibacteria bacterium
CGCGCTTCGCGGAGGATCCGCACCGCCTCCTCGATGGGCACCCCGAACTTGTTCTCGCGCAGGCCGGTCGAGATGTACGGGTGCGATTTCGGATCGACGTCGGGGTTCACCCGCAAGGTGATGGAGGCTCGCGCGCCGCGAGCGGCGGCGAGCGACGACAATCGCCGCAACTCCGACTCGCTCTCGACGTTGAACTCGCCGATGCCGGTGTCGAGGCCCAAAGACAGCTCCTCGTCGGTCTTCCCCACGCCGGAGAAGACGATGTCCTCAGGCTTGAAACCGGCGCGGAGGGCCTGCTTCAGTTCACCGCCCGAGACAATGTCGGCGCCCGCGCCGAGCGAGACGAACACCTTCAGAAGGCCGAGCGACGCGTTGGCCTTGAACGCGTAGCAGATTCGGTGCGGAACGGAGCCGAAAGCCGCCTCGTAGGCACGGTAGGCGCTCTCGATTCGCTCGCGGGAGTAGACGTAGAGCGGTGTCCTGAACTCGCGGGCCAGCGCAGGGGCGCCCTCCCTGATCCAGTCTTTCTTGATGGACATCAACTCTGCCGGTCGCGCAGGATCTTTGCCGCGACGCCCGAAAGCCCGATGATGCCCACGAGGTTTGGGAAGATCTGCAGACTGTTCATGAGGTCGCCCCAGTTCCAGACCAGGTCCACCTTGCTGGTGGCACCGATGACCACCAGCGCGCAGTAGACCCAGCGATAGGGCAAGACGATCTTCCGCCCGAAGATGTACTCGAGCGACTGCTCGCCGTAGTACGACCAGCCGGTGAGTGAGGTGTATCCGAAGAGGAACACGCAGACGGTCACGAGGGAGCCGCCGATGCCCGGCATGGACGACTCGAAAGCGCCCGCCACCGCCGCGGCGCCCGTCGGCCCGGCCTTCCACACCCCGGTGACGATGATGGAGAGAGCGCTGATCGAGCTGGTCACGAAGGAGACGATGAAGACCTCCATGATGGCGTTCAGGCCCTGGTGAAATGGATCCTTGCTCCGCGCCGCGCCGTAGACCACGGCGGCGGTCCCGTAGCCCGCCTCGTTCGCATAGATGCCGCGCGCGATGCCGTAGCGCATGGCCACCATGATGCCGACCCCCGCGGTGCCCCCGAGAAGCGCATCTTTGGTGAAGGCCCCGCGCACGATCATGGACAGGGCTTCCGGGATCTGAGCGGCATGAGTGATGAGGACGATGGCGCCGCCGGTAAGGTAGAGAATCACCTTGAGGGGCGCCGCCTTCTCGAGGGCGCGGCCAATCGTCTTCACCCCGCCGATGATGGTGACCAGGCACAGGATCGCAAGCACGACGCCGGTGGCGATCTTCGGGACGCCCCACTGGGAGTTCATCACGTCCGCGATGGAGTTGGGCTGAGTGAAGGGCGTGGTGGTCAGGGCCGCGACGCCGGCCACGAAGGCATAGGTCCAGCCCATCCGCTTCATATTCAGGCCATCGGCGAGATAGATCATCGGCCCGGCGAGGAGCCCGCCTTCGCCGGATCGACGGTAGTGAACACCGAGGACGGCCTCGGTGAACTTGACCGCCATGGCTAAGGCACCCCAGGCCCAGATCCAGAACAGGGCGCCCGGCCCGCCCTTGACGATCGCGGTGGCCACACCCGCGATGTTCCCGGTACCGATGGTGGCGCCGAGCGCAGTCATGAAGGTCTGGAAGGGCGAAAGCGCGCCCTTCGCTTTGAGCTCATCGATCCCGAAGAAGGCCCGAAGCGCCGATCCGAAATGGACGAACTGGACGAAGCCCAGGCGGATGGTCAAAAACAGGCCGACCGCGAAGAGCAGGGCGATCGTCCAGGGCCCGAAGACGAAGTCGCTGGCCTTCCCTATCGGCTCGGCCCAGACTCGGTTCAAATCGTCGACGAGGGTCGTGATGCCGGACATGGAAGGCTTGTAGCGAAGTCTCTGGTGAAAGGAAGTGCCGGCAAGGAGGCGAAAACTGCGGAGGCCGCAACTTCCACGATGCTAACATCGAGCAAAGACGACACATCGCCGTCTTTTGAGAAGCTATGTCCATCCACAGGTAATGCATGTCTGATCAGGTTCAGGATCTCATCGCGAAAAAGAACTTCTCCAAGGCGGTGGAAGTCCTGCGGGCGCAGACGCAGGCCAAACCCCACGACCGGCGGATGCGTCTGCAACTGGCGGACGTCTACGTGATGGCCGGCCAGGAACGTCAGGCCATTCCCGTGCTCATGACCCTGGCCGACCAGGAGGCGAGCGACGGTTTCGCCGCCAAGGCCATCGCCATCCTGAAGCGCATCGAGAAGATCGAGCCCGGCCGCCGCGACGTCGAAGAGCGGATGGCCAAGATGATCCAGGACAAGAGCCGCCGCACCCAGTCCGTGGCCAAGCCCGCGAACCTCCCGCCCATCTCGGCCTCGGGCATGAACTTCGGTTTCGAGGAGATCGACTCTTCGAGCGAGATCGAGCTCGGGGTTTCCGCGCCCGAATCGGAACCCGCACCTTCCTTCGACGCCGGCCCGGCCTTCGACGCACCGCCCCCGGTCGACTTTTTGCCCGAGCCCGCCGTGACCCCTGCCCCCGCGCCGGCCCCGGCCGCCGATCTGGTCGCGGAGTTCGACGACTCGTTCGCGGTGGAGCCCGAAACGGCTGAGCCGGCCAAGATGGGACTCTCGACTCCTCTCTTCGACGGCTTCTCTGCCGAGGAACTGGTGGCGGTCATGCGCGGCCTCGAACTGGTGTCGTTCGAGGCGGGGGACGTGATCGTGGCCGAGGGCGCAGCGGGCGACTCGATGTTCATCCTCACCACCGGCCGGGTCAAGGCCTACGTGAAGTCGCCCAAAGGCCGGTCGATGAAGGTGCAGGAGTTCGAAGAAGGGGACTTCTTCGGGGAGATCGCCGTCCTCACCGGCAAGCCCCGCACCGCCACCCTCACCGCCGCGGTCGACTGCGAGTGCCTCGAGCTCAACCGCGCCACCCTCGATGAGATCACCAAGACCCACCCGGGCGTCCGCGAGGTGCTGAAGAAGTTCCAGAAGGACCGCGCGCTCTCCACTGTGCAGGCCATCATGGCCGACAAGGGATAGTCGAGGACAGGGGCGACGACCAACAAACCAATGGCCTTTGAGATCGTCACGGCTGAGGACGTCACGGCCGTGGGCCGCGGCGGCGAGTTGCGGGTCAAGCCCGGGACGGTCATCACCGACTGGGCCCGGGAGATCGCCCACTCCCGCGACGTGAAGATCATCGAGACCGACGGCGCCACCCGCCTCTCCCTGGCCCTGGGCTCTGACCACGGCGGATTCCCGCTGAAGGAAGCGCTCAAGGCCCATCTGCTCGAGACCTTCGTGGTCCGCGACGTGGGCGCCCACAGCGTGGATGCGGTCGACTATCCGGATTTCGCCGCCGCGGTCGGGCGCCTGGTGGCGAGTTCCCAGTGCGACTTCGGCATCATGATCGACGCGGCGGGAATCGGATCGGCGATGGCCGCCAACAAGATCCGCGGAGTGCGCGCGGCCATGTGCAACGACGAGGCCGCGGCGAAGAATGCCCGCGAGCACAATGACGCGAACGTCATGACCCTGGGCGCGAAGCTCGTCGATGCCTCAAGAGCCCTCGGTCTGGTCCAGCTCTTCGTCTCGTCGAAGTGCGTGGAAGACCGGCACAAGCGCCGGGTGGCCAAGATCGCCGCCCTCGAGAGAAACTGAAGGAAGGCAGGGACAAGGCCCGTGGCTCACCCGCAGCAGGCTCTCGTCGAAACCGTGGTCCGGGCCGTGCTCGCCGCACTCGATACGCGCCCCGGCGTCTCTTTTGAGGCGGCCTGCGCCTGCCACAACGTGATCGACGGCTGCTGTCCCGATCGCATGTCTTCGTTCGCGCTCGCGGGAGTCGACCGATTCGGCCTCCGCGCCGATCCCAACGTCTACCCGCATGGGGTCGCGAGCCTCATCGATCACACTCTGCTCAAGCCGGAAGCGACCCAGAGCGACATCGAACGCCTGTGCGGCGAAGCGCGTCAGTATGGCTTCGCCACGGTTTGCGTGAACCCCACCTGGGTCGAGTACTGCGCGCACGCGCTCCGGGGCGCCACCGCGCGCGTGTGCACGGTGGTGGGTTTCCCGCTTGGAGCCACCCTGCCCGAAGTGAAGGCCCTCGAGGCGAAGCGCGTGATCGAGTGCGGCGCCTCCGAGGTCGACATGGTGCTGAACATCGGCGCATTGAAGTCGAACCTCTACTCCCTCGTGCACGAGGACATCGAGGCGGTGACCTCGGTCTGCCGCCGGATGGGCGCCATCTCGAAGGTCATCATCGAAACGGCCCTTCTCACCGATGAGGAGAAGGTCAAGGCCGCGGTGCTCGTTCGTACCGGCGACGCCGACTTCATCAAGACCTCCACCGGCTTCGCTTCCGGGGGGGCCACCGTGGCCGACGTGGCCCTGCTTCGGCGCGTGGTCGGCCCCGACATGGGGGTGAAGGCCGCGGGCGGCGTCTCGGATTTGAAGTCCGCGAAGGCGATGATCGACGCGGGCGCCGATCGGATCGGCGCGAGCGTCGGGGTGAAGATCGTGCGCGAACTCACCTCCGGAGTCGCCCCCGCTCCAGCCGCAGGGGATTCTCCGAAGTACTGATCCAATCGGACGGCTCGCGCAAGGCCGCGGCCCCGATGGCCTACTCCCCCAATGAATGCCGCCGATCTCGAGCCGGTCAAAGGCGAACAAAGAACCCAGTCCTCGCTCGACCTCTTCCTGATCTTTGCGGGGGCCAACGTGGTCGCGACCACGTTCGTCACCGGCGCCACCGTGAAGGCGGGATTGTCGTTCTCGAGCTCGATGGTCGCGGTCATGGTCGGAAGCGTGATCGGCGGGCTGCTCGTGGCCTTGCTCGTGCCCGTGGGTTCGATATGGGGCGTGCCCTCCATCATCGCCCTGCGCGCTCCCCTCGGACGGCCGGGCGCGCACGTGGTCGCATTGCTCCTCTACATCACCAACTTCGCGTGGATCGCGCTCAACAACGTCATCGCGGCCTCGGTCACGGAAGCGATGTTCCCCGCGGTCAGCATGCGCGTCATGGCCGTGGTGCTGGGCATCGCGGCGACCCTCATCGTGGCCGGCGGCCCCCGGCTCGTGGCCATGGCCAACCGCGCTGCCGTGCCCCTGATGGTGGTGGCGGGATCGGTGCTGGCGTGGCTCGCCCTGGGCGCGATCGGCTCCGTCCCGGACCCGGCGCCCGCATCGACCCTGTCGATGTGGCAGGCCCTCGACCTCGTGATCGCGTACCAGGTCTCCTGGATCCTGATGTTCGCGGACTACTCCCGCTACAGCGCGTCCCCCTCACGAAGCGGCCTCGCCGTTTTCGCCTCCCTTTCCCTCACCAGCATTCTGGGGATGGCGCTTGGCGCCTTGCTCTGCGCGATCTCGGGGAGCACCGACCCCGGGGCCATGCTCGCGGCATTGGGTTCGCCACCCCTGGGCGCGGCCCTTCTCGCCACCGCCACCATCACCACGAACTTCGTAAACATCTACCTCTCGGCGCTCGCTCTGCGCAGCCTGATCCCAAGGATCAAGGACCGCCCCGCGGTCATGATCACCGGCCTCGTCGGCGCCGCGCTCTCGGTTCTCTCTCGCGGATGGATCGACGGCTACTCCGCGTTCATGGGAACGCTGGGGCTGATTCTCGTCCCCCTCGGCGGCGTGGCCCTCGCCCAGTTCTTTCCCTTCCCGAAGGAGATCGAGCCGGGCGAGCTGTATGAGGCGGAGGGCCGATTCGCGACGCCGGGATGGGCGGGGCTCATCGCCTGGAGCGCGGGCGCCTTCGTCTACTGGCGCTATCAGGCGACGGGCGCCACCTTGCCCGCGCTGCTGGTCAGCTTCGCCCTCTTCGCATTGATGAGGCATCGGGGTTCACGAGTCGGCGGACCGTAGAGAGCCGCGGCGTCAGCCCCGTCCGCCCTTGGAAGATTCTGCCGAAGCACGGCGGGGTGACGGACTCTGGGCTATTTCTTCTTTGAGTCGGTCACTTTCTTGAAGTAGGTCCAGCTCGTCTCGTTCGGGCGGTTGTCGTCGAGGTCGGGCGGCGTCTTGTAGATCGGGTAATTGGCCTCGATCTCCTTGCGCGTCACTTCGGAGAGTTGGTCGAAGCTGTCGATCTTGAGCCCGGTCCCGTGAAAGTAGAGCTCGCCCGCGCGGCCGCTCATCTCCATCCAGGGCAGCCAGGAGGAGAGCCGGGTCCAGCCGACCTGCACGTTCATGAGGGTGTCCCTGGTCGGGTCCAGCAACTCCTCGTCGCGATAGTAGAAGAGGAACATCTCGGTCGCGTGGTAGTACCCGCCAACGTTGTCCTGATAGTCGCCTGCGAGCGGGTTCTTGTAGAAGAGGGGCACCTCGATGGCCATGGAGCCGAGCCCATTCTTCGAGACGCCCGTCCACTTCGCGGGGCCGCGCGGCCCGACCGGGAAGGTGGCGGCCTGGTTCACGGGGTCGTTGGCCACGTGAATGACCTCCACTTCCTTCCCGGTCCAGGGGTTCTTCCACTTGCGCAGAATCTCGCCGGTGGCCGGGTCTTCATAGAAGACCACTTCCCGCGACACCATCTTGTAGCCCTTCTGACCCTTCTCGTCGGTCACGGTCCTGGTGGCGCGGATGTTCATGGCGTGCCAGGTGAAGAGGAGACGATCACGCTCGCCCGGAACGCGCGAGTACGTCTTGCCCCAGAAGTCGAAGATCAACGGCTTGCCATCGATGGTCGACGATTGCATCTTGCGGTTGGCCGTGACCACGTCCTCGGGCTTTGAAAGGTCGAGCTTCGGCGGAGGCGCGCTCGCCTTCTTCTTCTGAACGGCGAGGGCCGACGTCGAGAGAACGAGGGCGGCAATGGTCAGCACGGCTTTGGTTCGCATGGATGGCCTTTCGATGGGCACAGAAGGGTTCAGGACTTTCGGTTTCGGAACAGCGGCGCCGAGGCGCCCGGATTCGTCTCGATCATGATGGACTTGGGCTCGGTGTAGGCCTCGTAGCCCTGCGGGCCGCCTTCGCGCCCAAGGCCCGACTGGCCGTAGCCGCCGAAGGGGACGTCTCCGCGGACCGCGCCGTAGGTGTTGACCCACATCATTCCCGTGCGCACGCGGAGGGCGACGCTCATGGCCTTCGAAATATCCCGGGACCACACGCCGCCGCCGAGACCGTATTTCGAATCGTTCGCGACTTCGACCGCTTCGTCCAGATCGCGGACGCGGATCACCGTGGTCACCGGTCCGAAGAGTTCCTCCTGGGCCGGGCCGCACTTCGCGGTACCCCCGAGCAGAACCGTGGGCCGGAAGAACGAGCCGGGACGCAGCCCATCGACGCGGACTCCACCGGCACCCACGATCAAACCGGAGGCGCGGGCGCGCGCGACGAAGTCGACCGCGGCATCCGCCGCGCGCTCATCGATCAGCGCTCCGATCTCGGTCGTGTCTTCGAACGGATCGCCCATCACCAGCGAATCGGCGAGAGCGCAGAGTTCCTCTTCCACCCGGTCCGCCACGGAGGCCTGGACCACGAGGCGCGATCCCGAGAAGCAGCGCTGGCCGGAATTGCGGAACATGCCGGCCGCGGCGCCCCGGACCGCGAGGTCGAGGTCCGCGTCCTCGAGAATGATGTGGGCGGACTTTCCGCCAAGTTCGAGCAGGAGATTCTTGATGGTGGGAGCCGCGAGTCTCATGATCGCGGAGCCCGCGGCGGTGCCGCCGGTCATGGTGATCATGTCGACCCGGTCGTCGCCGGCCAGTCGCGATGCGACTCCGGCGGCTCCGTGGAGGACGCTGAAGGCGCCCTCGGGAAGGCCGGCCTCGTAGAGGATGCGCGCGAACTCCGTGGCCAGGAGCGGGGAGCGCTCGGACGGCTTGAATACCACCGAGTTCCCCGCCGCGAGCGCGGGCGCGGCCTTGAGCGACGCGAAGGGAAGAGGCGCGTTGTATGGGGTCAGGCCCACCACGACGCCCACGGGATCGCGCACCACCATCTTCATCAGCGAACCGTCGGGGGCCGGGGAGGGCGTCATCTCTCCCGCCGCGTAGCGCGCGAAGGTCCTGAGGTTCCCCGCGGTGGCCAGGACATCGATCCGCGCTTCGGGCAGGGTCTTGCCATTGTCGAACACGATCATCCGCGCCAGTTCTTCCATCCGCGAAAGGACGAGGTGAGCCGCCTTGTCGAGAACGCCCGCCCGTTCCCAGCCCTTGCGCAGCCGCCAGTCGCCGCGGTCGAAGCTGTGCCGGGCCACCGTGAGGGCGTGATCGCACTCGGCCTCGGAGGCCTCGCGCAGGGTCACCAGAGTCTCACCCGTCGCGGGGTAGCGGACATCGAAGGGCGCGCCCTCGCCCGCAGTGAACCGGCCGGCCACCGCATTCGCTTCCGGTTTGAAGGGCGATCCGCCGCGCTCCACGACGGTACGGACTTTCACAAACAGGCTCCTTTGCCCCGACCTTCCGCACCGAGGGAACGCGCGGTGATCAGATTGTCATAACTTTAGTACAACTTGCCGGAGGCTCGGGGGAACCGCCGGCTTCCTATACTGTGACCCTGCCAGCCTATCGAGGTCCCGCTTGAACGCTTTTCTCGTCGCCGCCGCCCTCCTCCTCTCCCAGGTCCCGGTGACCGCCCCGCCGCCCGAGACCATTCTCCACAACGCTCGCGTCTTCACCGCCGACGCGTCCCGGCCCTGGGTCGACGCCTTCGCGGTGCGCTACGGCCGGATCATGGCGGTGGGCGCGTCGAGCGATCTCCTCAAGCTCGCGGGGCCGGGCACCCGCGTGGTGGACCTGGGAGGCGCCTTTGTCTCGCCCGGATTCGGCGACAGCCACCTGCACTTCATGAGCGGAAGCCTCACCCTGAACGCGGTCACCCTCGACGGGCTCCGCGACCTGATGGCGATCCAGGCGCGGATCGCCGGGTATGCCAAGGCCAACCCGGGCGCCTCATGGATCACCGGCCGGGGCTGGAACTACGGCGCCTTCCCGGGGAACCTTCCCCACCGCAAGTGGCTCGACGAGATTGTGCCCGACCGTCCCGCGTTCATGGAGAGCTACGACGGCCACACGGGGTGGGCAAACACGAAGGCACTCGAGCTCGCCGGCATCACCCGCGAGACAAAGGACCCCGGGAACGGCGTGATCGTTCGGGACGAGCAGGGAGAGGCCACGGGCGCTCTCAAGGAAGCCGCCCAGCGCCTCGTCCGACGACTGCCGCCGAAACCCACCGACGAGGACAAGTACCGGGCGCTCAAGGCCGGCCTCGACCTCGCCGCATCCTACGGCCTTACCTTCGCGCACAACGCCGGGTTTGATCTTGACGACCTGCCCGTCTATGAGCGGGTGATGAAAGAGGGCGGTCTCAAGCTCCGCTTCTACAACGCTGCCTATTTCGAGCCCGATCCGGGGGCGGCCACCCTGAGCCGTATGAAGGAACTTCGCGCGAAGTACCAGGGCCCGCTTTTCCGGTTCGGAGCGATCAAGGCCCTGCTCGACGGCGTGGTCGAGTCGAAGACCGCCTGGATGCTGGAGCCCTACGCGGGCGGGGGCGGCGCCGGCCTGCCGAACTACCCGGTGGACGTTTTCAATCGCAGCGTCGCGGCCTACGACCTGGCGGGATTCCAGATGTTCGTTCATGCCATTGGAGACAAGGCCATCCGAACCGCGCTGGATGCCTTCGACCAGGCGGCCAGGATGAACGGCACCTCCGGCCTAAGGCATCGGGTCGAGCACATCGAAGTGCCCCAGTTCTCCGACCTCGCGCGCTTCAAGCCGCTGGGAGTGATTGCCTCCACGCAGGCGCTGTTCGCAACCCCCGAGGAAAATACTCCGGGCGCCTATCTGGGGAACCTCGGGGCCGACCGGGGCGCGCGCACCATGGCCTTCAAGGCCATCGATGACTCCGGCGCCGTGCAGGCCTTCGGCAGCGACTGGCCGGTTTTCTCCATGGAAGTGCTCCAGGGCATCTACACCGCGGTGACCCGGGAAACCCTCCGGGGCACGCCGCCCGGGGGCCAGCAGCCAGACTCGAAGATCAGCGCGGAGGCCGCGCTGCGTCACTTCACCGTGGATGGGGCCTATGCCGGCTTCGCCGAAAACGACTACGGCCGGATCGCACCCGGCCTCCTCGCCGACTTCGTCATTCTCTCCCGGGACATCACGAGGGGAGCGCCCCGGGACATCCTGACCACGCGCGTCCTGCTGACCGTGATGGGCGGCAAGGAGACGTACCGCGCGAAAGATTTCACCGCCGGCGCCGGCCCGGTCAAGGGAAAGTAGGACGACGCCTCCAATGGCCACTTACACCGACAAAGTCATCATCCTCACCGGCGCCTCGCAGGGCATCGGCAAGGCCCTCGCCCTCACCCTCTCGCCGCAGCGACCGAAGCTCGTTCTCGCGGCCCGGGACGAAGCCGCGCTCCAGGACGTGGCCGAGAGGTGCCGGGCCCGAGGCGCCACCACGTTCGTCTTCAAGACCGATGTCACCGAAGAAGGGCAGTGCCGCGACCTGATCCGCCGCACCGCCCTGGCCGCGGGCGGGATCGATGTCCTCATCCACAACGCGGGCGGCGGCATGAACGCGCGGTTCGACCAGATGAGCGACCTCAGCGTCTTCGAGAAGCTGATGCGCCTCAACTACCTTGGCCCGGTCTACCTGACCCACGAAGCGCTTCCCCATCTCAAGAAGTCGCGCGGGCAGATCGTCGTCGTCTCGTCGGTGGCGGGTCTCACCGGAGTGCCGCTGCGCACCGCGTATTCGGGCAGCAAGCACGCGGTGTTCGGCCTCTTCGAGTCGCTGCGGATCGAAATCGCGGAGCACGGTGTGTCCGTGACCATGATCGCGCCCGACTTCGTTCAGTCGGAGATCCACGTACGCGCCTTCGGTCCGGACGGCAAGCCCGTGGGCGACAGCACGATCGCCGAACGCGTGGCCATGCCCGCGGAGGAATGCGCGGCCCTCATCGTGGGCGCCATGGAGCGAAGGCAGCGGCTCCTGATCACATCCCTGCGCGGAAAGCTCGGCCGCTTCGTGCGCCTCGTGACCCCGCGCCTGATTGATCGGATCGCCTACCGCGCCATCCGACGAGGGGTGTAGCCGGTCGGCGACTCAGGGCCGCCGCTGGATCTGGATCTTCTCGATCACGTCACCTTCGAGGATCCGGTCGACGACGTCGATTCCCTCGATGACGCGCGCGAATACGGTGTAGGTGTGGTCGAGCCTCCAGTTGTCGACGAGGTTCACGAAGATCTGACCGTCGCCGGTGTCGTGGCCGCGGGTCGAGATGCCGATCGTCCCCCGCTCGTTGCCGGTGGAGCCCAGCTCGTCGCGCATGAACTGGGGCGTGAGGGCGTCGTATTCGTCGGCGCCCGGACTGCCCCCTTGAAGGACGAAATTCGGAACCACGCGGTGGAAGGTCAGCCGGTTGTAGGCACCCTTCTCGGCAAGAGCTGCGAAGGTCGCGACGGTAGCGGGCGCCTCCCCGGGCAGCAACTGAAGCGTGAAAGCGCCGAGGCCCTGCATGGTCACCACCGCCTTCGCACCCGCGAGCGAGCGCAGCACGGCTTCGGCCGGGAAAGGCTCGGGAACGTAGCGCGTGGTCTTCGGTTCCACCGGCTGGCCGACCGCCTCGCTGAGCGTTTTCGCCACGAGGGCCGCGACCACGGGATCCCGATCGGCGAGCAGGGGCCGGAGCTTCTCGATGGAAGCCGTGTCTTTGGCCTCGCGGAGAAGTTCGATGAGTCGCACGCGCGGATCGCGCAGAGTCACCCGGCCGTCGCGCGAGAGCCGCAAGACCGTGCCCGCGATCCGCGGAGCCGCCGTCTGCAGCTCCGGAGCGCCCTTGAGTTTTGCGGACGCGACGACCAGCAGACCGGCGTGGTCGCTAAGGAGTGCCTGCATCGCGTCGCTCACTGTGTTCAAGGCGGCGGCGGCCACCTCCGGATTCGCATCGCGCGCCAACACCTTGAGCGTGCCATGATCCCCCGCCGCTTTCGCCGCGACCGCGGCGTACATCCGGACCTGCCAAACCGGATCGTCGCGGAAGGCGCCGATCTTCACGCGCGCACGGTCGGGCGCCACCTTGGCGAGAGACACGAGCGCCCTGCACCGTATGCGCCACGACTTGCCGTGATCCACGAGCGCCTCGATGGTCCCGGCATCGCATTTCAAGGCGCCGAGCGCGTCCACCGCCGCGAGCGCCACGTGACCACCCGGATCCTCGACCGCGGCCTTGGCCCGCTCACAGGTCGCGGCCAGGCGGATCGCCTCGAACCGGACCATGGGCGAAGGATCATCGATCCATCTCTTGGAGCCGACCACGGCCAGCCGTCGCATCTGGGGATCTGCATCCTTTAGCGCCAGGTCGAACGTCACCGCATCCTGATCTCCCGCGGCGTTGAGCGCGAGCAACGCGAACTGACGCGGTAGCGACCCGGGATTGTCCCGAACCGCCTGCCGCAACGCGTCGATCGTGGCCATCTCCGGTCGAGTGACCTTGAGGTTGAGTCGCACGAGAGTCTCGAGACCACGGGCCGCGCCGGTGCGGGCGGTCAGGTCTTCGTC
>JANMVV010000390.1:0-3036 GCA_031392925.1 Vicinamibacteria bacterium
AAGCTCACGCAACTCGGGCGGATTGAGGTGGCCCTGGATGATCCGTCCGTTATTCGGGCGCTCGGTTCGATTCAGGTCTGGCCCATCACCATCGAGGTCGCAAGGGCCAGCACGAAGCTCGACATCCGAAGCGACCCGGCCGATGAATTGATCGGGGCTACCAGCGTGGTGCACAAGGTGCCTCTGCTGACCCGGGACCGCGCCTTGCGGCGCTCACGGATGATTACCCTTGCCCCGAGGGCGTAGGCCGGGAGGCGCAGCCCTGCCGCTTCTGTCGATCTGCAACCTCAGGTCGGGATGTCATGCGGTGGTGCCGATGATCATCCCCGCGGTTGTTCCCTAATGAGTCAGGGGGGAGTGCCGGCTTCAAGGGCCCCCGCGATCTGCAGCGCGATGGGCAATGCCTCGGCGATCGGGATTGCCCCGCGCGCGATGTGAACGGAGAGATCCTCGCCTTCGAGGAGTTTCATCACAAGCGCGCGCGAGCCCGAGCCTGTCGATCCGCCGACCGCCGGGACCTCCTCGATGCCGTGGATGGTCGCGACGCTGGGATGATTCAGAGAGGCGAGGGTCTGAGCTTCCCGAGTGAACCCCGCGAGCCGCTCCGGGTCATCCGCGAACGCCGCGGGCAGGACCTTGATCGCGACATCGCGGTTGAGCTGGGTGTCGCGCGCACGAGACACTTCGCCCATCCCGCCTGCTCCGATGGCCGTGGTGATTTCGTAGGCGCCCAGCCGCTGCCCGGCTTTCACATCGGTTCCGGGAGAACAAGAAGCCGGGCCTTGAGGAGGCCACTGCCAAGGATCGCGGTGAGGTCCCGGTCACGCGCCAGGACGTAACAGCCGCCTTCGTCGGCGAGCACGGCAATGAGACAGTCGATGGTCGAGCGAACCGTGTGACCCTGGCTTCGCAAGGTGCGATACACGGCGGCCGCCCGGAGATAGGGATCGACGCCTTCAGGTTCCAGGAAAACCAGCTTTCGGAAGAGTCCCTCCAGCTGCCTGCGGCCCTTGTCCTGCTTCAGGCCCTGGAACACCTCCGCGACGATGACGCCGCAGGTGCAGATTTCGTCGTCGGAGGCAATCAGAGAAGCGAGGGCGGCCCGCTCCTTCGATGGGTAGCCATTCAGAAAGTCGACCCAGGCCGAGGTGTCGACCAGAACCTTCATCGCAGCCTTGGCACTCGTTTGCGCAGCCGGTCGAGGTCGCCCTCCCAACGCAAGGATCCTTCAAACGAGAGCAGGCGGCGCAGCGAACGCCGTCGAGCGAAGTCCCGCAGGGCCTCGTTGATGACGGCGGTCTTGGTCTTTCCCCGGGAAACGCCCATGGCCCCGCGGAGCGCGGCGTCGTCGATTTCGAGGGTGGTGCGCATGATCTGCCTCCGGATGCAGACGCTAGACTACCGCAGTATGCACCGCGAAACGAGTCTCGGGTCCGACCGGGATCAAACGTGGCTCATTTCTTCACCGGTGCGATCTTCCCCAGGTGGTCGAAGAACTTGAACATGAACACGACTTTGTCCTGGACAACGGTGGCGCCACGGAGCCCCGGTGAACAGGCCCGAGATCAGCGCGATCGCGAGTCCTGTGAGCAGCGCCGACAGCAACCGCACTGCGGGCACGGATCCCGCAGCCGCAGCCGCAGCCGGAGGCACCGATGCCGCGCGGTCCGGCGCGCCGACTTCGATTCTGGCGATCTTCAAGCACGCCTCGCCGATGTCGCGCCGCCGCGCCTTCAGATCGCGATCGAGGCAGCGTTCGATCAAGCGCTGGAGGCGCGGAGGAGTTGCGACCGGCAGCGCGTCCATCGACATCTTGTCTTTCAGGACCGAGGCAAGGGTGTCCGAAACGTCCTCGCCTCTGAAGACCCGCTTGCCGGTCAGTATGTCGTACAGAACGACACCAAACGCCCAGATCTCGGTGCGTCCTCGCCCTGGACGAGCTCCATCACGAGGGCGCGCGAGCCGCCCGTCGCCCCATCAGCCGCAGAGACCTCTTCGATCCCGTAAATCGTCGCGATGTTCGGATGATTCAGCGACGCCAGCGTCTGCGCCTCGCGAGTGAACCGCGCCAGCCGCTCCGGGTCATCCGCGAACGCCACAGGAAGAACCTTGATCGCGACATCGCGGTTGAGCTTCGTATCGCGGGCACGGAACACCTCGCCCATCCCACCAGCACCTAGGGCGCCGGTGATTTCGTAAGTTCCGAGTCGGGCGCCGGTTGTGAGGGTCACGAATCGACGAAGTCTAGCCCGGCCGTCCCAACTTCTTCGGGAGAGTCACGCCATATGCCGTGGTGAGTCGGCGGCCGCCCGGCGCGCCGACCGGGCGAACTGGTCGAAGTATCTCAGCAGAGACACGCCCGTCGATCCGCACTCGTTCGGGCCCGCGAAAAAATCGACCACGAACCGATCTTCGTCAGGTACCTGTAATGTTGGGCCACGATGTGGCAAATCATTTCCCTGCGGCCGGCCGCGCTCCTGGCCATCGTCTTGACCTGTCTCGGACTGGCGCTCGCGACGGAACGTCGACCGGCGGCAGTCATGGCGGGCGCGGCAAAGCACTTCCTCGACGTGCTGACCCCGGAGCAGCGAGCCCAGGCTTCGTTCCCGTTCGAGGCCGCGGAGCGGTTCCGATGGCACTTCATACCGACCGGAGAGGCCCCGGCGTCGTGGCCGCGCCTGGGCGTGCCCCTGAAGGCGATGAATGCGGAGCAGCAGAGGCTCGCGCGCGACCTGCTGAAAGCCGGCCTCAGCCAGCGGGGATATCTCACCGCTACCGCGATCATGGACCTCGAGACCGTGCTCAAGGCGCTGGAGGCGTCGCAGGGGATCAAGATGCCCCCGGGGAGGCTCGGTCGAGATCCGGAGTTGTACTTCTTCTCCGTGTTCGGCGAACCGTCAACCCGCCACACCTGGGGCTGGCGCGTCGAAGGGCATCACGTGTCTCTCCATTTCACCGTCGTGAACGGAACCCTCCTCGCCGGTTCCCCTTCCTTCTTCGGAACCAATCCCGCGGAAGTTCGCGAAGGTCCCAAGA
>JANMVV010000399.1:0-1879 GCA_031392925.1 Vicinamibacteria bacterium
AGCGAACCGCAAACGGGCGCGTACCATGAGGCGAGGGACATCCCATCGGGGTGATGGAAGAGCGAGTCGGCGGTGTTGACCGGATTCGAATAGATGAGGCGGGTGAGCCGCTGGTCGAAAGCGGCGGCATAGACGGCGATCACTCCGGCATATGACAGCCCCTGGATAGTCACTCGACTCGAGTCGATCGATGGCTGGCTCAGGAGGAAGTCCGTGGCGGCGCGGATGTGCGCCAACGTGATGGTCCAGACGTTGGGCCCTCCGGGAGATCGCGCCTGGAGCACGTTCTCCCCTCCTTCGCCGAACCATCCCGGGAACGCTGGCGCGAAAACGACCACCCCTCGACGCGCCGCGATCTTGCCATACGCCTTGAGATACCTGGATGTCCCGGTCGGGGGGAGGCCGAACGGCTCGCCGGCATTGAAGTCCCCATCGAAGGTGAGGAGTGCAGGGTAGAGGCCTTCGACGAACTTCGGCGTTGCAAGAAATCCGGCCAGCGGAAGGCCGGAGGCGGTCTGGCTGGTGTAGATCCACTCGAGCGTGTAGTCCGCATTCTCCTCCACTGTATCTCGCACCAGCACCCGAAACGCCGCGTGTCCGGTGTCCGGCGCACCGACGCTCAAAGCGACCGCGTTCCGGTACGCATCGGCCTGGCCGATGAATGTCGCAAGACCACTGGTCACCGATGGCGCCTTTGCTTGCGGGGGCGGACAACCACCCAGCAGGCTGATCGCCGAGGCCATCGACGTGGTCACCGTGTCTGGGAGGGAAAGGAGATAGCCAGGATCAGGCTTCGGCGGCGGGGGCGACTTCGAAAGTGTGCTGTCGACCCCCGCACCGAGCACCTGTGACAGCCAACGGACGATCCGCTGGTGACGCACACTGGGTGGGACCGAGCGGCCGACAAGGGAGACACCATCCCGATGGCCGAGGGCCTGATATACCCTACGGCCCGGGGCCAGGGTCGCCGAATCGACGAAGAACCGATGGCGGGCGAAAGTCGGGTCGTCCTGCGCCCAGTCATACCGCACCGGAGTTGGAGCGAGCATCGCCAACTGTTCGCCTTCCCCGAAGGTGCAATCGATCTGCATCATTCCGGGGTTGGCCCGAGTCCCTTCCGTTGTCGCCCTCCATCGTTTCCGGTCGATCGGTGGCATCAGGCGCAAGACTCCATTGACCCGGCGATCGAGGATCGCCAGGCCGGTGGCGAAGTCGGCCCCCTCCTCCCAGCCGACCGTCGCGATGCGACCTCGATCGACCATAGGTTCCGAATCCAGGAAATCGAGCGCGGACTCCAACTGCCCGATCACCAGGCCGTAGGGACTGCCGCCGGTCCGGATATGGTAGGCGGCACCCTGGCGCTCCAGTCTGGCCCATGGGAAATAGGGCCACAGGTCGAACCGGTCGTCGCGGATGAAGGGGACGAATACGACATATCCGCGCTCCGCCAGGCTGGTGCCGAGCTCGTTGATCGGGGCGGTCGGGTAATTGACGGGGTCGCGCTTGGCAAAATGCCACCCAAATGCCATCCTCTCAGTGGTGCCCGCTCCCGGAATGAGTATCACGGTTGGGGCAGGAGCGTCACGTTTAGGGGTGGCCAGCAGACCGTAGCTGAGGGCCCCGGGAAGACGGTGCGTGAGGACTACGACCTCGATCTTATAGAGCGGCCCGTCATACAGGAGTCGGCGGGTCCAGACGGCGCCCGCCGGCGCGGAGGGAATCGGACCGACCCGCGCGGCGAAAGCTTGGCGCAGGCGCGCGGCGTCGCCTGCCCCGCCGGCGGCGGGGGTCCACGGTGCGGCGGGGCATGGTGCGCGGGCGAGGAGCTGCCAGTACGGTTGTGAGATCGCCTCGGTCAGCGCGAGGGTGTCGAGCTCGA
>JANMVV010000413.1:0-9325 GCA_031392925.1 Vicinamibacteria bacterium
GGCGTTCGCTCGACCAAGGACGGCTGCTCGCCGCAAGGCCAGTGCGGCTGTTGCCTCGCCATCGTGGGCGGGCGGGCGGTCACGACCTGCGCCATGCCCGCGAGCAAGGCCGCGGGCCAGGACATCCTCACCCTCGAGGGACTGGGCGAGGCGGAGCGCGCGCAGATGACCGACGCGTTCGTGGCCGCGGCGGGCATGCAGTGCGGCTTCTGTATCCCCGGCATCATGGTGCGAACGAAGCACCTGCTGGACCGCTCGCCCGATCCCACGCGCGACGAGATCGCGAAGGCCATCGACGTGCACCTGTGCCGGTGCACCGGCTACGTGAAGATCATCGACGCGGTTCAACTCCTCGCCCGGGCGCGTCGCGGCGAAGCGGTGCCGAAGCCGCGGTACGACGGCGGCGTGGGGGACAGAGTCGCGCGCTATCGCGGCGCGGACCTGGCGCTTGGAGCGCGTCCCTATGTCGCCGATCTGTGTCGCGAGGGAATGCTTTTCGGCGCGCTCGCCCTGTCGGCGCATCCGCGGGCGAAGGTGATCCGCATCGACACCCGCCGCGCCGCCGCTCACCCCGGTGTGTTCGCGGTCGCGACGTATCGCGATGTCCCCGGCGATCGCTGGTACGGCCTCATCCATAAGGACTGGCCGGGTTTCGTCGCCGAGGGCGAAGAGGTCCGTTACGTCGGCGACGTGATCGCGGCCATCGCCGCGGTCGATCAGCACACCGCGAAGGTCGCGGCCGATCTCGTGGATGTCGAGTACGAAGTCCTCCCCGCGGTGACCTCGCCCGAGGCGGCGCTTTTGCCCGGGGCGCCTCAGGTCAATCCCACCTACGGCAACGTTTTGTCGCACACGAAGATCCGGCGCGGGGATGTCGAGGCGGCGCTCGGAAAGAGCGCGCACGTGGTGACCGGCACCTGGACCACTCAGCGCGTGGAGCATCTGTTCCTCGAGCCGGAAAGCGCGCTGGTCGAACCGGGTTCGCGGCCGGGCACCTTCAAGCTCTACTCGCAGGGCCAGGGCGTCTTCGACGATCGCCGCCAGTGCGCGTCGTTCCTCGGCATCGACGAAGAGGATCTGGCGGTTGAGCTGGTGCCGAACGGGGGCGCCTTCGGCGGCAAGGAGGACATGTCGGTCCAGGCCCAGACCGTGCTGCTTGCGAAGATGACCGGCCGGCCGGTTCTGACCACCCTGACTCGCGAACAGTCCGTCCGCGTTCATCCCAAGCGCCATCCCATTACGATGAAGTACACGGTTGGCTGCGATGCCGATGGCCATCTCACCGCGGTCAAGGCGGACATGGTGGGGGACACCGGCGCTTACGCTTCGGTCGGCGCGAAGGTTCTCGAGCGCGCGGCCGGGCACGCGTGCGGTCCCTACCGTGTGCTCAACGTTCACGTCGACGCCATCGCCGCGGTCACCAACAATCCCCCGTGCGGGGCGATGCGCGGTTTCGGCGCCAACCAGGCCTCGTTTGCGATCGAAGGCTGTATGGACCTGCTGGCCGGGAAGCTGGGCGTCGACGGCTGGGAGATGCGCTGGCGCAATGCCGTCGACGTGGGCGACACGTTCGCCTCGGGACAGGTCTTCGAGAAGTCCATCGGTATCAAAAAGACGCTGCTCGCGGTGAAGGACGCCTACTACGCGGCGCGGGCCGAGGGCCGGGCGGTGGGCATCGGCTGCGGGCTCAAGAACAGCGGCATTGGCAATGGCGCGGTGGAGTGGGGCAAGGCACGGCTGGTGGTCGAGGCCGACGGCGCCATCTCGCTCTACAACGGCTACACCGAGATGGGGCAGGGGCTGCTCACCGTGCTCACCCAGTTCGCAGCCGAGGTCACGGGTCTGTCTCCCTCGATCTTCAGGCCCAAGGTTGACTCCACGTTCGCGCTCGGTTGCGGCCAGACCACGGGGTCGCGCGCCACGCTCTTTGGCGGCAACGCGGTGAAGAGCGCGGCCACCCATCTCAAGGCGGCGCTCGACCGCGGACGCACGCTCTCGCAGATGGTGGGCGAGGTCTTCGCGGCCGATGTGAAGGTCGACGACACCACCGCGCCCGGGGCGAACGTCGCGAAAGTCAAGACGCATACGTCTTTCGGCTTCGCCACCCAGGTGTGCATTCTCGACGCGAACGGCCGCGTCGATCGCTTCATCGCCGCGCACGACGTGGGCCGCGCGGTCAATCCCGACTTGTGCGAGGGCCAGATCGAGGGCGCCATCCACATGGGCCTCGGCTATGCGCTGACCGAAGACCTCCCCTGCGAGAACGGCTGGCCGGTGACCGACAAGCTGCGCCAGCTCGGCGTGCTTCGCGCGCGGGACATGCCGAAGGTCGAAGTGATCGTGGTTGAGGACCCCGAGCCCGAGGGCCCGTTCGGGGCCAAGGGTGTGGGTGAAATCGGCCTGGTGCCGACCGCGGGTGCGGTGGCGGGAGCGCTTGCCGCCTTCGATGGCGTGCGCCGCTACGTCCTCCCCATGAAGGACTCACCCGCGTCCCGGGCCATGAGCGTCGGCCGGATCAAGGCGACCGCACATTGACCGACGAACGCCTGGTCAACGCCCATACCCACATCTACAGCGGCCTCGCCCCCCTCGGGATGCCGACGCCGAAGACGCCGCCGGTGAACTTCGTCTCGATCCTCGAGCAGGTCTGGTGGCGGCTCGATCGCGCACTCGACGCGAAGTCGATAGCCGCGAGTGCCGAGCTATATGTCGCCGAATCGGTCGCGCTTGGGGCGGCCGGGCTCATTGACCACCACGAGTCGCCGAACTTCGTCCTTGGCTCGCTCGACCTCCTGGCCGATGCCTGCGAGCGATTCTCCATGCCGGCCTTCCTTTGCTACGGCGCGACCGAGCGAAACGGCGGCCGCGATGAAGCGCGCCGGGGCCTGGCCGAGTGCGCGCGTTTCGCGCGAAGCAACCGAAGCCGGCTCGTTCGAGCCGCGGTTGGCCTCCACGCCTCGTTCACCGTTTCCGACGACACCGTCCGCGAGGCCGCGGCCCTGGCCCGCGACCTCGACACCGTCCTCCATGTTCACGTCGCCGAAGACGCGGCCGACGTCGACGATGCGCGCACCCGCGGATACAAGGGCGTGATCGATCGCTTCATCCGTCTCGACGCCATGGTGCCGGGATCGATCTTCGCGCACGGGGTTCATCTGACCGAGAGCGAAGTGCGAGCCTGTGAGGACGCGTCGATCTGGCTGGTCCAGAATCCGCGTTCGAACCGCGGCAACCGCGTGGGGTATCCGTCGGCGCTTCAGGTCTCGAATCGCGTGGCCCTGGGCACCGACGGGTACCCGTCGGCGATGCGCGACGAGGTCGCAGCCCTTCGGGCGGAGTCCGCGTCGCACCGGGACGATGAGGGCCAGGTCAAGGCCCGTCCCGCGGCGGGCGCGCGCCTTCTGACCGAGCGATTCGGCGGCCCGGTGACGCCTCCCGACGCGGCTGCCCGTGCCCGCGCGGCCGCGGCCCTGGACGACATCCGCCAGCGCGCGCAGATTGAGGCGGATGCACTCTGGGATCGGATGAGTCGCCTCTGACTCCAAATCGCCTTGCCGGTCGCCCCGGGGTACGGGGCAGGACACTAGAGAAGGGTAAAGCCCCCGCTCCCGCGCAATCCGCGGTCGAAGGTGAAGGTGGTTCGGGCGCCGCGTGATTCCCCAATCTCGCCAAGCAGGTAATCAGAGAAATCACCTTTCCCTTTCGCGTAGCCGCGGAGCGCGCGCTCAACCAGGGCAGCGTCCTCCGTGGCGAAAGGCGGAGTGGTCTGCAGAATGCGAATCGCCGCTCCGATGTCCGCACGAGACGCGTTGTAGACGCTGTCCAGCACCCATTCGACCTCGCACAGCACCGGATTGGTGACGAGGCAGGCCTCGGCCTTCGCGCGGCAGGCCTCCACCAGCGCACGCGCCCGGAGGGCCTGCTCCTGGTCGTCCCTGACGAGGAAACGAATCAGGACGTTCGTGTCGATAGCGATCACGCTTTTTTCCCCGAGTGCTTGAGCCTGGCCCGAGCCAGCACCGCCGCGCGCATATCGGAGATAGAAGGGGGCTTAGGTGGGGACAGCCGGTGAAGCGCGCCGAAGGCGCTGTCGATGGACGGCCCCACTTCCCGTTTCAGGATCAGC
Organism: Vicinamibacteria bacterium; assembly: GCA_031392925.1. Taxonomy (GTDB): domain Bacteria; phylum Acidobacteriota; class Vicinamibacteria; order Fen-336; family JAGNNV01; genus JAGNNV01. The sequence continues at coordinate 4,127 of JANMVV010000413.1, forward strand.
GATCCATCGCGGCCCACCCCAATCTGAAACTTGTCACCTTGCTTGAGAGCCAGGCGATCGCGAACGGCCTTGGTTAGCGTGATCTGACCTTTGGATGTGAGGGTTGTGGTGCTCATGGCTCTCCTTACCAAATGATACAATACCCCACCCACGTAAGGAGACTCGCGTCGACTCCCGCGGCCAGCCCGGATCGCGCGGGTATCAGCTCTTCCAGTCCTGCTTGTGATCGCGGCGGACCGGCACCCGCTTTCCCTTGATGGTGGTGGCCCGCAGCGTCTCGATGATGCTGTCGGCGATCTCGGCCGGGACCTCCACCAGCGAGAAGCGATCCGTGATCTGGATGGCGCCGATGGCGCGGGCGTCGACCCCGGCCTCGTTGACGATGGCGCCCACGAGGTCGCCCGCCCGCACATTGGCGGCGCGTCCCGCGCCGATGTATAGGCGCGCGACATCCCATTCCGGCGTGATGCGCTTCTTGCTGAAGCCCTTGCCGGGAGGCTTGCCGGTCTCGGCTCCGGAGGCCGAGGCCCTGGGCGCCGGCCCGCGATCGTGGCGTGACACCGGCCGGTCGGGTCGATCGGGCCGGATCGTGACCGAAGGAATCTCCTCGACCTCGGCGCCATCCTTCGTGTCAGCCATCTTCACCGCGGCTGCCGCGACGTCCATGATGTCGAATTCCTGGGCGAGCGAATCGACCACGGCCCGGAAGTGGTCGAGGTCGCCTGCGACGATGGTCTCCCGAAGGGACGCTTTGGTCATCTCGATCCGGCGCGCCCGCAGGTCGGCGACCGAGGGCACGGCGGCGATCTGGATCTTCTGCTTGGTCAGGAATTCAATGTTGCGGAGGAGACGATGCTCGCGCGGTTCGGCGAGGGTGATCGCCACCCCTTCGCGGCCGGCCCGGCCGGTGCGCCCGATCCGATGGACATACCCTTCGGCCGACGTGGGGACATCGTAGTTCACCACGTGCGACACGTGCTCGACGTCGAGGCCGCGCGCGGCCACGTCGGTGGCGATGAGCAGGTCGGCGGTGTTGGCGCGGAACTTCTTCATCACCCGATCGCGCTGCTCCTGCGACAGCCCGCCATGCAGGGCTTCGGCCCGGTAGCCCCGGCCGTTCAGCGATTCGCAAAGTTCGTCGACCTCGGTGCGGGTCCGGCAGAAGACGATGGCCGAGGTGGGGTTCTCCACGTCGAGGACGCGGCCCAGGGTGGCCATCTTGTGCGCGCGGCCGACCACATAGGCGACCTGCCGGACGCGGGGTGCTGTACCCGCAGGCACGACTTCACGATCGATGCGAACCCGCACCGGGTTCTTGAGGTGCTTGTTCGCGATCTCGGCGATGCGAGGGGGGAGAGTGGCGGAGAAGAGAGCGGTCTGACGCTCTTTGGGCGTTTCATTGAGGATCGCTTCGAGGTCCTCCGCGAAGCCCATGTCGAGCATCTCGTCGGCTTCGTCGAGAATCACCACCTTGATGCTCGAAAGCCTCAGGCTCTTCCGGCGGATGTGATCGAGGGCGCGGCCCGGTGTGGCGACCACGACGTCCACCCCGCGCTTCAGGGCACGCAACTGCGTCTCCATGGGCGAGCCGCCGTAGATGGGTACGGCCGTGATGCCCATGGCCTTGCCGTATTTGTGCACCGCTTCCGCCACTTGCATGGCCAGCTCGCGGGTCGGCACCAGGATCAGCGCGCCGAGACGGTCCTTCGCATCGGCGGTCGGGGTGAGGATGTGCAGCAGCGGCAACGCGAAGGCTGCCGTCTTGCCGGTGCCGGTCGCGGCCTGGCCGAGGACATCCCTTCCGGCGAGGAGGGGCGGGATGGCTTCCCGTTGAACCGGTGTCGGCTCTTCGTATCCAAGCGCCAGAAGCGCGCTCACGATCCGAGGATCGAGGCCGAGTGCCGAGAATCCGGGTGGCGGGAGGGCGGCGATGGACGATCCTGCGCGCGTTGTCATGCGTGGACGATAACCCCCGTCCGGGTGGAGGCTCACTCGTAGCGAAGCGCGATCATCGGGTCCACGCGCATCGCCCGCCGCGCCGGGAAGTAGCAGGCGAGCAGGGCCACGCCCGTGAGGAGAGCGGTCACCCCCACGAAGGTGAGCGGATCCCAGGCTCCGACCCCGTAGATCAACTGGGCGATCAGCCGGGTCAACGCGAGCGAGGCACCGAGACCGAGGACCACACCGATGAGCGTGATCTTCATCCCTTCGCCGAGGACCATGCCCAGCACATCCCGATTCGAGGCACCCAGCGCCACGCGGATGCCTATCTCCCGGGTGCGCTGAGAGGTCAGATACGAGATCACTCCGTAGATGCCGATGGCCGAAAGCCCGAGGGCGAGTGCCGAGAAGATGCTGAGCAGGATCATGGCGAGTCGCTGGGTCGCGATCGAATTGGCGACGATCTCCTCCATCGGCCGCGCCGAATAGATGACGGTGCTCGCGTCCGCCCTCGAAGCCGCTTCCCGGATCGCTCCCATGACCCCGAGCGGCGCCGCGGTGGTGCGCGCCACGTGGCCGGAGCCGCTCGAAAGCAGCGACCAGAAACGGTCCGGAATCTGCCAGACCGACAGGTAGATCTGCGCCTGCAACGTTTGATGTTTCTTGTCGCCGAGGCCCCAGTGCTCCACATGGCCGACCACGCCGACGATTTCCGCCTTCATATCCAGAAGGCCGATATGGATGCGCTTGCCCACCGGATCGGCGTTTTGAAAGTACTTGTTCGCGAAGGCCGTGTCGATCACCGCCGTGACCGGAAAATGCTCGTCGTCGCGGTCGGCCAGGAACCGTCCGCGCAGAAGCGGAATGCGCATCGCCTGCTGATACGGCGGAGTCACCAGGTAGAAGAGCGCAAAGGTCATGTCGTCCTGGTTTTTGGGCGGCGTCTCGCCCTCCGGCCAGAAGGGCACCTCCGAATCGCCGGTCATGGGGAGCGAGCCGCCGATCATGGCCACGGATTCCACTCCGGGGACGCTCGCGAACTGCCGCTCCGCCTCGCGATACCGGGCGCGCACCTGGTCGGGCGTGGCCAAAGGATCCGAAGTCATCGAAGTGGAGAAGGTGAGCACATTGCGCGGGTCGAAGCCTGGATTGATGCCCCAGAGTGCCCCGAGGCTTCGAATCATGAGTCCGGCCCCGACCAGCAGGACCAGGGCCATCGCCACCTCCAGGACCACGAACACGCTCTGTGCGCGATGGTGGGCTCCACTCGTCCCACGTCCCCCCTCCCGGAGAGTCTCGGAGAGCTGCGGTCGCAACATCCGGATCGCGGGCGCGAGTCCGAACACGATCCCGGTGAGGATGGAAATGCCGGCGGTGAAGAGCAGCACGCGGGAATCGAGGGCGATCTCGTCGGTGCGGGGCAGTGCATCCGCCAGCCCCTTGAGGATCGCGATCATGGCCAGCTTCGCGAAGACGAGTCCGAGCGCTCCGCCCGAGAGTCCCAAAAGGACGCTCTCGGTGAGGAGTTGCCGGAGGACGCGGGCGGGTCCGGCCCCGAGGGACAGGCGGATGGCGAATTCGCGAGTACGACCGGTGGACCGCGCGAGCAGGAGGTTGCCAACGTTCGCGCAGGCGATGAGGAGAACGAACACCACCGCGCCGAGAAGCACGAGCAGGGTGCCCCGCGCCTCGCCGACCACGTCCGCCTTCAGGGGAATCATGGTGATGCCGCTGCCCTTGTTGGCGTCGGGATAGGCGGTGGCCAGATCTCGCGCGATCGCGTCCATGTCTGCCTGGGCCTGCGCCAGGGTGACGCCTTGCTTCAACCGCCCCACCGCGTTCGTGCCCATGCCGATGTGTCGATCACGGAACGTCGGGTCCGCCCACTGGCCGATGGGGACGTAGACGTCCGTAGGACTGAGCCCCGGAACGCGCCCCTGCGCGACGCCGATGACCGTGTAGGACTTGCCGTTGAGCGTGATGCTCTTCCCCAGGACCTCGGGAGACGACGCGAATTTCCGCTTCCACAAACCGTCGCCGAGCATCGCGACCGGCTCGGCCCCGACCCGGTCCTCATCCCGGCGGAAACTGCGGCCGATCATCGGGTTGATCCCGTAGGCCGGGAAGAAGTCCGCGGAGACCATGTGCGCATGCAGCCGCTCCGGCTCGCCCGATCCGGTCAGGTTGTAGTCGTCGGACCGGAATGCGCCCAGAAAGGCAAAGGAATGGTTCTGCCGCTGCCAATCCTCGAAATTCGGGTAGGTGATGGAGCTTTGGGCGAAAGTCGAGGTCTTCGCGTAGACCGCGTAAAGGTCGTCGGGATCCGGAAAGGGCAGCGGATTCAGGAGCACGCCATTCACGACGGAGAAAAGCGCAGTGTTCGCCCCGATCCCGAGGGCCAGGGTGAGAATGGCGATGGTGGCGAATCCCCGGTTATGCAGAAGCACGCGGAACGCAAGCCGGATGTCTTGCCAGAAGTTGCTCATTGAAACCCCCAAGGCTCGTTGTCCTTATAGCTCACATATCTGGTAATAACGAGGGAGGCCGCGCCTTGGTTCCTCGGAACGGAATTGACATCTCGCCCCCCCGGGGCTGATGCAAATGACTGCGGGACGGGATGAGCCGCCCTTAGACTGGCATCATGAGCCGACCTGCCCTCGAGACCGAGATCGTCGACCGCGCAGTCCGCGACCGCACGGTGGCGCTCTTCCGAAAGCGTCGCATCGTGCTGCCGACGCTTTCGGAGCTCGCCCACCCGGACACCATCCCGGCCACCGTCGTCGACGCGCTCCAAACCATCGATCCCGACGCGCCCGCGCCCCTCAATCTCTTCCGGGTTCACTGGCACAACGGCGCCGATCGGCGCTCGCGCGTGGCCGTGCCCGATCACGTGGTGCTTCCGAGCGCTCTAACCGGCATCGCCAGTCCGATCATCGTCGCCTTCGGCAATCGCTTTCCTATGATTCGCGCCCACAAGGTCCTCGCCGCCTACGGCTGCCTCGTCCCGCGGCTGATGACCGGGCAGTTCGATCCCACCCGGCATCGGGCGGTGTGGCCGTCGACCGGCAACTACTGCCGCGGGGGCGTCGCGATCTCGCGCATCCTCGGCTGCCGCGGCGTCGCGGTTCTGCCCGAGGGCATGAGCGAAGAGCGGTTCCGCTGGCTGGAGAAGTGGGTGGAAGACCCGGGTGACATCATCCGCACCGTGGGCACCGAGAGCAACGTCAAGGAGATCTACGACAAGTGCGCGGAGCTCGA
>JANMVV010000415.1:0-1882 GCA_031392925.1 Vicinamibacteria bacterium
GCTCGAACCAACCCGAGAAAACGGGCAGACTATGCCTGCACCTCAGGGAGGGGAAAAGAGGCGTAGATTAACTTTCCGGTCGCCGCTAAGTCAAGGCGAAGAACATTGGAAACTCAAGCAAATCGCTCTGTTCGAGGGGGAGGAGGGCAAGGCAGCTGGCATGGTCTCTGTGCTCGCAGAGCCCCCACGATAAAACGGTGGTCGCTCGATGCGCGCAGTGGAGACCACACCAGCCGCCTCGCCGAATGTTGGTGAGGAGGTAACCCTCGTTGAACGTGCGCGGTGGAAGATCAATCAGCCCCCATCCCTGGAGAAAAACGAGCGAGCTTGGAAGGGCGATTATCCCCTACTTGACAGGAAGGTGGAGGGTGGATTCGTCTCTGTCCTGCTGGCAGCGCTTGCCCTATGTTTCACGGTTGCCTTGTTTGGAAACGGCCATTTGCTTTTCATTAAGTATATTTATCCCGCTAGTTCCTCCAATCTGGAGTCTAAACTCGGTAATACGTTCAACATTGAATGTATCTTTGTATCGCGTTTCGCCATAGACCCAAAGTGTCTTGGTTCCATCGATAAGCGCTTCTCTCTCTCCGGCTATCAACTTGCGCCGTCCGACAATGGACTGGCAGATAGTGGCACCCGAATGGAGGGTAGTCGTTGTTATCTCAATAGGATCAGAAGATGGGGGAGCGAGAGTTTCCCAAGAAACCTCCATAGCCATGCCTCCGATTCCAATAAGATCATAGGCAGGAGTTTGACCAAAATTTTTGAACACCAAATTGGCTCTAGGAGTGAATCCAGCGGCAACATCAATAATCTCAACCATATGAATAGATACATAAGCCCGCAATTGCCTCTCAGCAGTGTCCTTCATTGTATTGACGGTACGCTCGGCTGCATCGGCGGATTTATTGGCAGCATCGGCAGCATGTTTAGTATCGGTGAGGCTGTCGCGTATGAGCCTCAATTGCCACACGAACAGAAAAATCTGAACACTTCCAACAACTATCAGGCAGAAGGTAAACAGAGCCAGCAATCCAGTATAAGTCGTCAACCACCTTTCGGTCGTCGATTTTGTATCGCGCTCGTTTCTATCTTCTTTGGCCTGATCTGGAGTCTTTTCGGGGGGAATGGTCTTTATGACAAGCGGCATTTGCTCGGTGCCGCGTTGTTCTTGGGAGGTTGGTTTCTCGCTGGCGGTGACATTCTGTTGTATTGGCTTACCTTTTGCCCCTCTACCTGGGGATGGTTCTTGTGATTGCGCGTACGACAATCCGACCATCAGGAAACAGAGAACCGCGAGCACGAATGTTTTCATGTTCAGCATGCCTTAATCGCTGCGCCGAAGATGTCCGCATTCAGGCGCTGGTTATAGCGAAACTCGAACTTAAAGAGATGGGGTCATTGCTTGACCTTGTACCATTCGAGCGCCTGGCTGGCAGGAGAGAGTGAGCCATCGCCAGGTGCAGGCGCACGTTCACGAGACCCTTATCGTCTGTAGATGTCTCTTCTGTGGCCAACACGCAGAACTACAATCTCATCTCCCTCAATGTCAAACACGACACGATAGTCGCCGATACGAAATCGGTATGAACCCAACTCCGATTGCTTGAAGGGTTCGGCATGCGGGAGCGGATCGGATTCCTAGCGAAGAAGTGTCTTGCCGATGCGCTGTTTCACGCTGGCGTCGAGCGCGTCGATATCTCTGATTGAACGGTGGGTGTATATTAGCCGGTATTTCACCGGCTAAAGACCTGCCCATGTGATTTCACTCTGCCTACTTTAAAGTCTCGCCGAGCTTCGCGAACGCTTTGAAGGTACTCGGGGGAGGTCGCTGCGATGAGATCTTCCAAGAACACTTGCCTGGCAGATTTTTTCATGCTCT
>JANMVV010000458.1:0-1689 GCA_031392925.1 Vicinamibacteria bacterium
CCCGTGCGTTCCCGCGATCAGCGCCAGAACCTTCCCAGGCTCCTTCCCGTGGACCACGCTCACGGGAATGTCGAGACCCTTGTCGACGCCGTCAGGGATGTGGATCGCGCCCGTGACCTTCGTGCCCCGGGCAGCCGACGCATCACCCACGCGAAGCGTGTCCTGAGCGAGAGCAAGAGGCGCCGAACCAAGCAGCGCCACGACCAGCAAAAATTTCATGAGCTCCTCCAGAAGAGACGGGAGAGACGCTACACCTACGGACGGCCAGACGATCGACCCTTCGAGGAAGGCCTTGAGTATGCGGCTGCGCGACCTGAATGTTGGTCCAGGCCTCTCCAGCCGGCCCGGCGCTACTTGCCGGAGCTGACCTCGTCGAAGTATCCGCGTCGGGCCAGAACGCGGAGGCCGCTCACACCGGTCTCCGCCTTGATGCTTCGAACGCCTGGCTTGCTGTGCTCCGGAGGCTCGCAACCGATGAAGTAATACGTGGTCATGGTGTCGAGGAGGCGGCGGTGAGTGTCTCTGAGAATGGCGGAATCCTACGCCTTTCTCCCCTGCGTGCCGGCTATCGAACGCTTCCCGCCATCTCCATGCAGCAAGCACACCGGGCGGGCGAAATCGGTGACATTGCGTGAGATTCAGGGGGCAATTCCGCGTTCTTGCGCGCGCTCGTCAAGCATCGTAGTGATAGCGGCATTGAAGGATAACGAGTTGAGCCGCCTCGATGCGATAGACGAGGCGATGTTCCTGATCGATGCGTCGCGACCAGCAGCCGCTGAGTTGATTCCGCAGCGGCTCGGGCTTGCCGACTCCGGCGGATGGCTCACGCGCCGCAGCCTCTATGAGGCGGTTGATCCGGATCAGCATCTTTCGGTCGGTATCGGCCCAAAACACGTAGTCGTCCCATGCGTGAGCGGTGAAGCGAATTTCTCGCTTCACCGGATCAGAGCCCGCTTCCGGCTGCGCCCCTTGTTGGCCTGAGCCATCGATTCAGCAAGGCGCGCGGTGTTTCTCGGACTCCGCAGGAGATGCATGGTCTCGGTTAGAGAGTTGTAGTCCTCAAGGGACATCAGCACCGCGGAGCGACCGCGCTGGCGTGTAATCACAATCGGGGTACGGTCGTCGTTCACCCGATCCATGGTCCGGGCGAGGTCGGCGCGAACATTCGTGTAGTTCAAGGTGTCCATGCCGACATTGTACAGAACTACGTACGCAGTGGCTAACTAGCGTCATTGCGAGGAGCGAGCCGAAGGCGGAGACCACACCCTTCTTGGCCAGGACCTCGCCGATGGCCCGGGCCGAGTCCTGGATTTCGCGTCCATGAACTCCTCGACGATGCCGCCCATCCGGGTGAACTTGTCGAGATAGACCTCGGGAGTCTCCTTGGGTATCGAGATCTGCGGATTCCGCATCTCGTCTCGGATGGCCGCTCGAGTCGACTCACCGCACATTCATGACGCAGGACCCTTTTCCCGGAAGAAGGTGAAGTAGCGTCAGCCGAGCACACAGCAACGGAGAGACCCATGCACCCTCAAGCCTCATCAACGAACTGTTCACCAAGCTCGTTTTCGCTGCTCTCGCGGAAGTCATGGCCAACCGCCGCCTGCTGTCTGGTCGCCCTGATCCCCACCGCGAATGCCCAAGGGACCGGGGACGAAGCGAAGAAGGCGATGCTGGCCCGCGCCAAGG
>JANMVV010000014.1:0-2783 GCA_031392925.1 Vicinamibacteria bacterium
GTCTTTCCCACGATGTTCGGGTCGCGGCCGAAGCGCCTCTCCCAGAATCCCTCGCTCAGCAGCACCACCCGCGGCGCGCCCGGCTTGTCTTCATCCGGCGTGAATGCGCGGCCGAGGATCGGCGTCTTCTGGAGGGTGTCGAACATGCCGGATGACACCTGGCGCATGTTGACGCGCTCGGCCTCCGGTCCCGAGCCGGTGAGGACGAAGCTCGTGCTGTTGGACCCGAACACCGAATCGAACACATGGTTCTGGTCTCGGAGGTCCTTGAAGTTCGCCACCGAGAAGCTCATGGTCGGGACCTGCTCGGACCACTCGGTCAGGAACACCAGGCGCTCGGGTTCGCCGTAGGGCAGGGGTCTCAGCAGGACCGCGTTCACAACGCTGAACACCGCGGTGTTGGCTCCGATGCCGAGAGCCAGGGTGAGCACCGCGATCCCCGTGAAGCCTTTCGACTTGCGCAGCATTCGCGCGCCGTACTGGAAGTCCCGCCAGACGTTTTCCATGAATTCCCTCCGCGAAGCGGACGATCGCTTGCTACTAAAGACGCTCGCCAGCCGAAAAGGTTCCGCCAGCCCGCCCAGCGAAAGCAGTTTGTGCCTTTCGCTGGCCGGGCCGGGCCCCTGGGGCTAGTACGATCCAGCCTGATGCCCGACGTTCCTCTCAGCAAGCTCGACGCGAAGCTCGAACAGCTTCCTACCTCGTCCGGCGTGTACATGTTCAAGAACGCGGAGGGGACGATCATCTATGTCGGCAAGGCGCGCGTGCTCAAGAATCGGGTGCGTTCGTACTTTCAGGCCGCCCACGAAGGCACGTTCCACAAGGTCTCCATGGTGGCCGAGATCGCCGATCTCGACATCCTGGTCACCGACAGCGAGGGCGAAGCCCTGGCGCTCGAGAACAATCTCATCAAGCGCCACCAGCCGCCCTACAACGTCCTCCTCCGTGACGACAAGAATCATCCCTATCTCAAGCTGACTCTCGGGGAGGCGTATCCGCGCCTTCACATCGTCCGCAAGGTCGCCGAGGACAAGAGCGCTTACGGTGGGCCGTACATTCCCGCCCATCTCGGCCGTAAGACCGCGTCGCTCGTCCATCGGGTGTTCGGGGTGCGCTCGTGCCGCGAGAAGCTCGACGGCCATCGCGGCCGGCCGTGCCTTCAGTACCAGATCCATCGCTGCAAGGCGCCTTGCGTCGAGACGATCTGCTCGCTCGACGACTATCGCAAGTCGTGCGCGGACGCCGCGAAGTTCCTCGAGGGCCGCACCGACGAGGTCCTGAAGGACCTGCGCGCCGGCATGATGAAGGCCGCGGAGGAGGAACGCTTCGAGCACGCGGCCACCGTGCGCGACTCCATCCAGGCCCTCGAGCGCATGGAGTTGCCGCAGAAGATCACCACCGCGGAGACCGACGAGCGTGACGTCTTCGGCATCCACGTCGAAGAAGGCCGCGCCTCGCTCCAGGTCTTCTGTGTGCGCGATGGCCGGGTCGCGTCGAGCGAAGGCTTTCTGCTCGACCGGGTGGGCGACGAGAATCGGATCCTTGAGGAGTCGGTGGCGCGCTTCTACGAGGGCGATCGCTACGTTCCCCGCGAGGTGCTGGTACCCGAGGCTTTCGAGGGCATGGACTCCCTCGCGGCCTGGCTTACCGCTCGACGCGGCACCCAGGTCCGGTTCCGCGTGCCCCAGCGCGGCGAGAAGGTGCGGCTGCTCGAACTCGTGAGCGGCAACGCGAAACTCGCCCACGATCTCGAATGGCGCCATCCGCGGAAACGATCGCGAGAGATCCTCGTCTCCCTCATGGACTCACTCGGCCTGCCCGACGAGCCGCGGCGCATCGAGTGCTTCGACATTTCGAACCTGCAGGGTTCCGACATCGTGGCGTCGATGGTGGTCTTCGAGATGGCGGCGCCCAAGAAGTCGGACTACCGCACCTTCAAGGTGAAGACGGTGGTGGGATCACCCGACGACTTCGCGTCGATGCGCGAGGTGGTGGGCCGGCGTTACCGGCGCCTCCTCGAGGAAGGCTCCGATCTTCCCGACCTCGTCCTCATCGACGGCGGCCCGGGCCAGCTCGGAGCCGCGGCGGAGGCGCTCGACGAGCTGGGTCTGGGAGAGCTGCCTCTCGCGAGCCTGGCCAAGCGAGAGGAGATCCTGTACGTCCGCGGCCGAGAGGAGCCCGTGGTCCTCGATCATTCGACCCCCGCGCTTCAGCTGATGCAGGCGGTCCGCGACGAGGCGCATCGTTTCGCGGTGAAGTTCCACCGCAAGCGCCGCGCCAGCCGCACCCTCGCCTCCGAGCTCAACGACATCAAGGGCATCGGCCCGAGAGGCCGGTCGAAGCTGCTGCGCGCCTTCGGTTCGCTCAAGGGGGTCAAGGCCGCGAGCGAGGCGGATCTTTCGGCCATCGTGGGTCCGGTTCTGGCCGCGCGCATCGCCGCGCACAACCGGCCCGAAACCGCGTAGATTCCCTCTCCACCGTTCGAGGTGGAAAAGGCCAGGATCGAGGCGGTCGAGAGCGTTTAGATCTCGAAGAGTTCGATCACCTCGTCGCTGGGGCCGAAAAATGTCGCGGCGCTGACCCTGCCGAACGGAGGCGAGTCGTAGCGGGCCGTCCCGATGGGCCTGGCGCCGAGGCTTTTCAGGCGGTCCGATGCCGGATCGAGGTTCGTGACGCGCATCGACATCATCAGGGGTCCGCGTCCGGGAGGGACGGTGCGCGCCTTCAGGGATCGCGCGGGCAGACCGACGTACTGGGCGAGTTCGACGCGCCCGTTCGGCCGG